>NZ_JAMYSB010000014.1:0-158229 GCF_040321695.1 Mesorhizobium sp. M0292
CATAAAGCCCCGCAGCAAGCACGACGAGCCCCACCAGCGTGGATACGCTGCCACTTGCCAGAACGCGGTCATAGACCTGAAGCATGAACAGCGGCGAGATGAGCGCAAGCACGTTGACCACGCCGCTGATCAACACAATGCCCCAAATCGCGGAAGTCAGAGGGAAGGGTCTCAAAGCTGAATCCTTTAAGGAATGGTTGTCACGTAAGTCTCCGGAGGCTGGCGACCCAGCTCCCTATATTGCTCCCCGACCGGCAACCGACTGCATCCGCTCACTGGTTCAGGATCAGTGCTCCCGCCGAATATGTTTGGTCCCGGCATTTAATGGAGCGGGTCAACAACACCGTCCGGCTGAAGGTTTGGAAGGGATTCATCGTGGTCGGCCGCAAGGGCCTGAACAGGCTTCCGCCTCCACACCTTCAGGCGCGTTCATATTCGTCATCGGACAATTGCAGAAATCGATTGCTTGGATAGGCACACATTTACGAAATGGATTCACTCTCGTTCGCTTCGCCCTTCTGCTGAGCAGTTGCGGGGTCGCAGGCGGCGGGGGATCGCCATCCATGCCTCCTCTCATAGTCGAGGGGGGGGCAGTTTCTCAATTTGGGGACAACTGAGACGTCCGGTGCTCTTAGGCAGAGGAATCATACGAGATCCCTCCTGCAACATCATTTCCCGCATCCACAGGCTTGCCGGATCACTATTGTGGAGCGCAGGCCATTGAACGGCCTCCGTGAATGCGGGAGGAAGTGGCGGCGGAAGTTTGACAATCCGCAGGGGTGTTGTTTTTGCGAAATGCTGCGCCAGCCGTAAGGGCATGGTCCCGATCCGGCTGGTGCCTGATACAACGGGCGGGATCAGGCTAAAGCCGTGTACGACAACTTCGATGCGTCTCTCGAAACCGTGCTCGAGCAAATACCATTCCTCCATGGAGAGCTGCCGGGTGTCCCCGAATTTGAACACAACCTGCCCCATCGATAAGTATCGCTCCAATGTAAGTGGCTCTGATAGCTGCTTGTTCGTGCCGCAGCCTACGCACACGAGCATATCTTCGAACAGGGCTGCGCGAGGATGTTTCGACATGAATACTTCCGGCATGATCAGAAAATCAACGTCGCCGCGCCGGAGAAGCTCCTCGGGATCGTCGGAAATAGGGAGACATTCAAAGCGGACGGCGGGAGCTTCCCGCGCAGCACGTTCTACGATCTTCTTAAAAAATACGAGCGTGATGTAATCGGAAAGGATAATCCGGAAGCGACGATCCGATTGGGCTGGGTTGAAGGCGTCCCAGGAAATAATCGATAGCTGGATGTGCAGCAATGCCTCCCTGACTGCTGGGGCGAGCCCCTCAGCGCGAGGTGTCAAAATGAGCTCGCGGCCGCTCATCGTAAATAGCTCATCGCTGAAATAGGCGCGTAACCGAGCAACGGCGGCGCTCATTGCCGGCTGGCTCAGGTTAATACTGCGGGCCGCCGCGGTGACTTTACGTTCCCTGACCAGAGCGTCCAACACAACGAGGAGATTCAGATCGAGTCCCTTAAAACGCATGTCTTGATCTAGGCGGCGTGTGAATGGGTTGCGACCAAACATTCAATTCGAATGGTGAGTAGCGTCAACGCATCAGCCTTCGACGAAAAAGAGCAATCGAAAAGAAGAAGGGCAAAACTGTGTATATGCAAAGCGCGCCGATATGCAGGCCCATTTTGTCAATCGGACGGCCAAGCATCGCTGGACGAATGAGGTCGATTGCATGTGCGAGCGGTAATAAGGAGGCAGCATACTGAAAAGCGCCGGGCAATTGGTTGATCGGAAACATCGCGCCGCAAAGGAACAGCATGGGTGTAATAACAAGCGTATTATAAAATATGAAATATTCATAACTGGGCGCAAGCGCCGTGACGACCATCGCTAGACTCGCGAAGGCGAGGCCATTGAGAGCGATGACTGGCAGCAAGCAGAGGATGGATGGCCACGATGCGTAGCCGAGCGTGGTGGCAACAATAGTGATTGCTGTGCCCGCCATGAGGGCCTTCGTGGCTGCCCACGCCAATTCGCCGAGTAAGATATCGCCGAGCGTCAGCTGAGTGCATAGCATTCCTTCCCAGGTGCGCTGGTCGCCCATGCGGCCGAAACTCCCGTAGACCGTTTCAGCGGTCGCCGATGCCATCACGCTTGTGGCAACCATGCCAGCCGCGAGAAACGCAATGTACGAAGTGCCCTCAACAGGACCTATCATTGTTCCGATGCCAAAGCCGAGACCGAACAGATAGATCATCGGATCGGCGAGGTTGCCGAGAACCGATGCAAGCCCGATTTTCTTCCATCCAAGATAGTTGCGGCGCCAAACCGCGACCCAATTCCACGCATTGGCGGGCATGCCCGCCGCATAACGTTCGCCCATTGTTCAGTCCTCCATCTCGCGCCCGGTTAACCGCAAAAACACATCCTCGAGATTGGGGGGACGCTGCAGAAGGCGTAGACCCGTGCGCCCGCGTAGCTGCGCCAGCACCTGCTCCGGATCGGGTGCATAGCAAAAAAGCGTCTCACCGCTCACCTCGATGCGCTGTGCGTACGGCCGGATCAGCGCACCCAGTTCATGCGGATTGCCGCCGTAGACCTCGACCACGTCACAGCCGATCTGCTCGTCAATGAGTTCGGACGGGCGACCTTCGGCGATCTTGCGCCCCTCCTCCATAACGCACAGCCGATCGCACAGCCGCTCGGCCTCTTCCATGAAATGGGTAGTCAAAAGAATAGTCTTGCCCCGCGCCAGCAGCGATCGCAGCCGATCCCAGATCAGGTGGCGGGCCTGCGGATCGAGGCCGGTGGTCGGCTCGTCCATCACCAGCAAGTGCGGGTCATTGATGAGCGCACGCGCGAGCGTCAGGCGCCGCTTCATGCCGCCGGACAGTTCGGCGACGCGCGCATCCGCTTTGTTCTCGAGGCGGGCGAACTCAAGCAGCGATGGTATGACCGCATCGATCTGGCGTCTGCTCATCCGGAAGTAGCGCCCGAACACCAACAGGTTCTCGCGTACAGTGAACGCGGCATCAAGATTGTCGAACTGCGGGACCACGCCGATGCGCATACGTGCCAAACGCGCGCGCGCCGGCACTGGAGCGCCGAGCACAGTAATCTTCCCCGCATCAGGCGATGTCATGCCGAGGACCATACGCGCAATCGTGCTTTTGCCCGCGCCGTTCGGTCCCAAGAGCCCGAAGCATTCCCCCGCCGCAACGCGGAACGACAGCCTGTCGACAACGAGCTTGTCATAGGTTTTGCTTACGTCAGTAAGGTCGATCGCTATCATGGACATGGGTTCATTTTACCGAGAGGGACGACAAAACTGGCGGTTGCTTGGTTCCCTGCCGATCTGAAACTGTAACTCGTCTTCGCCATCCCCGCCGTCGATAACGAACTGATCGACATCACAAGGATCTAGCCGCTGCTCCGCTAAAGCGGCGACAATTGCGTCGAGATTATCGATGGATTGGTAACGCGGATCGTTGTGCCGCTTTTCCTGGTCATCGCAGAAGACGAGCCGTCCATCCTCGACCAGGGCGATCGCCCCATCATGGGTCAGCTTGGTACCACAGATGCGCATAGTGTCTCCACGTTAACGGCGATAGATTCGAGATTCATCAGGAAGCGGAAATCGGGTTCCGGAAACGGACGAGCAAGCAGTCTTCGTTGACCGACTCGCCCCGACACTCAAGCCGCTCTACCTCGATCAACGTTTCGTTCAGCATGGCGATGACCGGCTCAGCACCAGCGGCGTGACCCCAGCGACGGCAATTAGCATCCCTTGCCGATCCGAAGATCAGATGCCCGCCTGGCGCAAGCACCCGCACCAGGTTTTTGATGGCCGCGCGCATCTCGGCTATGTCTCCGAGGTAGTAGAGGACCTCCGCCACAACGATCACGTCAAACAACTCGTCGGTCGAAAACTGTTGAACATCGCAGACTATCCAGTTGATGCGCGACGGCTCCTTTATCCGTTGACGTGCTCGAGCAATCGCTTGCGCCACGACATCGATGACGGTGAGCCCTTGGCAGTAGGGGACTAGTTTTTCCGTGAATGCGCCGGCAGCGCACCCGACTTCGAGGGCATTTGTAATGGAGCCTTGGGCAAGCGCCAGCTGGAGCATTTGCGTGTGGCGCTTCCGCTCGAATGGATTGCCGTCGAGGCGCCACGGATCGTCAGCGGCCAATTCCCGATCAAGCAACTGATGATTCACGTTCTGGGTCAAACTCGTGCACCTCTCGTCCATTAGGTATTTGCGGTCAGTCGTCGCCGCAAATGTTGTCCGACAGGACTAATTCCGAAGAATCCCGCGCAAGATTGAGCCTGCGAAGCGGAGCCGAATGGGGCGAGAGTTCTGCCCTGCTGGAACCAGTGATCGGAGCTTGGGTGGGGGCCTGTTTTCCCCCAGTGTTCGATGTAGCGACAGCAGAGCTTCGCGACAGCCAATCGCTATTGCTCAAGGTACACAGCGCGTAGGCCTTCAACGGAAGCAAGAGAAAGACGTTGATGAACGTGTGCAGCGAAAAGCCAAGAAATCGAAATTGTCGAGCACGAAATGCTACCACGCTGCATCGGAGCATGGTCATGGACACAATCATCAGTCCTGTCCACCAAGGCACAGTGCCTGTCAGTGCGAAATGTGCGAGGCCCGTTAATACCGATAGGGCGAGGAGTAGCGCGCCGAGATTCTGTCCGACCACGTCCAACGTGAGATAGCTATTTAGGCTAGGCAGCAAGCGCAGCCCAAGCAGCGTGTCCCGGAATGTGCTTCGTGCCCAACGGAGTTGTTGGCGCAGATACGGTCCGAGTCTGTTCGGAACGACTGTGGCCGCGATGGCGCTCGGAACGTATTCGGTTCGAAAGCCTGCTTTCAGCATCAGGATAGTGAGATGGCGATCCTCACCGAAGTCGCTTGGCTTGCCCCGAAAAAATTGCGACTCGTACTGGTCCAGTAACAAAAGGAGCGCAGACCGGCGGTACATGGCACATGGGCCGCAACAGCACATAACGGCACCGAAGCGAGCCTGTGCCGCGCGCTCCTCGTTGCAAGCCAGCCAGTACTCCATGTCTATCAGCCTGGTCAGCCAGCTCTCGGTTCGGTTACTGGCCGTCAATTGACCCATGACTGCGCCGACCGCTGAATCTCGCATCTTCGGTACAAGCTTGGAAATGACGTCGGGCGCGAGTACCGTGTCTGAATCAACGTTAAGCACCAGATCCCCTGATGAGCGTCGTATCGCGGCGATCTGCGCCTTGCGCTTTCCAACATTCTCGGGAAGCAAAATGATGTCGAACCTGGGGTCGCGCGCGTAGTCTTCGTGGACAGTTCCTAAGGCTTCGCGATTTCCAGAACCGTCATCAACCAAATAGACCCGAAGTCTTCCGGCGTATTCTTGGTCTGCAATGGAAGCCAGGCACTCTGAAAGCGTGCGCGGATCCTCGTTGAAGCAGGGGACGATGACATCCACGCTGGGCAGTTTGTCGGAGCCGACGAGAACCTCCAACCCCGACGAATCCTTTGTCGGCATAGCATAAAGCCCTTGCATGCTCTTATAGGCAGTCGAGAGCAGTGCATAAAGCGAAATGGCCACAGTGCTGGTTGTACCAAGAAGAGTCATGGGATCTCGTTGTTCAGTGATGTTGAGGAAGTGAGCGGATTACAAATCCGCGCTCACGCAGTGCTGGAATCAGCCGGGACAGCGCCGTGACCGTCTGGTCGCGCATGCCGGCGTGAGCGCCCTGGCTCAACTCGCCGGGAGGGCATCCGTCGTGCAAGAGTACAATTGCGCCCGGCCGGACGGAGGCGAGCACTTTATCGATAATCGCCTCGACTCCAGGGCGAGACCAATCTCGAGGGTCGACGGACCAATGAAGGGCCGCCAGCCCGGCGATCTGTGATGCTGTGCAGACTTCTTCGCTCCAGGCGCCGTAGGGCGCGCGAACAAAGCGGACCGAGGCCTGCGGGCACGCTCTCATGATGGCGTCGTTCGCTTCAAAGACCTCACGTTGCACTTCGCCGAAACCGCATTGGTACAGATCCGGATGAGACATCGTGTGGTTGCCTACCTCGTGCCCTTCTGCGATCATCCGTTGGATTAGATATGGGTGCTCTAAGGCGTAGGCGCCGATGACGAAGAAAGTCGCCGGCACTCGCTGCTCTGCCAGCACGTCGAGAATCTCCGGTGTGAAAAGTGGATTGGGACCGTCGTCAAACGTCAGATAAACGCTTCGACGGCCGGTGCCGTCAGAGCACTCACGGCGCACTTCGTACAAGCAATCGGACCGGCTCATAGCTCTGGTCCGTTCCGATCTATCATCGTGCCCGTGGGCCATTCGCTGATCGGCCGTCCAACTGGCAGAACAATTGTGAGTGCGTCATCGATGCGTGTGGGCGGCAGGTCGAGGCGGGCCTCTGGTCGGGTGGAGCGCACGCGAATTCCCGACAAAACGGCCATAGGGCTGTATCGCCGTCCGAACCTCTCAACATGATTCCGCAGCGCGTCCCTGACCGTTCCGAAAGCGAATGGAACGCCAAGCTCCTGCAGTATTGGAAGCATGACATGGATTGAATGGGCGATTCCCAGACCCTCAAGGTCCGGACGTACCCCGTACAGGCCCAGTTCAGCCACCAACAGGTCGACCGCGTCGACCTTGATGAAACGGCGCAGTATGCCCATGTGAGCCGCTACACCGCTTGAATCATAGGCGATTACGCGGAGTTCAGGCCTGGCTCCGGCCCAGCTTCGACTACCTTCGAACGGTTCTGCGTTGGACGCCCCAGTCGGCCCGTACGTATCACGAAAGAACTCGGCGAGCTTAACGTGATCGGAGAGCTGCAACTCGTTTTCCCAGCACAACTTCCACTGCACCTGATGGCGCATTCAGGACCTCTCTTCATATTGGTTTTTGCGGCCGCATTACTCGACCAAAGCGGCGTTGTTGGCTGCACTCAGCCGTTGTCGTTGGCGAAGGTGAGCCAGACACTCTCTCGAAGTTCCGGCCCGTGTCGTCGATTTGAGCTTGACGTCGCTCATTTACGTTCCTCTAATGCATGGCTCGTAAATTCGTAAAATTGATTGTTTGAATGATACGCATCCACACGTTGGATAGAACATGACATGCGTTTTAAAGGGCTGGATCTAAATCTCCTCGTTGTGCTGGACGCTCTGATGAGGGAGCGTAAAGTCACTGCCGCGGCTCGCAGTATCAACCTGAGCCAGCCGGCCATGAGCGCCGCCGTTGCTCGGTTACGCGCCTATTTCAACGATGAGCTATTTACGATGAACGGCCGCGAGCTCATTTTGACACCGCGCGCCGACGGGCTCGCTCCAGCAGTCCGGGATGCATTGCTGCACATCCAGCTATCGATTATTTCCCCCGACGCCTTCAACCCGGCCCAATCGGATCGCCTCTTCCGAATCATGCTTTCCGATTACATCACGCTCGTATTTTTTAGGACGATAGTAGAGCGCGCTGCGCGGGAAGCTCCCGCCGTTCGCTTTGAATGTCTGCCTATTTGCGACGACCCCGAGGAGCTTCTCCGGCGCGGCGACGTTGATTTTCTAATCATGCCGGAAGTGTTCATGTCGAAACATCCTCGCGCAGCCCTGTTCGAAGATAAGCTCGTAGGCGTAGGCTGCGGCACGAACAAGCAGCTGTCGGAGCCACTTACATTCGAGCGATACTTGTGCATGGGACATGTTGTGCTCAAATTCAGGCACACCCGGCAGCCCACCATGGAGGAATGGTATTTGCTCGAGCACGGTTTCGAGAGACGTATCGAAGTTGTCGTACAGGGCTTTAGCCTGATCCCGCCCGTCCTGTCAGGCACCAACCGCATCGGGACCATGCCCTTACGGCTGGCGCAGCATTTCGCAAAAACAACACCCCTGCGGATTGTCCAACTTCCGCCGCCACTTCCTCCTCCTGCATTCACGGAAGCCGTCCAATGGCCTGAGCTTCACAATAGTGATCCGGCAAGCATGTGGATGCGGGAAATGATGTTGCAGGAGGCATCTCGCCTGGCGCCTTTGCCTGAAATCATTGAGCGTCTCGGGCACGCCGATCCGACCTTTCGTTTCTTGGTACCGACTGCCACCTCGAAATCGCGTGCGAAGTCCCGGAAGATGTTGAGCCCCACCTAATCACCGCCTGTAAGACAGGCTGATCAGCATGTTCGACAAGCGCCGGCGCGGCGCGTGTTACCTACGTTCTGGGGCTGATCTCAGGCGAGTTGCTCGTCGAGGATGTGTGGCAGAGTGATGCCAGCTGCCTTGATTGCCCGCTTTGGCCGTAGGTGGTGACGACGCGAGCATTCTTTTCGATGGCGGCTTCTGGAGGCGGACGCGATCGCGTAGGAGCGGTTGCCCTTCGGGCGTCGGGCCTTTGGCCCGGCAGAGCGGCGCAGTTCCTTGCTAAGTGCGAGGGGCCGGAACGAGCAGAACACACGCCCGGGCTGCTACTGAATTGACTGCCGCCTCGATTTGCTTGCGAAGTCCCAGAAGATGGTTAGCCCGGTTAAATTCCTACCTTGCCGGCTGTGCCGCGGCTTTTCACGTGCAGCCAGGCGAGGAGATGGCGGTCGACGAGGTCGACCCCAAATGGACTGTGCTGGCCTCGCTCGGCTCTTGCCGTGCGGGATCATTGACCACACCCCCTGCACGAGAACGTGGGGCATGTTGGCAAGTGAAGCCGGTGGAGGTTGACGCTGCGGATCTAGGCAATCTACCTCGCGCTTCCGCCTTCATATATTTTCCGGCAGATGGATGTCGAACGGCAGAAATGTCTGTCCGGGTGTTTCAGCGGTGCCGGTCTCGATAGCCCGTGTCATCAGCGTTATCAGCTCCTGGCAAAGCCGGCGCATTGGCGTGGCGACCGCCATCGTGACGATGTTATCTGCAAGCGCTGCCCGAGACTCAGGTGTGATTTCATTCACGATCGCGACGAGATCCCGACTTTTGCCCTCTTCTCGGAGCGCGGAGATGGCGCCCTCCATGCCGCCGCCGGCGACATAGAAGCCGACGAGCTCGGGCTCCCGCTGCATGAGATCAAGCGTTGCCTCGTAGGTGATCTGCCGTTTCTCGAGGTTCATGACCGGATCCAGCACCTCGAACGTGGGCGCGTTCTCACGGCAATAGGAGCGAAAGCCGACGTCACGGAGCTCGTGCCCCTGGAAACGATGGCTGCCGACAAACACCGCCACTTTGCCGGGCCGTTTTGCTACCTTGGACACCATCCAAGCGGCCGTGCGCCCCACCTTGCGGTTGTTGAGGCCGATATACCCCTGTCGCACGCCGGCGGCGAAGTCGGAAAGCAGCGAGAAAACCGGAATGCCCTTGGCCTTGAGGTCCTCAACCGCTGCTGTGATTTTCGGGTGGTCCGGTGCCACCATCGCGATTGCATGGCAGCGTGCGCCCAACTCCTTGAGCGGCGCGATCAGGTCGCTCGGCATATGTGACGGGGCGAATTCGACGAGCGGAATGCCGTGGAAGGACTGGGCCAAATTGACCGATGCTTCGACCTCGCGCGCAAAATCTTGGTAGAAATGCTGGGCCGGTTTTCTCAAGATGAAGCCCAGACGGTAGTGCGGTAGGTCTCGCCGCAACCGCTGCTTGATTAGCCCGGCAGCATGATAGCCGATCGCCTGGGCGGCGTCGTGGACCCGCCGCGCGGTCTCCTCGCGCACCGGATGGCGGGCGTTCAGAACCCGATCGATCGTTGCTACGCTGACTCGGGCTTCGCGGGCGAGATCGGCAATTGTGGGGCGCTTGGTCATAGGTCCTATTCTGATTGGTTTTTGACGCGGGCCGGCTCTCTGTCCGCCTAGCGCGTTTCGGTTTCGGGTGGCAAAGTGAAGACGTCCCCATACGAATGGGCACAACGTGTTGGACGAACATCATTGCAGACGTAAACCGGCCGGGTATACTGAAAGGCTCATTCGCTTAAAGGGCGGTGACGATTTGCACTCACACATTTAGCGCTTCTGATACATGGTCCGTGAGGAGCCGTTTAGAGGCTGCGGGTCGGTCGTTCAGTTATGTGACCAGCTAAGCGACTTGACAGGTCGTGGGCCGCCCACCTTACTTGCAGGAGGGTAGCCGGTTTGATGCCTCGGTAAGCTGATGACCGCTGAAGGCAGCTTTCATCTGTGCTCGGTCCAACTCTCCTTCCCAGCGTGCGACGACGAGGGATGCCACTGCGTTGCCGACGCAATTCGTCAGCGCCCGGCATTCGGACATGAATCGGTCGATGCCGAGTATCAGTGCCATCCCAGCAACGGGAACACTCGGAACTACCGCGAGCGTAGCCGCCAGGGTGATGAAGCCCGCACCTGTCACACCTGCAGCGCCCTTGGAGGAAAGCATTGCTACGAGCAGCAGCAGCACCTGATCGCCGATGGACAGATCCGTGTTCGTCGCCTGTGCGATGAAGAGAGCCGCTAGCGTCATGTAAATATTCGTGCCGTCCAGATTGAACGAATATCCGGCCGGGATGACGAGACCCACAACCGAACGCCTGGCGCCCGCCTTCTCCATTTTCTCCATCAGCGACGGGAGCGCCGCCTCCGAGGAGGACGTTGCGAGGACAAGCAGCAGCTCTTCCTTGATGTAACGAATGAGAGAACAAATCGAAAAGCCGTTGTACCGGCAGACTGCGCCGAGAACCCCGAACACGAAGAGGAAGGCGGTGAAATAGAACGTCGCGACCAGCATCGCGAGGTTGACCACCGAACCGATGCCATATCTGCCGATGGTGAAGGCCATCGCGCCAAAAGCGCCGATCGGCGCGGCCTTCATCAGAATTCCGACGAGCTTGAAGACAGGCACAATGAGCGCCTGGAGGAAGGAAACGACAGGCTTGCCCGTCTCTCCGGCCATCGCAAGCGCCATGCCGAACAGAACCGAGAAGAACAGCACCTGCAGGATGTCGCCTTCCGCGAAGGCACCGACGATCGTTGGCGGGATGATGTTCATCAGGAAGCCGGTGACCGACTGCGCTTTGGCTTTTGCGGCATAGGTATTCACGGCCTGGACATCGAGCGAGGCCGGATCGATGTTCAGGCCGTCGCCAGGCTGGACGACATTGGCGACGATGAGGCCGACGATCAGCGCGAGCGTTGAGAAGGTGAGGAAATAAACCATTGCCTTGCCGGCGACCCGGCCGACCTTATGAAGATCGTTCATGCCAGCAATGCCGGTCGCAATTGTCAGGAAGATGACAGGCGCGATGATCATCTTGACCAGCTTGATGAAGGCATCACCCAGCGGCTTCAGGCTCTCGCCGGTCTCCGGATAAAAATAGCCAATTGCGACGCCGAGCGCGATGGCGGCAAGCACCTGGGCGTAGAGCTTGGTGTAGAAGGGTTTGCGGGGCGCGGGACTCGCGCCGCGGACTTGTGCAGCTGACACTGTTTCTCTCTCCCTGACCGGATCGAGGTGGCGTGACTTCTCCCGGGCTTCTCCCTATCGCGGCGCTCCGGTCGAACGCTGCACCAACGCCGCCGCAATACCCATGCCAGATGAATCCGCATCACCTGAACTGACGTGGGCTCGCCAATGATGGAGGAATGCGGTGTCAGACCAGCGGGCAAGGCCGCGGTCCCAACGCCCTTGATGGTCTCTGGCAGAGTGCTGCCGGTCGATCCCTCTGGCTAGCGGTTTGCTGCACAGAGCGTGGTGGGTTCCTCGTTAGCCGGCTTTGGACCGGGCCCCATCGTGTCGCCTGTTCAAGGCCGTCCAGATGACAGGCTAACTTACCCCTGTTCGGAAGCGCTCGTTTCTAGACAGCCTACGACCATGCAGCCACTGCAATCACAGAATAAATTCGGACGGCCTTTTGGACGACCCATTTTGCAAATCAACGCCCGCAGCAGGGGCAGCCGTTTCCAAGCGGTCGCATCGTAATCTGTTCAGACTTTTCGATACGCTCATTGAGTGTGCCGATTTCGGCCCCCAGTGATGGTGCTGACCACGACGATGCGATTCATAAAGTTGCGAGCACCGCCTACGAAGTCGTACTCGACGCCAGCTTCGCGCCTTCACACGCGACATCGCCGCCGCCTGATCAACTCGAGAAAGATGGCGCTTGCGGCAACGGACCAGTGCCGTTGGCTGTTATTATCGCTCCCGCCCCTCCTTCGCGGGCGCTGGTGAATGGCACGGCCCCGCATTTACACACCGCGCGGTCAGCCGCTCGGGCAAGGCATGGCCGGCCCAGGTATTTCTGCTTCAACGCAAAGATAGGACTGATGAATCCTATCATAGGCCGCGAGGTTTCCTTTCACAGATGAAAGAAAGCTCGATTGACTATGCCGCCTCGCTCCAGTCTTTTGAAAACAACGTGTGTTTGCCCGGGGCAAGCCAATAACATGGCCAAGCCTCGTGAGGGAGTAGCCAAGCGATGCGTCAGGGCTAGACCCGCTTTGCACTCGACCACACGGCGGCGGCACGAGTTCACGTCGGAGCATTTTCGCGCGTGCCCGCGACGTCGCGGGCGCACATGCCGCCAGCCTAGATTTGATGGCGCGAGATCGAGGATCACATGCACCACAACATTAGCAAGTCAGAACAGAATGCCCGCGACTGCGGCATCTCGCTGCCGAATGCGATAAAGGGTTGTCCAAAACCCGACACGAATCCTGCGAATGTGGCATTGCACGAGCGCGCGCTAACCGGCATCTTCGAAATATCGAAAGTACTCGCCGATGCCGCCCGGCTCGAACTCAAGTTGGCCAAGGTAGTCGATCTCCTGCACTCGTTTGTGCAGATGCGGCACGGCATCATCGCTCTCTGCGATGCCGAGGGCGGACTGGACATCACAGTGGCCAGCGGCTGCGGCACGAATGAGCCCTCCCGGTCGCGCCTGCCGCGCAACGCCATCGATCAGATTGTCACGACCGACACGCCGCTCGTCGCCGACGACATAGCGATGCATCCGACCTTCACTGCCACAGATATCGAAGTGCTTGGGGCCTCCGACGCCGTGTCGTTCATCGGCGTTCCCATTCGTGTTGATGGGAACGCCATAGGCGCGCTGACTTTGGACCGGGTTTTGGAAAGCAGGTCAAGCTATCGGCTCGACGATGATGTCCGGCTGCTCACCATGATTGCCAACATGGTGGGACAGACAGTCAAGTTGCATCGCTTCTCCGCGGCCGACAGCGAGCGAGCGCCGGAGCTGGAACATCGGCTGCAAACGAAATTTTCTGATGTTAAGCACCCTGCACCCCGGCGCAAAAAGGTTCACGTCGAGGGGATGATTGGTGACAGTCCGGCGATAAGCGCCCTGCTGGAGAAGATCGCGGTCGTAGCGAAGGCAAAAACGACAGTTCTGTTGCGAGGTGAGTCCGGTACCGGGAAGGAGCTGGCTGCCAAGGCAATTCACGAGTTGTCGCCGCGCGCCAAGCGGCCCTTCGTTAAACTCAATTGTGCAGCGCTCCCAGAGACAGTCCTGGAATCCGAATTGTTCGGTCATGAGAAGGGTGCCTTCACAAGCGCATTCAATTCCCGCAAGGGGCGCTTTGAGCTCGCTGACAAGGGGACGTTGTTTCTGGATGAGATTGGCGAGATCTCGGCCTCGTTCCAGGCAAAGCTACTGCGCGTGCTGCAGGAGCAGGAGTTTGAGCGTGTCGGCAGCAATCAGACCATCAAGGTCGATGTTCGCGTGATTGCCGCCACGAACAGGAACCTGGAAGAGGCGGTTGCAAGGAATGAGTTCCGCGCCGACCTATATTACCGCATCAACGTGGTTCCCTTGCTGGTACCAGCATTGCGCCAAAGGCGCAGCGATATTCCGCTCCTCGCAGCTGAGTTTCTCAAGAAGTTCAACAACGAGAACGGCTGTACGCTCACCTTCGATCCGCGTGCGATTGAAGTGCTCATGAAATGTGAGTTTCCCGGCAACATTCGCGAGCTTGAAAATTGCGTGCACCGGACAGCGATCCTGGCCGAGGGACTGTCAATCGGGAGAAACGACTTTGCCTGCTCCCAAGGCCAATGCTTTGCCGAGGCGCTGTGGAAGTGCAGATCGGGCAAGGCCGCGCTGCAACCACCGCCGATCCTGTCGGAGTCAGCGAATTTGGCCACGCCGCCGGACGCGGCCGCCAGTTCGGCCGCGACTACAGTCCCGCTTGCCGGCGCAACCCACCCAATTGGGGCGAGGACGCCCGACATAGAGCGCGTCATTGCTGCCATGGAAAGATGTGGCTGGGTGCAGGCAAAGGCAGCGCGCCTGCTTGGGCTGACCCCGCGTCAGATTGGCTACGTGCTGAGGAAATATGGCGTCGAGATCAAGCGTCTTTGAAAGCATGACCCTGGGCATGAGCTGAGCCGCTTAGCGCCTTGGCGCCGCGCAGCGATGCAGATCCGCGTCCGCGTCAACTCGATTCGACCGAGGACAGCCTGGCCGAATTCCCATGTCAGCCGGCGCTGCGGCCATTGTGTGAAAGGCAACCCTGCCATCGTCAATCTCGTCCGCCATGTTGCTCTCGTTGCGAGCTCATACGGATGCCCCCTGTGTGACTGAAACGGAGTAAAATATGTCCGATGCAAAACTGCAAACTGTGCTTTCGGCTCTTTCGCAAGTGACACGACAGTTAGATGCTCTGCCGTCCAACGGACCAGCGCCGGACGGAAATTTTATCAAGCTGAATACGAATGAGAACCCGTTTCCGTTGCCGCCAATCATAATGCAAAGTGCAGTGGCGGCCCTCAAGCGCCAGTATCTATATCCGGATGACGACAACTCCAGACTGAGGGAAGCAGCGTCCAGCGCCTATGGCGTTTCCAGGGATCAGGTCATCGCTGGCAACGGGTCGTCTGAACTGCTCGGACTGATCTACAGAGCTTTCCTCGCACCCGGCGACAAGGTTGCGATGATGTCGCCAGGGTTTTCGTTCAACCGCAAACTTGCCATGCTCCAGGGCGCTGAGTTCCTCGAAATCGGATGTCAAGCTCATTCCCTGCCAATGGAGCAATTGCTTTCCGGTCCGGCAAAAGACGCCAAGTTCATTATGTTGGCCAATCCAAACAATCCGACCGGAACATTCCTCCCGATCAGCGATATCGAACGCCTCGTAGCACAATCGGACCGCTTGATTGTCCTTGATGAGGCATACGTCGACTTTGCACCCGATCACGGACTGCGCCTCATCAACCGGTATTCGAACCTTCTGATCTTGAGGTCATTCTCGAAAAGCTATGCCGCCGCCGGCATTCGCGTCGGTTTCGGTTTCGGTCACCCTGAAATTATTGGAAGGCTGCGAAACATCCAGAACGTCTTCAACATGAACGTGATCGGGCATGCCGTAGGTATCAGCGTGCTTGCGCATCGCGGCGCCTACGCAGACAACCACAAGCACATCAAGGATGAACGAGAGCGAGTGACAGTTGCACTATCGCAACTCGGATTTTCCGTAACACCCTCCCGCGCAAATTTCTTGCTGGCCCGTGTGCCCGCGGGACAGGACGGCTCATGGTGGCAAGCAGCATTGGAGAGGCAAAAGATACTTGTCGCGTTTTTTCCGGACAAAGGCTTGGAACACTGTATCCGCGTCAGCATCGGCACAAAAGAGCAGATGGATGAATTTCTTGCTGCCGCTGGCGACATCGCTGGAAGCTTAACGGTGCCAAGCTTCAGGGGCAGGGAAGCGTCAGGCTCTGCTTCTTCGTTACGCTGACGCTAATCGGCGATCACACACATCTCTTCCGACTTGCTTGGTGACCCCAGCAAGAAAACAGCCTGCTTTTAAAATCGGGGACTTAAAGAGTGACAAACGTCTTTCCTTCAAACCTGGCTTTCGGCATCTTCGATCATTTGGATGAGGATGGCCGCGATATAGGCCGGCAGTACGAAGATCGCCTGATATTAGCAGAGGCGTGCGATCAGCTAGGGTTCTATGCCTATCATCTCGCAGAACACCACTGCACTCCCCATGGGAGAGGTCCATCGCCGAATCTGTTCTTATCGAGCGTCGCCCAGCGCACCCGGCGCTTGCGTCTCGGACCCTTGGTGATGCTGCTTGCGCTTTATCATCCGCTGCGTGCGTTCGAAGAGATCTGTATGCTGGACCAGTTGAGCGGTGGCAGGCTCGAACTGGGCATAGGGCGCGGTGCTCTCCCGACCGAATTGGGCTACTTCGGGATTGGTGCGGACGCGGTGCCGGGCCGTTATGCCGAAGCCAGCGAAATTCTTATGCAAATACTTGTTAATTCGAGGGAGGTCGGCACGCTCTGCTATCAAGGTCGCCATTTTGATCTCAATGACGTTCCTTTGACGCTAAGACCTCATCAGCGTCCACATCCGCCCACATGGGTCGCTGCCAATCGACCCGAGTCCACAGCTTGGGCCGCTGCGAATGGAACAAATATCGCGTGTGTAGGACCTTCCTCTTCTGTTCGCAAAACTACTGATGCGTTCCGAGCCTATCGAGAGGACAACGCAGGCGGGGGGGATCAAGGGAGATTTGTCGGATTGCTCCGCATGGTCGTGATTGGGCGTTGTGACACACATGCCTATTCGCTCGCGGCACCTGCTTACGCACGCTGGCTCAAGAGCTTCCAATTCCTTTACGAGCTTAACGCTATCCCCACTCCACCAAACTTGCCGCTGACCTTCGATGCGGCAGTCGAGAGTGAATTGTGCGTGGTAGGATCAGCAGAGTCTGTGCGAAAAGCTCTGCTAGATCAGTTGGAAGAGGCAGGTGCCAACTACCTGCTTTGTCAAATGGCATTTGGAAATCTGCCGCTAGATGCTTCCCTTTACACCGCGAGGACCATTCAATCCGAAATCATGGCTCGACTTGGCTGACCATGTGCTCGAGCTTGCACGTGGTGGGGCGGGCAATCGGGAGGAGGCCAAACTGACGACGAGCAGGCGGCACAGAATACCAGCTTTGTGCGTTGGCTGGCGTCTGGGCCATCGTGTGAACATGCACGATCCTAAGGAGAGGGTAGCCGAGCGCGTCACGATGCCGGCACGCGTCTGCTCGTCGCGCTGGCGCTAGTCGTTGCCCATAGCCAGCCGCAGGAGGTTCTTCTCGCCCGGGGCGGCGTCGGTGCGGCGCCCACTAATCCAGCTTCATCAGAGGCCCGTCGGTGGCAAAGCCGTCACTCGCTACGGCGCTATTGAGGGCGCGCTCGCGAGCGGCTTTGCGACCCCCAGCCAACACCTCCAGCGAGCTCGCCCGATGATGGTGGTGCACCGCGGTCGGATACGATGCTGGAGGAAATCGTTCGCAGCCGTTCTTCACGAATTGCGAGGAGTGCTCGTTCTTGAATGCTGGCTGCTGGCCGGATGCGGTGGCCTGAGTGGTCTGCCGACACGCCCGAAAGTCAACGCCACTACCACAAGGCCGCCAAGATGTCAGGTCTGAGAGCCAGCTTGGACGGTGGTATCGTGTTCGGGAAGGTCGTCGAAGGAGGCGTGGTTGAGATAGTAGAGTTTGGAATACAGGCCGCCCATGGCTATTAGCTCATCGTGGTTGCCAGTCGCAATAACTTGGCCATTCTGAAGCACGATGATGCGGTCGGCCCCCCGGACCGTGGCGAGACGGTGGGCGATGACGAGGCCAGTCCGCCCTTCAAGCAGCTTGATCAGAGCCTTCTGAATCTGCAATTCCGTGTAGCTGTCGATATTGGCGGTAGCTTCGTCGAGCACGAGGATCTTGGCGTCAGCGACGAGGGCGCGGGCGAAACTGATAAGCTGGCGCTGGCCGAGAGATAAGTTGTCGCCGCGTTCGCCAAGTTGGGTCTCATACCCGTCGGCGAGGCTCATGACGAAGTCATGCGCGCCGACAGCCTTGGCCGCCTCGATCACCTTGTCGCGCGTGGCTTCCGTCTTCTGGTATCGAATGTTCTCGAAGACCGTCCCGGTGAACAGGAATGGCTCCTGCAGCACCATGGCGACCTGGCGGCCGAGCGATTCCTGGGTGAGGTCGCGTACATCATGTCCGCCGACCAGCACCTGACCCTGCTGAACATCATAGAAGCGGTGGACCAGGGCCATCGCACTCGATTTGCCAGAACCGCTCGGTCCGACTAGTGCGACCGTCTCGCCCGGATTGACCTTGAACGAGACATTTTTCAGAACCGAACGGTTCGGATCGTAGCCGAAGGTGACGTCCCTAAACTCGACCGAGCCGTCCATTTCGGGCGAAAGCACCTCGGCATTGGGTTTGTCCTTAACATCGATCTTGACGTCGAGCACATCCGTCAGGCGCTTGCCTGAGGCCATGGCGCGCTGCATGACCGAATATTGCAGGGTGAGTGAGCGGATCGGGTCAAAGAAGCGCTGGATGTAAAATAGGTAGGCTACCAACACGCCTACATCTATACGGCTATTCATGACCATCGAGCCGCCGACCACAATAACGGCGGCCAAGGCGAGGCCGGTGATGCCATCGACGATGGGCACCATGACCAGTGCATATCTGGCAGCGATCAGGTGGGTCCTGAGGTTGGCATGGGCCCGATCGTCAAAAAGACTGAAATTCACCTGCTGGCGGTCCATTGACTGTATGGTCCGCACGCCGTGAATGGCTTCGGCCAGCGCGCCATTGACGACGGAATTGGTTTCGTGTGCAGCCATGAAGGCGTCGCGGGCACGCGGCAACCAGACAATGCGGACGATCACCAGGATCGGCAGAACCGATAGCGTCAGGAGGCCGAGGCGAAAGTCGAGCCACAGCATTACGAAAACGATGCCGAAGAGAAGCGCAACATCGCCTAGGGAATATACCGAGGTTTCCAGGAACTCCTGTATGGAGTTAACGTCGCCTTGCAGGCGCGACATCAGGCGTCCGACCTCGGTCTTGTCCATGAAAGAGAGCGAAACCTTTTGCAGATGGCCAAACATGGCGCGGCGGATGTCGAACAGGACAGTTTCGGCCATTTTCCCATCCAAGGCTTCCTGCATGTAGCCGGCGGCGAAATTGACCAAAATCGCCGAAAGGAACGCGCCGACGGCCGCAAGCTGGGCTGAGCGATCGGGCCTTGCCGGGTTCATGCCGAGGTCGATCGCGTAGCGGATGATCAAGGGGATGAGAAGCTGCGTCCCGGTGAAGATCAGCATCGCGACAATCGTGACAACTACCTTTGCCCGGTAGGGATGGACGAAGCCCCAGATGCGACGGAGGATGCTCTTGTCGAAAGCCCGGCCGAACATCTCCTCCTCGATCCGGTGCGAGCCGACGACCGCGCGCGGAGGGCGTCTCCCATCGTCACGTTCGGCTTCGAGTTCGCCGCGGCCCTGGTCCATCAGCGGGCGCCCCCATCCTGGCTAATAATGCTATCACCCGGGCGCGTCTGGAGATCGTAAAGGGCCCTGTAGCGTCCCCGCTTCGCCAGAAGCTCTTCATGCGTGCCGCGTTCTACGGTTTCGCCTTTATCGACAAAAAGGATTTGATCGGCATGCTTAAGCGCACTCAGCCGGTGCGCGATGATGATCGTCACCCGATCCTTTGCGAAGCGCCGCATCGCCGCGCGAATGCGCAGCTCGGTGCCGGCATCGATCGCGGCCATCGAGTCGTCGAAAATGATGACGGAGGGGCGCAGCATCATGGTGCGAGCAATCGTGAGACGCTGGCGCTGGCCGCCAGAGAGAGAAACGCCGCGTTCGCCCACGACCGTCTCATACCCTGCCGGGAGCCCGAGGATGTAGTCGTGGAGCTGGGCGAATTCTCCAGCGCGTTCAATTCGCTGTCTCTTCGCCCAGGGATCGCCATAAGCGATGTTGTTCTCGATCGTTGTTGTGAATAGGAACGCATCCTGCTGTACAACCGCGACCGCCTTGCGAAGGCTCTCGAGGGTGACATTGCGTATGTCCTGGCCGTCCAACGTGATGGCGCCACCGGTCACGTCGTAAAAGCGGGGGACCAGATGAGCCATCGTCGATTTGCCGGAACCCGGCGGACCGACGATAGCGATCGTCTCGCCTCTCCGGGCCTCAAAGCTGAGGTTCTTCAGAATGGCGCGGTTTTCGGCGTTGGGGTAGGCAAATGAGACATTGTGGAAGCGCAGAGTGCCGTCACTTATCTCAAGCGGTCTGGCCTCGAGAGCATCCCTGATGGTGATCTCCTGATCGAGGAGACCGAAAAGCCGCGAACCGCAGCTAGAAGCGCGGGCAAACGCATTGACCATGAGACCGATCTGGCGGACTGGCATTTGCAGCATGGTCATGAAGGTCAGGAAGGTCGCCATGGTTCCGACGCTGATCTCGCCAGCGACGAGCTTGTTGCCACCGATCCCAAGCACCAATCCCATTGCGAAAAAGTAGGACAAGGTCATCGCCGACGTGTTGGGTACGTAGATGTCAACGAGATCGTTGGCGAGGTCGAGCGCGTTCTTGGAAGCGCCGTCGAACTTCAGCATCTCATAGGATTGAGCCGCAAAAGCGCGGACCACACGGATACCTGCGAGATTTTCCTTCATCACGCGGCTTAGTACCGAAAGGCGCTCATAGAGGTCGAGCCAGGTGGCGCGCAGCCTAAGCTGTGTGGTCGATGAGCGCCAAGCGACAAAAGGCACGAAGCTGAGCGCGGCCAAGCCGAGCATCGGATCGGTCGAGATCATCATGTAAGCGCCAATCCCGATCAGCATCGTCAGCAGGAGCACCCGCATGAGCCCGGTGGAAAAATACATCCGCACGCCTTCGAGATCGAGCATTCCGGCGGTTATCAGATCGCCTGAATGGACCCGGTCGTGAAAGGAAAAGCTGAGACGCTGGATCTTGTCGTAGTAGGCGAGCCGCAATTCGTACGCGACATGATGCCCGACGGCTTCGGCAAAATAGTTCTGCGCCATCGTGAAAACGCCGCGTAGCGCGCTGACGGCGAGCAGCAGGAGAGCCGGGGCCCAGAGCGCTTGTCCTGCCGCAGCCCCCGCGACACCGCCCCCGATAGCTGTCTGGGTCTGGTCGACAGCCCGGCCGAGAAGCTGGGGAATGAGCAACTGGAGGATTGCCGCCATGATCGTCGAGCCCATAGCGAGGGCGACCTGCCACGGATGGCGCAGATTCATACGCGTGATGCGCAACAGCGTACTCAAATCCCGGCCCCAGCGCGCCGCTTCAACATGGGCCAACGAATTCAGTGCGTTCGTTGCGCCGCTGACAGCTTCACTGTTCACGGGTGTATTCCCGACTGCATTTTGCGCCTTCGAGGAAAGCCGAAGCAGACATCATCAAAGGCATCCGCCATTGTTAATCCCGTCCTCAACCTGCAGCCGTGCCCGTTCCCACAAGCCGAGCCGCCGCTTGACTTAGTGGCATGTCGATCACCGTGATTCCGCTTGCCGCAAGAAAACGCGCTTCGTTTCTGGTCAGGGTTTCCGCGTCCATTACGGTGCAATAGGGACCGCGGGAGCGCTTCATGATCTGTCTGGCGTAGGTGCGCAGCATCTGATCGTTGAAGCGGCAGCCAACGAAGAAAAATCCACGGGTGATGCGCCGTTCCTTCACAGCGTCTGGGATCGGTGTCTGGATATCAATTTCGGACAGGACTTCGACGTAGTCGGAATCTGCGACGAGAAAGTTTTGCGCGGGCGTAATACTCCCGTGAGGTGAATAGAGAACCGTCTTGGCCCCCAATCGGGGGTCGAGCTCCCTCCCGGACAAATCGTAGGTTTTCGTCCAAATGTTGCCGATTTCATTCGCGCGCGTGACGCCTTGTATCTCAAGGACGTCCGTTCGACCGGTCTCTACCAGAGCCGTGCGCATCGCGCTGTCATACCAGCTGTCGATGATGAGGGAGAGTGGCAGCCTTGCGAGCCAGGCGTGGAAGGGGGTCGGCCCCACCGGCGCTGCGAATATGTCGGTCATCCAAGCTTGAAGCGTCCGGCGATGCCGGCGCTGTTCGATGAACTGTGCAACCGACCACATATTGGTGCGGATCCTGGAAGGGGCTGGAGCCCGTGCATTGAGTGCCGCGGCAACAACCTCCGGGGTATGCGGCACAGGCGGTTCCACACAGTTCAACTCAAGAAGAGCCGGACCGAGATAGGGGATCACCTCATCGGCGGCGAGCGCTTCCTTCGCCAGGTCAAGCAGCTTTTCAGCAAAACTGTCCCGCACAATGACGAGGTGGCCCGATGTCAGGATCGTGTTCATCTCGTTTCCTCGCGACGCACCTAGGGGCAGCATCAGCCCTCTTCGGAAATCTTCCTTGCCTCGACGGTGATCGGCAGACGCGTATCATGTGGGAGATCGGGTAGGAGGAGCCGCCACCCGTTCCTGAGCGTGACCGTTCCGCCCCACAACTCTTCCTTCTCGAGTTTGATGATCGGCTCTTCGAGGTCCTTTTTGGGGACATACGCTGACAAACCAGCATCGGTCCTGCGGATCATGACTTTCATCTGGCCGTCCCTTCATTGGTATTGCTTTCAGCACTGCAGGGCGCCTCGGCCTCATCGAGGCTCATCAGTTCACGCGCTCGCATACCGACTACGGTGCCACGGTCGATCCACTCGACCGCATAGATGAAGAACTGCTGGAGAAAGGTGCCAATGTCGCGCACATATCCCTCGTCCCCCTTCCGCACGAGATTTTCGCCGATCTCCCTGCCAGGATAGGTGCCGTCATTCTTTATGTGGCGAGTGGCACGTACCCGCTCTCCCGGCATGAATCGTGGAGGCCTGCGGATCTCGATCTCCTCTTCGCGTCCGAGCGACATGTCCGTTCCCTGATTTCTCTTGTGGCTGAGATTGCGAACAAGGCGTTCCAGGCGTCCTGCGTAGGCAGCCCCCAACCATGTCGGCAGTCCAATGTCCGTTACGCAGGAACGCAGGTCTTCGGCACCGGACATACCGAGGCACATTGCTGCGCATCGAAGACCCCCTCGCATTCGGTGCACTTCTGTGACTCGATCACGTAGCTCTCGCCTTTGAACTTGATCGCGCCGGAAGGACATTCGAATTCGCAGGCGCCGCATTGGGTGCATTGGGATGCGATGATCTTGAAAGCCATTTTAACTCCTGGTCCGAATGAATGAGACAGCTCAGGCCGTCGCCGCGAGTGTGGGGGTCCCAGATGCGGCGATGTAAATCGCGCTGATTGCTGTCTCGATATAGTCATGGGCACAGGCGTCGGTGGCTCTGATTCCAGCCTCCGCGAGCTGATCCTGCGGGCAATTTCCAATCTTGGCGCACAGCACGATATCTATGCCTTGAAGCGCTGCGATGACGCCATCGAGGGCGGCTTCTGCGCCCCAGCCGCCAAGGCAATACTTGTCCACCTTCCGATGCCCGACGAAGCTGATCCCTTTCAGCGAGGCTTGATAAACCTGGAATTCCTTCGCATGGCCGAAATGCTCATTGACGCGGCCGCCGCCCTTGGTCGCCACCGCGAAGAGAAGGGACTTGCCGGGGCTCGCTGCCTTGACCAATCCGATCGCTTCTCTCCTAGCCTCGACGTGATCACGGCGCTCCTCCGCGACCAGCTCCCGATAGGCCTTGCGTTTGCTGGCATCGTAGGTGACCTCGCCGGGAATCCGGTCGACTGTGAATTCCTGGCCACGATCTTCTCCGAGCAGGCCCACGGCATCTGCCCGGCACTGCCGGCAGTGGCGCATCAACTGGGCGCCGTTTTCGACACGATCCTGAAGAGCCTTCATCTCCATTGCGTTTGGGCCGCGCTGCCCGCTCAGACCGTAGTGCGTGCCGTGGGCCGGGTCCGAAATCAGCGGCATAAGGTTGTGCAGGGACGCGCCTCGCTCCTTAATCCATCTATTCACCTCGATCAGATGCTCATCATTCACGCCCGGGATCACCACCGAGTTGATTTTGGTGAGGATGCCCCGCGCGGTCAGCATCTCCAGGCCCAACATCTGCCGCTGGTGCAGGATCCGGGTGGCTTCAATGCCGACGTAGCGGCGATGATCGTGAAAGATCCAAGGATAGATCTTTGCACCGACCTCAGGGTCGACCATGTTGATCGTGATCGTCACGTGATCGACATTCATGTCAGCAAGCTCATCGACATGGTCGGGCAGCGCCAGCCCATTCGTGGATATGCAAAACTTGATGTCTGGGATTTCCCTGGCGACCCTGGCGAAGGTCGCCTTCGTCTTCGTCCAGTCGTAGCAGGCGTCGCCCGGTCCGGCGATGCCGAGCACGGAAAGCTGCGGCACCTCATTGGCGACCGCGATCACCTTGCGTAGCGCCTGATCGGGCGTCAGCTTTTCAGAGGCCACCCCAGGCCGGCTTTCGTTGGCGCAGTCATATTTGCGATTGCAGTAGTTGCACTGGATGTTGCAGCCCGGCGCGACCGCGACGTGCATACGCGCGAAATAGTGATGCGCCTCTTCTGAAAAGCAGGGGTGATCCTTGATCTTCTCCCAGACAGCCGGATCCGTGTCGTCGGGCTTTGCCGACGAGCCGCAGGTCGAAGACGCGCAGCCCCCGAGTTTCATGGTGCCAAGCAACTGGTCACCGAATGTCGTGCTGAGGCTCTCAAGCGAAATTGCCGGTGCAGACATGAACGGCTCCGTTGCTGCGTGATGTCGCAGTTCAAAGCGCAAGAGCTATGCCAGCCCAAAGAGCTGTTTCGGTTCATGAATAGGCTTCCCGTGTCACATTCCTTCGGATTGCTCCGACACACCTGTCGGGCTTACGACAGTGGACAGGCAAATAGGGTCGCGAGGCTAGCAGCCTCGGGCGCGCAGAGTGTGAGCGAGACCACTCCGGGCTGCTTACGCTTGACGTCATCACGACGTCCCGAATTTCTTAACCTTGATACCATGCCGGCGCAGGGCGTAGCCGATTATCCAGGGCGTGAGGCCAGGGATACGAGCCGCCCTGGCAAAACCCAACCGGCCTTGTCAATCGCGTCGATCAGCCACTAGCGTTCCGTCAGATGCGGGCGACAAGCGGCATGGTTCGGACGCCGGCCGTAAGGGGAGATACCTTGCTGCGGAGGCGCCGATGCGACTGGCCGGCAGCCGCAATCCGCTCGATCTGGTACAGCCTGTGGTATGAGGCGGCGAGTGCCTGATTGAGGTGCGTGGGTGTTGCCGGCAGTGGCGGCAATCTCCGGCTCTCCTTCAGCGTCCAGACGACGACTTCTCCATCACCCGTCTGCAGAAACGTGGGCAGGACGTTCACGACAATTGCCCAGCGTATGGCGAGCGTAATCTCCAGCTCGCTTGGCGCGGTCAGCACCTTCACATATCGTAGAGTCCCTGAGCGCGGTATCTGCTTAGGGCATGCGTGCGCCGGTCATCCGAATTTAAAGAGGATTCCGAAACCGCCGCGTGGATAGTTCCACTCGATCTCACCAGTCGTCCCGCACAAAATCCGGCAGGTGCCGCACTCCATGCAGCCGTCGGCAGTGATCTCCACTTGACCCTTGTCGTTCAACTCATAACATTTCGCCGGGCAGACGTGGGTCAGCGCGAGCAAATTCGCGCTCGGCTTCTGGTGCGGTCGCACTTTGATGTGCGGGCGGCCGGAATCCACCAAGTAGCGGTTCTGGTAAAGCTTGTCCTCGACACGTGACTTCGTCGCTGCGCTGGTCATTTCGTCTCCCCTCAGCGCCACGCCAATGCAAGGCGGACCGCGTCGCTGACCAGCCCCCAGCGCGAGCGCGCCTTGATGAAGGCCGCCGTGGTCGCCTTTTCCTTCTCGATCTTCGGCGTGCCGTCGACACGCATGAAGTTCTGCGCAGCTTGCGACATCAACCGCGGATAAGTCGTGAAATAATTGCATGAATTGGTGTGGAGCAAGGCCGGCATGTCTTTGTATTTCCTCAGGTCCTTGACCACGAAGGACTTGTCCAGCATGGCTTTGTAAAGGGCGAGATTCCGTTTGTTCATCGGACCGTTGCGGCTCTTGACCTCGACGATTGCCTCAGCCGCAATGCGGCCGGAGGTCATGGCGAGGTTCGAACCCTCGCGGTGAATGGCGTTGTTCAGTTGCGCGGCATCGCCGACCACGACCCAACCATCGCCAAAGAGCTGCGGAATAGCCTTGTAGCCGCCTTCGGGAATGAGGTGTGCGGAATATTCTTTCACTTCCGAGCCGGCGATCAGCGGCCGGATCGAAGGATGGCTCTTCAAGGCATCAAGGAGAACGTAGGGGCTCTCGACCATCGCGGCAAAATCGGAGACGAGGCAGCCAATGCCCAGTGAGATGGACTCCTTGTTGGTATAGAGGAAGCCGAGCCCGGCCATGCTGCGGGAGGTCGTGCCCACCGCCTCGATCACGCAGCCCTCATCGCCCTTTACGCCGAACCGCTGCTCAATGACCTCTTCGGGCAAGAAATGCATTTCCTTGACGGCGAGGGCCACGGTTTGCGGCTTTGGCATCTCGCGCAGGCCGGCTCGAGTGCCAAGCAGTCCGCAGACACCTTCTGCGAGAACGACCACGTCCGCGTAGATGGCTCCGCCCGCCCGGTCTGTGCGGACGCCGATCACCCTGTCATTGGCATCACGGATGAGTTCCGTCACGGTCGTCTCGCACAGAACGGTCGCGCCGGCCGCGCGCACCTTACGCGAAAACCATTTATCGAACTGGGCACGGATGATCGTGTACCGGTTGGGCTTCGCCTCATTGAAGTCGTCCGACCTATAGTGAATCCCTGTATGGGATGTGTCGTCCATCACCCAAAGCCGCTGTTCAACCAAATGCCGCTCGAGAGGCGCATCATCCCGGAAATCCGGGATGATCTTCTCCAGCATGTTCGCGTACATGATGGCACCCTGGACATTCTTGGAGCCCGGATATTCACCCCGCTCCAACTGCAGCACCTTCAGGCCATGGCTGGCCATGGTGTAAGCAGCTGCGTTTCCGGACATGCCTGCCCCAACAACAATGGCGTCGAAGTTTTCCTCGATCATGTCCATCCCCTTAGCTCGAAAGCTTATCGCGACTGTGGGGCGACAGCCGCCGGGTGAAGGCTTCCGTCAGTGCGGGCAGGAAGCGGATCGCGTCGGTGACGATTCCGAGGTGAGCGAAATCGAAAATCGGCGCGTTCGGGTCGGTGTTGATGGCCACGATGAGATCCGCCCCCTCCACGCCAACCCGATGCTGGACGGCGCCGGAAATCCCGGCCGCTATGTAAAGCTTCGGCCGGATCGTCTTGCCAGTTTGGCCGATCTGCCGATCAGCTGGCATCCAGCTCTTCTGGACTAACGGACGCGAACAGCCGTGCTCGGCGCCGATTGCTCGTGCGAGGTTCTTCACAAGCTGCAGGTTCTCCGCCGCGCCAAGACCAAGGCCTCCCGCAACCACGACGTCGGCATAGGCAAGGTTTGCCTTCGCCGACTGATTGTCCGGCAGGAAGCCGAGGACTTTGGTAGCGATCTCGTCCTCGGCAAGCGAAAGCTTGTGCCGGATGACACGCCCGACCGGTTTATCCGTCCGCTGCGGCATGGGCATGACCCTCGGCCGCACGGTCGCCATCTGCGGGCGGAAATTGAGCGTATAGATCGTGCACAACAAGGAACCGCCGAAAGTCGGACGCGTGGCGGCGAGCGAACTGTCGGTATCTACATCGAGTTCGGTGCAGTCGGCCGTGAGCCCCGTCTGCAAGGTCGTCGCCACGGAGCCGGCAAGATCCCTGCCCAGTGTGGTGGCACCGAGAAGAAGGATTTCGGGTTTGTGGGTATCGACCAGATCCGTCAACGCCTTGGTGAAAGGTTCATTCCGATAGTCGGCGAGCAGGGGCGCCTCGGCGATGTAGACAAGGTCAGCGCCATACGCGAATGCTTCGGCAACGGCGTTCCCCACGGCCTCTCCCGGCGGTCCAAGCACGACACCTGCAAGCTGGACCTGAAGCTTGTCTGCTAAGTTGCGGCCTTCGCCGAGCAGTTCGAACGATACCGGATGGACCTCGCCACGTTCGAGCTCGATGAAAACCCAAACGTGCCGGTAGTCCTTGAAATGGGCGGGCAACTCCTTCTTTATGCCGGCGCGGCCGGCGGCAGGGCGAGGGGTTTCTCCGTTCGCGGTCGACATCGTTTTTGCTCCTTGCCGTCACGCGCCGCCGTTAAAGGCGAGCTCATGTTCCAGCGCCGGCTGGCGGGTGAAGATTGCGGTGATGAGTTCGTCAGCGACATCGCGCAAGGCCTTCTCGGCGGTGTCGATTTGTGCCGCCTTTTCAGCTCGAGCAGGAGGGGCGAAAACACGTTTGACGACCGTCGGTGAACCGCGCAGGCCGCATTTGGTGAGATCCTCAATGCCGGCGTCGGCCGCGCTCCATTTCAAGACCTGGCTGCGCGCGGCGCACAAGGCGTCCTGGATCGAGCCCCGGCGGATCTCGTTTGTGCCTTCCAGCATGGTGATGAGGCAAGGGAGCCTGCTCTTCAGCATCTGTGTGCCGCCTTCGGAACGGCGCTCGACCTTGATCTCGCGTGCAGCAAGGTCGACAGAAGGGATCTTCGCGACATAGGTCAGTTGCAGGAGTCCGAGGCGCTTGGCGATGCCGGGCCCGACCTGGGCGGTGTCGCCATCGATCGTCTGCTTGCCGGTGAAGACGAGGTCTGGCGTGCCGAACGTCTCGCCAATCTTCGCGATTGCCTGGGAAAGGGCGAACGAGGTTGCCAGCGTGTCGGAGCCGGCAAAATAGCGGTCGGTCAAGAGCACCGCTCGGTCGGCGCCGTAACCGAGCGCCTTGCGCAGCGCGTCCTCTGCCATGGGCGGACCCATGGTGAGCACAGTGACTTCGCCGCCATGTGCGTCGCGCAGTCTGAGCGCTTCTTCGAGGGCGAACAGGTCGTAAGGGTTGATGATGGTCGGAACACCCTGGCGCATGATCGTGTTCGTGACCGGATGGACCCTTATCTGTGCCGAGTCCGGCACCTGCTTGATGCAGATTACGATGTGCATTGGCGGTTTCTCTAGGCTCCTGTCCGGGTCCGGCATTGCGGTTATCTCCTTTGTCCGCATTATTCGTGCCAAGTCTCTTGCGCTCCCCCTTTCCTACAACTTCGGCTGGTTGCTTCTGACGGCGCTGTGGTGATGACCGCATTTGGCGGCTGCTCGACATTGTCGCGTCGCACCCTTGTCGCCGATCATTCCCGTCCGAACCGCTTCAGTACCGAGTCGAACGGAACAAAGGTGTGACCCGGCGCGGCAGGTTTGTTCGGATCGTGGTCCTTGAGCACCTTGAAAATCCGATGCGTGAGCGGCGAGGAAATCGCAAAGTCCTCGTAAGCTCGTTCGAGCGTCGCGCGCACCCTCGCGGCAATCACCTGGTCGGGCAGACCGGAGAAATCTTCTTCGGCGAGGTATTGGCCCACACGCTTCATGATATGGAGCCGCGAGACATTCAGTACCTTCGGGTCATAGGCGACGCCTAGGACTGAGAAGAATTCCTCTGCAGCCGACAAGCGCTTCAGTCGTGCGAGGATGTCGGTGACATCCATGGGGCGGCTGTCAGCGGAACAATTCATTGCATTCTTCCTGGTCGCAAAACTGTGGCCTCTGTGTGCTCGCGCACGGCTGACTTGGACCCGCACAGCTCGATGAGGGATGCCTCGCTGCACATTCCATCGTAGAGCTCGACCAGTCGAGTTGCAGTAAGGGTCGATTTGGTCTCGGCCGCCTCGCGTCGGACGCGGGCCACCATCGCGGCTGCCAGATCCGGGTCGAGATCGCGACCGCTTTCGCTCAGCACATGGGCAATCGCAGTGGCGCCGGAATGCTTGCCGATGACGATCCGCCGGCAGCGGCCCACGAGAGTCGGATCGAGCCCCTGATAAGTACGCGAGTCCTTCAGCAGCCCTGCGACGTGAATGCCGGATTCGTGGGTGAAAACATCGGCGCCGACGACCGGCTTAGTGGCTGCGGTCTGCCGGCGGGCGGCCCAAGCCACCTGGGCGGCGAGGCCGGGCAATGCGGTCAGCTCAATGCCGGTGTCTGCGCCGTCGAAGACTGCCATTGCGGCGGCCACCTCCTCCAGCGCGGCATTGCCCGCACGCTCGCCGAGCCCCAGGACGGTGACGGAGGCATGGCGCGCGCCTGCGCGGATCGCCGCCAGCGTGTTGGCGCCAGCAAGTCCGAGATCGTTGTGCGCATGAAATTCAAGGTCGATTGGAGACTGCACCACGAGCTGGGCGACAAGTTCGAAGGTCGAAAACGGGTCGAGAACACCGACTGTGTCGGCCAGCCTCACGCGGCTTGCGCCGGCGCGTGCGGCCGTCTCGATGACGCGGGCGAGATGATCCCGATTGGCCCGCGAGGCATCCTCGCAGCCCACCGCGACGAAGAAGCCGGCATCGGCGGCGCGCCTGACCATATGATCGATGACCTGGAGCGCTCCCGCCTTGTCGAGGCCGAGCTTGGCGGCAAGTTGGATGTCCGACGCAGGCAGCGACAAATTGACCGCTTGGACGCCGCTCTCGATCGCTGCATCGAGATCCAACGACGTCATCCGGCACCAGGCCATGAGCCGAACCGGAAGACGCCGCGCTACCACGGCGCGAATTGTTTCCATCTCGTCGACGCCCATGACCGGCGTGCCGATCTCGATCTCTGTCACGCCAGCCGCCGCAAGAGACTCAGCGATCTCCAGCTTTTCCGTCGTGGTGAAGGCGACGCCCGGCGCCTGCTCGCCATCGCGCAAGGTCGTATCGTTGAGGGAGACATGACCGGTCATGACAGGCAGCCTGTTCTTCTGCGGCTCACGCATAGACCGGACTACCCGGCCCAGAACCGGAAAAGCTGCGCAGCTTCCCCACGATTCCCGGCATGACCTCGAGCACCCGGTCGATGTCCTCTTCGCTGTTGTCCCGCGCCAAGGAGAAGCGGACTGCCGCGTGTGGCGTTTTCATCGCGCTTAGGACATGGCTTGGTTCCAGAGAGCCGGAGGTGCAGGCCGAGCCAGAGGAACACGCGATGCCAATGCGGCTGAGGAGAAGTGGAATTCCATCACTTTCGACATGTTCGAAGGAGATGTTTGCGGTGTTGGGCAACCGTTGCAAGGGATCACCAGTGACACAGGTGCTTGGGATGCGCTGGAGGATCCCGCCCTCCAGGCGATCGCGGAGCGACTTTACCCGTGTGGTCTCGTCGTCCATGAATTTCAAGGCGAGTTCGGCCGCCGTGCCGAGCCCGGCTATGCCGGGCGTATTCTCGGTTCCAGCACGCCGGTTGTGCTCTTGGTGACCCCCCTTGATCAGCGAATGGAAATCGACGCCACGTTTTACGAAAAGCGCACCGATCCCTTTCGGCCCGTGCAGCTTGTGGCCGGAGAGCGACAGCATGTCGATTGCGGTCGACTTCAGGTCCATCGGAAGCTTGCCGACCGCCTGCACAGCATCGGTATGGAATAGGGCGCCCACTTCCTTGGCCAACTCGGAAAGCCTTGCCACGGGGAAGATCACACCAGTCTCGTTGTTCGCCCACATTATTGACACGATTGCAACCTGTGGGGTGAGGGCGGCCATATAGGCGTCGAGATCGAGCCGACCACGGCAATCCACCGGGATCCTGTGCACCTTGAGGCGGCGGGTCTTCTCAAGATGCGCGCAGAGCGTCAGCACGGCGGGATGCTCGACCGCGGACGTCACGATCTCGGTTCGGTTGGGCGCCGCCTCGAGCGCTGAAAGAAGCGCTGCATTGTCGCTTTCTGTCCCACCCGAGGTGAAAGTGATCTCATCCTCGAACTCCGCGCCGATCAGAGCTTGCAACTGCCTCCGCGCCTTTCTCACCGCCGCACTGACTGAGGCGCCAAGAGCGTGTGCCGACGAAGGGTTGCCGAATTGATCCCTAAAGAACGGCAACATCGCTTGCACGACCTCAGGATCGACCCGTGTGGTTGCGTTGTTGTCGAGGTAGACAGGCTTCATAGGTGCGATCCTCAGTTAAACAGAATGACGCGAGCGCTAGACCGACTCGTTGAGCCTCTGGCGCATGCCGTTGATGATCATTTGAACTGGCAGCGCGCGCAGGCGCCCGGAGTGTTTGACGTAAACCGGATCTCCGTCGATATGGACATGTTCGCAGTGGCCGTAGGTCAGCCGGCAGGTAAGGACGCCCGAACGCGATAACGCTACCGATGAGCCGAATTTGGCGCAGCGGCGCGATTTGTCCGCAAGCAGCTCGGGTGCCACCAGGAACCGAGCTGCTTCGGGAGGCGACGTTCTTTGAATCCTACTGGGAGCGAATGGCGGTCCCGAGATCGGCTTTGACCTTGTCTTGTTTTTTAGGACGGGGACATCTGTTGTGCCGGCCATATAAGTCTCCTCTGCCGCAAAATCACTCTGTCGGCCGCACAGGGCGCTTCGGGCGTTTAACTGAAGGACTTGCCGCAGCCGCACTTTTCGCGCGCATTGGGGTTATCGAAGACAAAACCGGAAGATTGGAGCCCGGTGAGGAAGTCGACGGTCATGCCGGCTACATGGGGTTGGGAGCCCGCGTCCACGAACAGCTTGACCCCATCTGTGTCAGTGATCGCGTCGCCCTCGCGCGACACGCTCTCCAGGCCCATTAAGTATTTGAAGCCTGCGCAGCCGCCGGCCTCGACCATAATGCGAAAGCCTTCCGCCGGCTCGCTGGCACGGCAAAGAGCAGTCTTGAAGGCGGCAACAGCGTTGTCGGTGAGCGTAATCATGGCTCCATTCTCCTCAGTCCGCGACCTGCTTGCCCATCACGTTGCATGCACCGTGCCAAAGCCAAAAAACGTTTCAACACAGCGCGGCATCTCTCGCACTGGTGCCTCTTGATTGCTGATAAGGTGTCGGCCAATCGACACGTGCTGTCGGGTTTGTCGGGTCCGGCACGAGGGATGTTGGCCTGAGTTCTTGGGTGAACTCACATCACCAAGGACAGAACTTCTTCTGAGCTTGCCTCGGCGCAATTGGCACGGTTTTTGAAGCTCCGTTTGGCGAGACGGCAAGAGCATGCCGATCCACAACCATGCCGTGGGTGCCATCGCGATGGATGGGGCGAAGCAAGGGAGTAACATGTCAGGACCGTGGTCAGATACGCGTTGTTGGCAAAGCAGCGCCGCTCGTGGCATCCGAATGCCCGCTTGGCCGATTGCGACAACATCCATACTGGCTCACCACCGCCCAGTAGCCGCCGACCGGCTCGATGGGATGCCATCGGCATGTGGCTGCTCGCCGGTTTTCGCATCGGTGCGACGCCGTGCGCACGCTGTCCAGCGACACCTTGTTCATGGGCCAGCAGCAGATCAGGATCGAGCATTTCGGCGCGCCTTATCGGCTGAAGATTCCCGGGCAGGGCAGATGATCCTCACACGTCGTAGAAACAGGGGTAAGCATGGACCAACGCGAGAAACCGTCGCCCGACGAAATCCGGCGGGCGTGCAAAGACAATCCGAAGATCCGGGAGCATGATCTCGCCGCTCGATTGGGCATTTCGGAAGCCGAGTTGGTCGCGGCGCATTGTGGTCACGGCGCGGTGCGCATCGAGCCGCGCGTCGATGATCTGCTGACCGGCCTCGAAGCGGTCGGCGAGGTGATGGCGGTCACCAGCAACGAAAGTGCCGTGCACCAAAAGATTGGCGTCTACGGCAAAGTGGTCACCGGCAACCAGCATGCCATACTGCTCGGCGACGAGATCGACCTGCGCATCTTCCCGAAAGCGTGGGCGTATGGCTTCGCCGTCGAGAAGCGCGAGGGGGCCGAGATCCGCCGCAGCCTGCAATTCTTTGATGCCACCGGCGAGGCGATGCACAAAGCTCATCTCACGCCCGCCTCGAACCTGCAGGCCTGTCAGGATCTGACGGCAGAGCTTGTATCCCCCGACCAGGAGCCGATCATATCGCTCGAGGCGAGCGGGGCGCGCGATAACGCAGTGAGTCCAGACCACGCCACCACGGTCGACGACCTACGCGAGCACTGGGGCCGGCTAAGCGACGTGCATCAGTTCTACCATATGTTGAAGACACTGAAGCTCAGCCGCTGCCAGGCGATGCGTATGGCCGACGAGGATGACGCCTGGCTACTCGACAATGATGCCATTGGCGCCCTGTTCCAACAGGCGGCCGAAGACGAGATGCCGATCATGTGCTTTGTCGGCAATCGTGGTTGCATTCAGATCCATTCCGGCCCGATCAGGTCGGTCAAGCAGATCGGGCCGCGGATCAATGTGCTCGAAGAGACCTTCCATCTGCATCTTAGGACCCATCGCATCCGCGAGGTCTGGGCCGTGCGCAAGCCGACGAGGGATGGTCACGTTACGTCCATTGAAGCCTATGGCGCGGACGGCAAGATGATCATCCAGTTCTTCGGCACGCGCAGGGAAGGCGAACGCGAGGGCAGCGACTGGCGGTTTCTGGCCGAGAGTCTGCCACGCGTTCCCGGTCCGACCTCCAGGGGTGTGTTGACTGCCGACAGGTCCTCGGATTGAATTGGCCGCGATAGGACTCAGCACCACGTTCCGACAGCGGCTCGCGAGCAAATCTAGGTCCATGAGCGGAAAGGATGCCGTCGTAGCGCATGCGCATGGTCAGGTGATGCACGCCGGAATGGACCGCATCTATACAGTCAAGCTGGTCGCCGGTCGGCACCGGTGCGCACGAGTGCATCGCCGTCTGCCGGAAAAGCCTTGCAGCGCCTGCGAGCGATAAAACGCATACGCCATCAGCGCCGAACCGAAGCGCGGCTTGACCTTTTTGATATTTCCGATCGTCTCGCGCAAGCGCCGTCGGGTCTTCTCGGACCGCACCCGATCCTTGCGCTGGATCGCGTCATTGCTCAATCCGGGCCGTGCGAGCGATCTACTCGCTCGTCGACCGGCAGGCTGTGCAGCAACAGCCAAGCCGAACAGCCCGATGTCGCGGGCTCGACAAAACCGACCACGGATGTCGGTTGTCGGACGTTGTCATAAGAATGATGGACAGGTGATCATCAGCGGCAGACCCAGCGCAGGCTGGCATTGCTTGGTGCACCGCCATGGCTACCCTATCCGGCACGCGACTTGCTTCGACAATTTGATCAGCAGGGCAGAGGTGGTTGACCAGTCTCTCAACCCTAACGGGGAAGCGGCCGCTTTGCTTCATGACCGGAGCGCGGCGGAGATGCCCCTCTGATCGACTTCGCAACCCATCTCATCCGCGCTGGTGCAGGTGGGCTGTATCAGGCGACAGAATCTAGAAGGCGCCCGACAAGAGACGTGCCCATGCTGGAAATCGACTTTATGAACAGCGGTGCAATCTCAATTGAGCCATGAACGCCAATGTAGAGAAAACAAAATGGCGACCAACCCCGTTCCAGATCATGTCCCGCCCGAAATGGTGAGGGACTTCAGCCTGTTTACATCGCCAGGGATGCCACCAACACCCAACGGGGATCCACACGCAGCTGTCGCTTGCGTACATGACGGGCCTCCGATCTTTTACTCCCGCTACAACACGCAAGATGGCCGGGGTACCTGGGTCATCACCCGTGCCGCGGACCAGCGGAAGGTGCTGCAGGACGCAGAGACTTTTTCCAGCCATCGCAGCATCTTCTCCTCCATACTGGGTGAGAACTGGCCGACGATCCCGCTTGAGCTCGATCCACCGGCCCATGGCGTCTTTCGCTCACTGCTTAATCCGCTGCTTTCGCCAAAGCGGGTGTTGGCTTTGGAACCGGCTGTCCGCGAACGGGCGGTCGAGCTGATCGAAAGGATCGCCGCGTCGCGCACAAGCTGCGACGTGATGAAGGATTTTGCCTTTCCTTTCGCGGTGAGCACCTTTCTTCGCTTTCTGGGGTTGCCTGATGACCGACTCGATACATTCGTCGGCTGGGGGAAAGATCTGCTCCACGGCGACGATAAGGAACGACCTGTGGCTGCCCGGACGATCGTGGCATTCATCGACGAACTTGCAGCCATGCGCCGCGATGAGGCGGTTGACGATTTCATGACCTTTATAGTGCAGGCACAGGTCGAGGGCCGCCGGCTGACTGACACCCAAGTCCGCGGCATCGGCGTGCTTGTCTTCGTCGCTGGGCTCGACACGGTCGCAGCAGCTATAGGCTTTGACTTGGCGTACCTCGCACGCAACCTCAAAGATCAGCAATTGCTGCGGAGCGAACCGGACCGCATCCCGCTCGCAACCGAAGAATTGCTGCGGGCCTATCCGCCCATTCAGTTGATCCGCGTGGCCACGAAAGATATCGACTTCGAAGGCGCGCCGATCCGGAAGGGGGACTATGTTTCCTGCGCCACGATGATTGCCAATCGTGACCCGGCGGAATTCGAATGCCCCAACACGATTGATTTGGAGCGGGAGGACAACCGCCACGCAGCGTTTGGCTATGGTCCCCACCGTTGCCTTGGCTCACACCTTGCCCGGCGCGAGATTGTCATTGGCCTGGAGGAGTGGCTGGCGCGCATCCCGGCTTTCAGGATCAAGCAGGGTACGGCGCCGATAACTTCTGGCGGCCATGTGTTCGGGATCGAAAATTTGATCCTGGACTGGTCTTAGGCCCGCCCCGAGCCCGGGCACAGACAATGGAGGCAGCGCCATGCGCATCATCGTCCAAAAGGCCAAATGCCAGGGCCACGCGCGATGCGCGGCGCAAGCGCCGGACATCTTTAAACTCGATAATGACGGTTACATCCTGCCTGGTGACATTGAAGTTGCGGAAGGGGAGGAACTGCCTGCATCACGAGGCGCGCGATCCTGTCCTGAACGTGCGCTGGAACTCACTCGCTGACGCTCTGGATGAGACGGCATTCAACCGTGAGTCTGGCGGCTTGAACCATGTGGCCGCACTCAGCACGCGACCTCTGTCCCGCACGGTTCACGTCCAACTCTGCGGGGCAAATTCCGGCGCCAGTGTTCCCCGTGAGGCGCAAACGGCAGGGCCGGGGTTCGCGAACCTCTTCGAATCACAGAATTTGCGCCAGAGCCGATGGACCAGACGAGAATTGCCGAACTACTCGACGCGAGGCGACCCGGAGTGCCGTACCGAAGGACTGCCCGACCCATGTTGCGGCAGGCCGGGTCTCTGCATGATTTGATAGGGCGAAACCAGGAGAACGCACCATATTTGCCCAACATTATGCCCGGCTCAGCACCGGCCAATGGCCGCAGCTGGAGAGAAGGTTCGACCAGCATGTGCTTGCCTGTGTGCTTTCACGTGCGCTCGAGGAGATCGAGGCCGGCGAGGCGACGGCGACGGAGGCAACCGGACTTTCGCGCGCCGAGTTGCGCGATGTCCTGTCCCGCTGTTTCCCTGCTTTTCCGATCAACGCGTTTGCCTTGGAAGAGGGGAGCGAGCCCGAGCCCGATCTGGAAGAAGAACTTCTGCGCGGACTGCTGCTGGCGCATGCCCGGCCCGACGACAAGGCAAGCGCCCGCTTCGCCAAGATCACCGCCCGGCGTGCCATGCGCAATGACCACCTCTGGCAAGACCTTGGCCTCTTTAGTCGAAGCGACCTCGGCCGCCTGCTCGCCTCGCATTTTCCGACGCTGGCGGCCGGCAACACCCAAAACATGAAATGGAAAAAATACTTTTACCGAAAGCTCTGCGAGGCCGAAGGCTTTTCGCTGTGCAGCTCCCCCAGTTGCCGGGACTGCAATGATTTCGAAAGCTGCTTCGGCCCGGAGGAAGGCGAAAGCCGCCTCACACGGACCAAGGACAACGCCCAGGGCTGAGAGCCGCTTGCGTCAGTCGTACAGCGTCAGAGCTCGCGCCGCGCCATCTGTCTGTTGTCAAATCTCGACGGACGCCTTGGGGGATTTGAACCTGTGCGCTCGCGATGCTCGCTTCGGCGGGTCGTCGTCATGGCAGGCGCGAGTCGAATGTTTGTTAGATGCCGCCACAACCTAAGCCGGCATCATCAATCGCTACAAGCGCAAGGAGTTGAAGGACACGTTGCGCGATCTTGAGCAGGCCGGACTTGGTGACCAGCTCGTTAGGTTTTTCAATTCATGAGTGGCTAGAGCGATGGCTGTACTGGCGTTCGATCTCGTTTATTTTTCCGGCCTGACGGCAGACCAACTGCTAGGCAGCGTCATCTCACTTCTGGCGTGTTTGCTCCTTTATAACGCTCTGGCTCCGGACCGAGTTAATCGATAGGTCGGCGGCCGCTCGGCGTCACTGCTAATGCCCTGATACGATTTTAGGAAACGGGGTCTGCAGTGTTTTCTTCCGCTTCGGCGCCACATAGCTTTCAACCAGGCGAAATGCTCGACGTCGACAGTTACCAGCGGCCGTGGGTTGATGGTCACCGTGTTTGGCGCTCAGAACTTCCTCCGTGCTAGTCAATGGCGAGCATCGGAAGCGATTTTGCAGGTTTTGCGCTGACGGGATTCTGGCTCGGCCCGCCGGTCGGGTTCGTCAAAAGGTGCTAATATAGCGTTGTATGTCCGATCGGCGGTAGTAGCCGCTTACTGATCGCCGGACGGTCGATCCCTGAACCTTGTTGCACCGCACCTGGGGTGCTTAGGGAATGATATTATCTGACAAATGGAAAAATCACGTAGGAGCCAAAGTAAAATTTTATTATATCTGACTCCCCAGAATTATCAAGTAATGATCCAAGAACGAATCTTTCGTGGCCGTTAAGTTGTTTTTCAACTCTAGTGCGTCACTATGGGGTCCGTAGATCCCAAAAAATGTCCCATCCTTTGCATGGCAACAAGGAGGCGTACTATGGCAAGAATTTTTGAAATTCTTACGGGCAGTCTGACTGCCGGATCTGTTCTCGTAATTCTTTGTATGCCAGCGACTGCAGCTGGAATTATGTCGGAGGCGTCGGCGGGGTATCCGTCGGCAGCGGAGGCGCCAGCGCTAATGTGGGCGGCAACAGCGGCGCTACGGCTAGCGTATCCCTAGGCGGTTCTGGGGCAAATGCCGGAGCCTCCGTCGGCGGCACTGGCGGAGCGACTGCTTCCATCGGCACCGGCGGCGCCAATGTCGGTGTCGTCACCGGGGTCGGTACCGACGTAAATGTCGGCGTTGGAACCAATCCAGCCGCCAACCCCAGCAACCCGACCGCTTCGAGCAACCCGAATCTGGCTAGCGTTGTCGGCGATATGTCGAACGCCCAGGTCACTCGGATGAAGAAGCGCTGCGTCGATGTGCTTAGCAACGAAGATACCTATGATCGTGACCTGCGCCGGCTCTTCTTGCTGATCTCGCGCCGCTAACCAGCGACCCCTTTCCGACCTGTCGGGCCTGTCGACATGACACTCTCCAGTTCCGACAGTGGAAGGCCCGCCCGCCGAAAGGTTGGGCGGGCTTTTACAGTCAGCGTTTTTCCATCCGCAGCAGGCAGGATGTTTAGGCGCTTTCGCATATGTAAACGTTCACAGTTAAGGCGCTTTCGGCTTGTAGCCAAGTGTGTAAACGCCTTGTTCTTGAACAAAAAATGTGAGAACGCCTAGTGCTTAGGCGAAAAGCGCCTTACCGGGCGGATATCAGAAAGAACATTGTAATGATCTTGCAACCGCCCGAGGCCGCTTCAGTGGAGCTTGGCGCGATGTTCCTTGGGGAAGGTCATGTAGGCCAGCACGTCGGGCTCGGCGTCGTCCATGATTGTCGCCAGCTTCGGCACCTTCGGCCGGATCTGGTCGGCGACGGCGCGCCATTGTACGGACGCGGTCTCGGGCGTTTCCTGGGCGAAAGCGGTGGCGATGAAGGCTGAGACGACCCTGCGGCCGCTCTTGCCGGCATGGGCCAGCACGTTCCTCATGAAGTGGACGCGGCACCTCTGCCATGTCGCGCACAGCACCTTGGTGACGGCCGCCTTGAGGCCTTCGTGAGCATCGCAGACGACGAGCTTAACGCCGCGCAGGCCGCGACGTGTCAGCTTGCGCAGGAACTCTGTCCAGATCGGCTCGGCCTCCGAGGTGCCAATCTCCATGCCCAGTACCTCGCGCCGGCCGTCCGCGTTGACGCCGACGGCGATGATAACGGCGACCGAGACGATCCGCCCAACCGCGGCGGACCTTCAGGTAAGTGGCGTCGATCCACAGGTATGGCCAATCGCCCTCGATCGGCCGCTCGAGGAAGGCCTTCACCTTCCCGTCGATCTCCTCGCAGAGCCGCGAGACCTGGCTTTTGGATATGCCGCTCATACCCATGGCCTTGACCAGGTCGTCAACCGACCGGGTCGAGATGCCTTGCACATAAGCTTCCTGGATGACGGCGGTTAGCGCCTTCTCGGCCATGCGGCGCGGTTCGAGGAAACCTGGGAAGTAGCTTCCCTTCCTGAGCTTCGGGATGCGCAGCTCGACCGTGCCGGCCCGCGTCTCCCAGTCCCGGTCGCGGTAGCCATTGCGCTGGGCGAGCCGCAGCGGGTTCTTCTCGCCATAGCTGGCGCCGGTGCCCGCGCCCACCTCCATTTCCATCAGTCGCTCGGCGGCAAAGCCGATCATCTCCCGCAGCAGATCGGCATCCGGGGTCTTCTCCAGGAGCGTGCGCAGGTTCATCATGTCGTCGGTCATCGGTGGTCCTTCCGAAATGGGTTGGCGTCAACAACCAAACCCTACCGGAAAGCGCCGATGACCACCCACACCCCGCTCGCTGGCTACAGCGCTACTAACGGCGCGCTCGTGAGCGGCTTCGCTACCGCCGAGCTACACCACCTGATGGGACACGACCCCTGCATCGGCCGTTGCGGTCTGCTAATCTAAAGGCCGCTTTTGGCCCGAAGCGGTCAGGGACCCCACACCCGTGGTGCGGCGTAGGGGGCGCTTCCCATCCATAGCGACGTTGGCATGCCTCGGCTGCCGCCGCCTCACGACGAACCGAACTGCTTGGCGAGATCGCGGAAAGTGCAGGTTCGATCTACCAGGGCCGACATCATGTTGGTGAACTGCATGGGTACGATCTTGTCGGTCACGAGCGCGGCTTTCAACTTGATGTCTTCGACAGGGATTTTGGTTATCGACGCCACGGCCGAAAGGTTGGCTCTGAGGAAGTCGACACGATCGAGGTGCTTCTGGATCGGAGTGCGTTTCGTGTGACGGGTGCCCGTGGTGGTGTAATCGGCTAGGCGCTCGCCAATCTCACCGATTGTCCGATCGAGAAGCAGCCTTTTGCATTCGATGGCCCAGACCGTCCCGGTCTTTTTGTCCCAGGCCAGCACGTCCACATCGCCCAGCTCCTTCTTGCCGCCGAACAGCGTCATCAGTTGGTCAGGTTGTGCATCAAGACCAATTTCCTGCAGCTTCGCTGCGACGGAATGGTTGAAGGCATGGCCTAGCTCGTTGACGATCTTGCCGAGCCAGCGATTCACCTCCTTGGTGTCGAACATCTCGGCGCCCAGCCGACCGTCGACAAGACCGAACAGGCGAAAGACGACCTTGGAAATGAGCGCAGAGGCTACGATCACTTCTGGGTCATCGGTCTCGTCGATCTGGATGAGCGGACGCCGCGTCAGCGACAGCTTTCGGTTCATTCGCCAAGGCTGCCAGTCTCGCGCCGACGCGCCTTTCGGATTTCGCTCGCCCCACTCTGCTCGCGGTATCAGCGTGAGAGCGGCAAATGCTCGCTCTGCATCAACGGCGCCGTCCATCTTGCGGAAGAAGTCGAGCAACTCGCTCTTGCGCATGCTGAAACAGGCTTGTCCTACTTCGATCGCCATTTCGGCGAGGCCATGTGAGGTCGCAACGAGATGTTCCAAATCCATCCCGAACTCGGCCCGCATCGCAATCTTAAGGCCCGGATCGATCACCGGCGCCGACGGCAGCGGTGCACCGGGGGCGGGGACGTCGAACGACGTTGCGTACGAGTCAGCGGCGTCGTGGAAGGCTCGGTCGCCCTGGGCAAACATATAGGGCACGTGGGTGTTTTCCCCAAAGCCCCTGTCGAACTGGAAGTCGCCGTTCGGTGCAACGCTGAGTGGGCCTGTGGCTAGCCCATAGAAATGGGCATCACATTGCCCGGCACAGTCCAGCATCGCCGCGACCTCGCCGATCAGGTCATCGAGATCGATGTCGGTGCACTGCCGGCCGCCCGTGGTCGGTGAGGTGCAGATCGCCATCTCGGCCAGTGCACGGCTCGCAACGCCGGCAGCCGATCTTCTGAGTTCGGCCTTGTTGTTCGCGGCCAGTACATCCGCTTGGTCGTCATGGAGTGCCCGTAAGGCGGCGGCGGTCTGCTGCCACTCCCGGCGATCCCTGTCGATCGCCTCGTGGTTCAACAGCGCCCTGACGACGATCGAGCGCCGGTCCAGTTTCTGAAGCTTGTCCTTGATCCGCTCCCAGATTCTCAGCACCGCTGTCTGAAGCCGTGATCCGACATCGCCCGCAAGGACCATCCCTGCCGCATTCGCTCCGGCGTCAAACGCCAGTCCGAGATGAGCCCAGCTACGGTCCTCATCGAACACGAAGCGGGGTGGCGGCAGGTCCAGGTACGATCCGACGATATCCGTTGCGTCGTTAGCGGGAATTGCATGCGCGAAGCGGGCATGAGACGAACCGGTCACCTCCGTGGCGAGGCGGTCGCCCCACTCCGCGTCCTGAGGCGTCCCCGCCAGTTCCGAGGCCGCGAGGGCCATGGAGGCGAGCAACTGCCTCTCTGCGATATTAGTCGCGTCCATGTAGCCACGCAGTGAAGCGACGCCAGATCGGATGGCAATGACGCCGTCAACCAGTTCGAACTGTGGACGCTCTGGCGGAGTTGCATCGCTCATCGCCGCATCGGTCAGCCGATCGATATCGGGAAATTCCAGCTTGAAGTGGATGGGCCGTTCAGGCAGGCCGGGCAGGAACTCCTCGAGCCTCAGAGCGAGCCATACGAGCCAGCGCTGGGCCGCGTCCCAGATTCTCGCTGAGAACGCCCGATATGGTCCATCGACGATGGGTAACTCGACCCACCAAGCGCGGCTTGGGGTTTCCACTACCGCAAGAAACTCGCCGTTGAGGGCGTCAAACGGCGCAACGTATAGCGGCAGGTTGCTGATCTCCCTGAAATACGAGCTCGTGGAGCGCCGCTGTACCTCGACGAACCGACTGACGGTCGGATCAACAACCAGATGATAGTCAAGGGCACTGCGGACTCGGTGGCGCACCGCCGCCGCATAGTGTGTCGTCACCAATGCAAACGCGCCCTTCGACATCTCCGGCCGCACGGGATCGAATCCTTGCGCTTCTAGGTAACCGTAGCGGTTAATGAAGTCGCCGACGCTGTGGATGTCGTAACCCCGTGCGTGCAGCTGTTCCTGCTGAGAGATTATCTTCCACACGCGGTTGGTGTCGAAGTCAGCGTCCCAACTCATCCGCAACGCGTCACCGAGCCCGATACTGACACGGTGCCACTCGGGAGGGCTTTCATCGAAACCCATGGCGACGCGTCGCCCGACACCGCCATGGACGATCAACGTCAAGCCCCGGCGATAATCGGACGAGGCCGCCTGCTGCTTTTCGAGCTGCGAGACGGCCGAGGCGCCGCGATCCAGGTCCTTGTCGTTCATTCCCTGGAGGCCGGTCCCCATCGCCTCCGAAAACTCGTCAGCAACGAGCACAATCAATGCAAAGCCGCCCAGATCGAACTCCGCCTTGACGACTGTCAGCTTCGGTTCGGCCGGCAGAGGGAGAATAGCCTGCTTGGACAACTGCATGTTTTCCGCCAAAATTCCCCGCACGTCCTGCAGTTCGGCCCGGCCGATTTCGGCCTGGAGTTTGGAAAGCGCGCCGGCGGCAGCTGCCTTGTCGAGGATCAGCCGCCGCGCCGCCGCACCGATCGCCGTCGGAAGCATAACCAACCAACCGTCTTCATGTCTCAGCAGGGGAAACCGTTCGAGCGAGCTGTTTGTCAGGGACTCGCTTTCGAGACTTGCCAGGTCATTTGCATCGCCGACGAAAGGCGCGAGGTCGCGGGCGACGAGACCCAGCCCGAATATCTCTTGCAAGCTGAAGCTGACGGCCTTCACCCCGGCCTCGACATTCCCCGGAGCAACTCTAACCCGCGAAACTGGCTGGGAGTCGGCTAGGGTGTATCGCGTCACTCCGGCCTTTTGCGCCATTGCCTCGCCCAGATAGAGCAACGACATCACGGACTGCATCGCCTCGTTCGCCCAAGCCTCCTCGCGTAATGGCAATAGCGCACCCATGATCCGCGCCAGATGGTAGCCGTTATCTTGCCATGCTCCTTCGAGGATCGTGGCGCTACCGGACGATGACGGCACTACCGAACTGAACACGTCCTCGACCGGGTCTTCGCCTGCGCCTATGCCGTCCTTAAGGAGAATCTCGTTCACCCATTCCCTAATCTGCAAGAGCGTGGGCTTCACAGTGCCTTTGCAGTTGAGGACAGCGAGGTGGATGAGCGCCTCGATGCGCAAAGTGGCTGCATGGTTTGCTGGCTGGGTAAGAAGCCCGGCAAGGATTTCAACGACATGGCGCTGGCTGAACTTTGCCAGCCGAGCGCACAGTTTCGCCTGACGCTTCGCTAGTGCGTCCAAGCTAAACATGTCGCCCGCTCGCGCAGCGGCGAACAGGGATGACAGTGCGTCGATCGTGAAACCGTTGGCGGCCATGTTCTAATCCTTCAATACCTCGGCCGGCTGAATCGCCCTGCGCGATGGGACGAGGCCTTTTAGACCTTGCGGGCAGTGCTTTGACGCCGCCCTTCAACACGCGTCGTTCCGAGGAGCAGGAAGAGATCCTGGAATGGGTTCGGCGCGTAATTATCAGCGGGTCAACTGATTACCGGAAATTCCAGGCGGCTGCGTTGAAACAGCGTTATGCCATCCGTTTCCCCGGTATCACCTATGGTCAGTCGGATGCTGCAAATGACGGCTATCGAGTTCGGCGGGAGCAACAGCATGATGATGGTGCCCAGTTCACGGACCCCGACCTGATGTCCGGCGTCATAGACGCGCCGCCTGTGCTTGGCATGGAAATGGCGGATTTGATCCGCTTCAAGATGGCGACGCTTACTGCGTTTGGTTTGCAGCGCAACGGTGTTTGGGGCGAGGAGACCGCATCGCAGAAAGTTGAGCATCTCGGTTTGATGTTCGGTGCGTTGGCCGCGCATCCACGCGGACCAGTACGCGGCTATGGCGTTCCGACGCAGCATTTGACTTTTGGCCTGCTCGTCTTCCCTTCTGTGTGGGACTGGTATGTGCAATGGCGCGAGAGACGTCGCGGGTTCTACACCGCCTGGGAGGTGGACATGCTACGAATTTCTCTCGCGCTCACCCGCAAGGACACGGGCTGGTCAGGCAGCAACCGCATATGGCGTCGTGGATCCGCCCTATTAACGGACTGGTTTCACAGACCGATATTGATCGCGCACGTGGAGACTGGGAGGACGCCTGCGAGGTCTACTTCAAGCACGCCACCTCCCGTGTGAAGGAGATTCAACGGGTCGCGCGTGTACATCGCGATCCTTTTGAACCAATCATGCCCGTGCTAGAGGCCGATAGCCCAGTCGGCGAGTATCGAAAGATCACTGAAGAGATCCTCCGGCTCATGCCAGATGAACGCATTTATCGCCGTCCTGCCGCAGAAGCTGTCCGCTCGTTCCTGATGCTTCGGTTCGGACTGCATCTTGGGTTGCGGCAGAAGAACTTGCGTCAACTGATGGTCAGTGAACGCGGGAGGTTGCCGCGCTCTGAGCGCCAGCTTGCCGACATGAAGCGCGGGGAACTCCGCTGGAGCGAACGTGAAAAGGGCTGGGAGGTGCTTATTCCTTCGGTAGCATTCAACAACGCGAATTCATCTTTTTTGGGAGCAAGCCATTTCGGCTCGTCCTGCCGAACCTGGGTGGTCTATACGAGCACATCGAAGCATATATCGATCGCCACCGCCAAGTGCTGCTTGGAGGGACGGAGGACCCCGGTACCTTTTTCATCAAGACGGTGAAGGCAACCAGCAAGGACGCTTCGTACGATCGAAATACGTTCTATGAGGCATGGCGCCTGGTCATCCAGCGATATGGCATCTACAATCCATATACGCAGCGCGGCGTGATCGCCGGCCTTCTCCCTCATGGGCCGCACAATGTGCGTGACGTTCTGGCGACCCACATACTGAAACAGACCGGTTCATATGAGCAGGCGAGCTACGCGATCCAGGACACGCCCGACATGGTAGCGCACCACTACGGTCGTTTTCTGCCGCAAGACAAAGCCGCACTTGCTGCGCGGATATTGAACCAAGTCTGGCAGGCGGCCTGGGGCATTAGATGTTTGATCCCAGGCTTTGATGGCGCATACTTTTCGTCCGAATCAAAGGATGCGCTATGGGCCAGGTTCTTCATGGGAGCGCCACGACGACAGAGGCGATCCGTCGAGCGATACAGCATAGTCAAGAGAGCCTGAGGGCGCTGGCGAAGCGCTACGGCATCAATCAGAAGACGGTTAGGAAGTGGAGGAACCGGACGTCGGCCGCCGATCTTTCGACTGGCCCCAGAGATCCGAAGTCGACAGTGCTATCGACTGAGGAAGAGGCGGTCATCGTCGCCTTTCGGCGTTATAGCTGCTGCCACTGGACGATTGCCTCTATGCTCTCCAACCGACGATCCCGCATCTGTCGCGGTCATCCTTGCATCGCTGCCTGCAGCGTCACGGGATAGGCAGGTTGCCGGATGTCGAGGGCGACAAGCCGGCAAGGAAGAAGTTCAAGGCCTATCCAATCGGCTACTTCCATATCGACGTCGCCGAGGTCCGAACCGAGCAGGGCAAGCTGCATATGTTCGTGGCCATAGATCGGACCTCGAAGTTCGCTTTCGTCGAGCTGCACGAGAAGGCAACGACAGCGGTCTCCGCCGATTTCCTGCGCCATCTTCTTGATGCTGTCCCTTACAAGATCCACACAGTGCTTACCGACAACGGCATTCAGATCACGACCCCAGGTGCCGGCGGCTCGGCCGTTCCGCTGATCAAGGAAGCCATGGCGGCGGGAGAAATCATATGGGCGCACGCCTTCGAACATACTTGCGCCAAGGCCGATATCGACCACCGAACGACAAAGCCAAGGCACCCATGGACCAACGGCCAGGTCGAACGCATGAACCGCACGATCAAGGATGCGACCGTCAAACGCTTCTACTACGAGAGCCATGACCAACTGCGCCAGCATCTCGCCGATTTCGTCTTAGCCTATAATTTCGGCCGTCGACTGAAGACCCTCAAGGGCCTCACGCCCTTTGAATACATCTGCAAAATCTGGACAAAAGAGCCCGAACGATTCAGGCTCGATCCAACCCATCAAACCTTGGGACTAAACAATTAGACTAGTCTGAAAGAATAATTCCGCACTGGAACCGTTGTCGGAAAACACGGAGTTTCCTTGGAACGACCGGTGCAGGGTTTCGGCACACATGGGGTAGCAGGGCGACGGATACGATGCTGGACGGGGACCAACGACGCGTAACCGATTTCGCTCGTAAGGGTGTCACCTTAAGGTTTCGGCCGGGGGCTACAACGTCGCAACCGCTATCGTTACCCAGATCCTACATGGTCAGCGTCAGACCATGTTCCGTCACTTCGGAGCATATCCTGCCGTGACGGCGAAGAAGTAGCAGCCGACCCTTCCAGATCGGCCGGTTAGAAACGGACAATGCCCAGGATATTTGGTCGTAAGGCCTGCTTCTACCACACTCGTGTGCGAGGGGCTTAAGCGCACGTGGGAGAAGTGTCGCAGACTTTGATAATAATAGCGCGACTTTGCACAGTAAGGCGCCCCGAAGTCACATTCGGACTAGCACTCGATCTTCGTCGTAACCGCCCGATTTGCGCCGATCCGCTTCGGCCGACCGCTGCCGCGACAGAGGGGCCATCCCGAAGACGTCCGCTTTGCGGACCAACAAGCGGGGGTCGTCGCGGATTATCACGTCCTGCCGCTTCAGGTCGATCATGATCGACGTGCTCGTCTCAGGAAACGGCTGGCGCTTGGCCGTGAGAGAAAAGAGTGTCGTGCGACGGCGCAATGGGTCTAGTCGGACGATATGCTCGTGGTCGATGTCACCCGAAAGGTGCACCGCGCACCCCACGTAGCACCTGAGCACACCCTCCAGGTCAACGACGCGTCCGCTGTCGATAACCAGGCGACCATCCTCGTCGATCGCCCCGAGGCCGTTATCAGCGGCGCGGCGCATGGCGGCTGCGGTCCGCTGTGGATCCGCAAGAGCATGAAGGTATTCGAGCGTCTGCTCGGCAAATTGCTGCTGACTGCCGAAGTGATGGCGGATGTCCCGCACCATTGACGGGCTAAGACGGGAGGCCGATCGTGAGCGGTTAAGGAGATTCAGCGCCTGGTGGACCAGCAAGTCCTCACGGCGGTCGGCTGCCGCCCGTTCGAACAGCCGCTCGTCGATGCGAGTACCCTGGCTGACGTCTTGCGCTCTCGCGAATGAGACGCGCTCCGCCGCAAGCAGATCATGCACATCGGACGGCACTTCGTCGGGATGAGGCAGCCGCCCGCGCTGCAGCGCGAACTTGGCTATCGCGTCGATCGCATTCGCTATCCTATCGGGAAGATCGGGTTTGGCGCTTAACACTTTTGCTCGAAGGTCGGTCCGGTATTTGCTCGTGGATGTCCGCCGCCCACGACGTCGTTCTAGCAGGAAGTCCTGCTCGTCCTCAGGCGAGCGGAACAGCGCGAAGATGCCAGGCGCCAGGGCGATCGGGTCGACACCGGCGGTTTGGGACAGAACCACCTTGAATTCAGACTGCTCAAAGTACTTCTGGAAGGTGCCGCGGGCGGTCAGGTAGCCATCCCCAAATCGCCGTAGGCCGTCCACCGGTGCTGCACCGACGATCAGAACCGAGACGAGCAATACACGGCGAGCGAGCTCCCACGCCGCTTTGAGGGCGACCACCCGCTCGGCCGGATCCTCGATCACGTTCAGGACGAAGCCGAGGTTGACGATCTCGGCATCCTGCAGGCTTATGCCGGGCGCGAAGTGGGGATCCCATCCGGTGGCTTCCACGCCCGCTACCGCGAGCGCCCGAAGGTCGTCGCCCTGCCCGCACCCATAGTCGAACACCGTGACGCCTGGCCGGATGAGGCCGTGCCGCACGGCGAGGGACATAGGCTGCGACAACGTGTGCCGTACCATCGCGGTGCGATGACGATGGACGGTCGCGCTGGTCATGCGGGCACTACCTCATCCCCAACGACGGCGAGGCCCGCCTGAGCGAGCCGCTCAGTCCACGCCTTGTGTCGCCCGATGGCATGGCTGTCCTTGAACATGCCCTTCGCCACGAGTTTCCGAGTCCTCTCGGTCCACCGGGCCACCCGCGGATCGTGCGACATCAGCAACTGCTCCTTGCGATGGAGCACCAGCGGATTGTTAGATCGGCTGAAGTCTGTCCGAGTGTGACGGCCTGTTGCAAGGTCCACGCGCGTCGAAGCGATCAGACACGGGAATGCGGCGATGTCGAAGTCCTCATACTCGAGCAGTCCGACGATATCCCTTTCGACCCGGGCAACATTCCACCGTGGCGGACATGCTGCCGCAACCGCTTGGTCGACCTTCGCCCGCGTTTCTTCCGCCAGACCGTCGATCGCCTCGCGGTGGACGTATAGCGCGCCACGGACGAACTTTCCGAGCGCCATCTACCCCCCCGCTTCCTGGCGCGCCTCCAGCCACGTCGCGATTACGGCGTCAGCCAGCTCCTCAACCTCGTCGTCGCCGATAAACGGAACCTGCAGATAGATCTTGTCGTCGGTGTCGAGCTTGGCGATCAGATGCCCCTTGCCGAGCAAGCGGTCAGCACCTGCCTCGCCAAGGGCGATCCGCGAACTTCCCTCGTCGCCTAGGCGTAGGATCATCTTATTGCCAAGGTTCGTCCTCAGTTGCATAGTCATGACGTGGTTGTCGGCCCTCTGATATACCATGAAGAGATGGAAACCGGCGGCACGGGACTTGGTCGCGATTTTGTTAATCAGGCCATCGACCACCTTCTTGAAATCGTCGTCCTGCATCCAGTTGGCGACTTCGTCGAAGAATATTACTATGCGGGGCATCCGCCGGCCGGGAGGCATCTTGCGGTTGTACTGATCAATGTTCCGGCAGTTCTCCCGGCTAATCTCGTCGTACCGCCGGTCCATGTCGCCGACCAGCTGTTCGAGCAGCCGCATCGCCTCCTCTTGGTCGTCGATGATTCCGCCCTTGAGGTGCGGCAGGCGACGGGCCCAAGCGTAGTCGACGCCGCGCTTGGGATCGATCAGATGCATCTCCAGCTCGCCCGGGCTGTTGAGCGCACAAAGATCGAGCATCAGGTTAGTGACGAGGATACCCTTGCCGCTCCCGGTTGTGCCCGAAATTAGGCTGTGGGGGGCCGCACGTTCCTGCGCGATATAGGAGCTGGCCAGCGGCAGGTAGCAGAGTGTGCCGTCATCCTCCTTCTCACCGAGCAGCGGCGAGGTGCGTTGAGCTTCGACCGGATCCGCCGCGCGCCTAAGCCAAGCATCGGCAAGGTGCAGAATCGCGCGTGCCGGCCGGCGCAGTCCAATGGCGATCTGACCCGGCATGGGCGATATGCGGACGATGTCGAGGCCGTAGCGCGTGAGCAGATCTGTGCGCTTCCGCTCAAGCCAGGCCACCGTCAGGGTACGGCCACCCACGTACACAAGGCCGGTATTAGGAGTGAGCCGCTGACCCATGACTGGTGCGTCCATACCCTCAGCCTGCAGTGCCGCCCGCAGCGCGTCGATCTGCCCGGTCAGCCAAGTGCGGCCTTCCGCCTCGTCGCCAGTGTTGCGCAGACGGTCAAGGACTTTCATGATCTGCAGGCTCCAGGGGCCAGCAGCGGCGCGCGGCTCGTCCGCGACTTTGACATCGTCCGACCCGGCGGTTGCTGCATCGCTCGTCGGCGAAGGCTTGTTTGGTTCAGGTTCGGGCGTTGGTGGCGGCGGTGCATCGCCCGACGGCCTATTTCTACCATGGCTCGAGTTACCTTGCGGCGTCGAAGCCACCTTCGATTCGCCAGCTTCGGCTCCCGCGTTCGGCTGAGGCCAGCCGGCAGGTACGTGAATCATTGCGGGCAGCGTGTCGTTCGCGAGGCCCCGAAGAGCCTCAGCCGTCTCTGCTCTGGAGAACACCCACTGAGCTAGACGTCGGCGTTCCGCAATCATTTTCGCCTCGTCGGGTAGATGGGGCATCGTCTCGAAGACGGTGTCGAGCTCGTGGCTGAACACCATCGAATACCCGTCGACTGAGATAGGGAACGTGCCCTCTCGCAACCCCTCAAGCCATCGGTCCTGTCCGATCCCGCCGACCTGGTCGAACGGTTCCATATGCTCAAGGACCATGTCCGCGAGCCGGTGCCGCCATATGGCGGGATCTAGATTGGCGGAACCGCCGAGCAGGCGATGGTTGAGCGCCGTCCACGTCGCTTCGAGCTGGCTGGCCGAACGCTTCCGGTGGTCGGAGATGCCGTCCTGGCCGACATACTTGGCCTCGGCAACCACAACGCGAATCTCTGGTCCATTCGCACCGACGGCTAAGTCGATTGCGAGGATGTCGGCCATCTCGCCAGTCAAATCCAGCCACTCCCGGTAGTCGTCAAGGAAGAACCACGCGGTCCTGTTCTCGCGATCCACGCGGAGCAGGCGGTCGAGCTCGCGCTGGGAGAGCACGAGGCCGAGGAGTTCGTGCGCGTAGTTAGCCCACTGCGCGCCACGCATCACCACACCGCCCGAGAGCTGTGCCGCGCGTGTGAACAGCTCGTGGCGAAGAGCCGACAACGTGTCTGAGTCCAGCCCTTGGAGCAGGACGCCGACGTCCGTGTCGATGCAGTCGCCGAGTTCGCGCTCGGTGATCTCGGTCGACACGATGACGTTGTGCGTCGATCCCGGCACGCTGAAGTAGCGGATGATGCGGCGTTCGTCGGTGGCGATCAGTCGCCGATCCGCGACGCGGTCGAAGGTCATCACCCAGTTGCCCAGCTTGTGGGCCTTAGCAAGGATCTGGCTGACCTCTCCCGCCTTGAACTCGACTTCCTGGACGGGCAGCCAGGGTTCCAGGTTGGTCGCCACGTCCCGCATCATGATTGTGCGTAGCGCGTCGACGTATATCCGGCCAGCGAGTGGCTGCCTCGGCGCGGTGAGGTACAATGCGGAAGTAGTGTTCCCTTTCCGAAACGGACGCCGCTTCGAGCGAGCCGTCGGGACGAAGGTGGCGATTTCCTCATTGGTGCCGTCGTCGAACCCCTTCGTCCAGCGCACCTTGCTGCTCCGCGCGATCACGTCCTGCAGTACGACGACGTCGTTCGCCTTCTGGCTTTCCTGCGCGAGCGTCTCGGGGCTAAAGATTCCCACGCGCAGGCGCGACAGAAAGTTACGGGCTGCCTCGCTGGCGAGGCTGGTGTCGATCTCGTGGCTTATGCGGCGGTTCTGCCGCTCGTAAACCTGGCGCAGTCTAATGGGGTCGTCATCAGTTACCACGAGTTCGCATCTGATCTCGCTATCGTCCTCGACGCGCCTCGACAGCCCGTTGGCCATGGCGAGCGGAAGGTTCTCGGAATCGGCGTTGAGAATCACCACCGAGAAGTTTGCGCGCTCATGTGGGCGAAGCTTGAGGTATTCGTCGGCAACGCGGTCGAACGCCGCGATAGCCGCATCTGCAGGTTCGTTGGTAACACCGTGCTGCGTGCCGCCAGAGATCGGCTCCAGCAAACTATAGCCCATGATCGTCTGGGTCTCGGCGATAAGCTGAGCATCGAGGCCGGGCAACAAGGCAATGTCGCCATAGTATGTGCGGCCGAGCGTTGCGATCCGGTCACCGACGAAATCCTCAATCCCGCTCCGCTGTTTGGGATCGCTCATAACGACTGCGGTCATAGCGTCTGCCAGCTGGCGGGCCTTGGCGCCAATCTCAGCGAGCCGCAGCGGGTGCCAGGCAGTCAGGATGGCCGATGGCGTCTCGCCCTCGACGGTGATGAGCCCGATGCTCACCAGCGGCGAGAGAAGGTCCCGGATGCATAGCTCCTGCGGCGCGATGGTCATGACGCTTCGTAGCAGGTCGCCATAGAGTTCGGCTTGGAGCAGTATCTCGTCGGCCCCGATGCCGGTGCCACGCAGTAATGCATCCAGCGCGGCGCCGTAGGATGCCACGAACGCGTCGTATGCGGAACGAAGTTCCTGCCCTTGATCTGGGGTGATTACACCCTGATCGACGATGGAAGCGAGTGACCTAGGCCAGGTGACGTCGATCCGGTTCTCCTCGCGCCCGGGGTTTGCGAGCAGGCCTTCACTCTGTTGAAACGCGTCCGATACGGAACTTCGCTGCGCGAGGTCCACTGTGCTTGGCGCTGCGCTGCGGCTTGCCCGGTTCTGGTGGATGCGCCCGGAGATCAGATGGGTCGGCTGCGCTGCGTCTTGCTGGCGGATCTGACGCAGGTCGATCGAGAGCGAGAGGCCGAGCGCCTCGGCATGCGGCTTCCAGATCATCTGCGCGCGATTGGCGTGCGGCTTGCTCGATCTGTCCTTCAGGACGGCCTCAAGCTCTACGGGGGTGACGAAGAAGGCTTCGAACTCGAGCTCGGTCGCAGCCTTTCCACTACTCGTGTTCTCCTCTGCGACGTTCTGCTCCCAGCCGTCCTCCCAGCATCGCCCGAAGTCGAGGACGGTGTGCGGTGCGAGCAGTTGGAGGAGCCCGCGGTAGCGGTCTCGCAGATAGCGCAGAATGCGCGTGTTCTTTTCCGATGCCCAGAAGTCCATCTTCTCCGCGTTCCGGAGTCTGATGAACAAGACGCGTGTGACATCGTCACCATCGGCGTCATCCGTCTCAGGGAAGGCGCGATGCGCGAGGCGCAGCATACCTTCCCCGAGGTCTCTCGTCTCGATCGGAGCGCGGAAAACCATTCGCTCCCACCGTTTGTAGAGCTTCGGATCCGTTTGAAGCCGTGGACGATGCCTAGCGAAGAAGTCATCCACCAACTCGGAAGGCTTGAGATTTTCCTTCGCGAGATCCGCGAGCAGCTCGTCCTCCGCTGCCTTCAGGGTCCCCGGATACTGACGATCAAAGAACGACTTCGTCTCGCCACCGAACGATTGCTTCGGCTTGCGCTTTGCGTCGCTGAAGAATGGCTCAATGCGATCCCATCCGAGTTCGGAAACCGCTTGCTGGCTCGGGGTCCACTGACCGTCATGGACGCCTCGATCTGCGACGAGTGCCTGCAGCTTGTCGTGCAAATCGTCGTTGAGGCTACCATCGCTCTTCATGTCCGCCAGGCGCTGGCGCAGCTCGCCCCTGTTGAGCGGATCGCCGTCCTTCGCGCGCAGGTAAATCGCCGGCTGCGCATCTTCGACAATCTTGCGGAAAAAGCGCGCTGCAGTCTCTGGAGATTCCGTAATCTTCATACGCGGATCGCCACTGTCGCGCGGAAGCCGCAGTGCGGGTAGCGCTGCGCGGACGGCGTTCTCGGGCGCGAGGCCCTTGTCAATTAAGTAGAAGACGACGCTGGACACGAAGTTGCCGATGGTTTCTGCGTCGTGTGCGACGAACGCGCCGAGCACGCCGTCCAGCACGTTGGTGAACTTATTACGGATTTCGTCAGAACTATGCTTCAGAGCCTCCGCCGACCAGATCGCAGAATTCTGCAGGAGCCACGCCTCATCGATCTTCGAGTTGTGCGCGAGCGTCGGCTCGGTCGCCTTCACCATATCCGGCGGAACGGTGCAAACGGTGAGCTTAATTCCCGGGGTGGCATGGTTCCGGTGCCACGGCGCTGTCTGGTCGGAGACGATCGCAGGGGATATGTCGCCGACCGCGAGTTGAGGATGGACGAAGACCTCGACCCCACCACCGTGCGCGGCGGCGTCCTTCGCTACGCTCTTCGCGATGGCGCTCGTAATCGCGGCGTCCATTCCGATGATGCAGTAGAACGCCCTGCCGTTCGACGAATCCCGCACCTCGGAGAGACGGCGTGCCGCGACCTGCCCGATCAGTTCAAGCGTAGACAAGTTGTGCTGCTCCGCTGGTCGTCGTGGCGTTGTGGAATGGGTTAATGACGAAGGCGCAGTCGTCGGACTTCCGATCAAGAAAGCCGAGCACGCGGAGCCGGTCCTCGAGCCGTCGCTCGTTTTCCTTCAAATCTGCAAGCGGCGCTGGAAGGGCGCTTGTCTTCACGTTGAAGGCTATGCGCACCTCTTCCGGGCCGACGACAATATTATATCTCGTCATCAAGCGGTGGAGAAAGTCGCCGAACTCCATCGGTGTCGTGATGTTGGCCAGCACCAGTGCCTCGAGAAACGCGTCGCTAGGCGCATACCAAGTGCCCGAGCTGCGTTGCGCCCTTAGCATCCCGATGTGCTTCGCGTGGTTCGAGAAGGTGGAGGTGATCGAATGCCCCTTGCTGTTCTGTGCCTGTGTGCGCAGCTCCGCGAGCTGTTCCTCGGGCGGCGGCATCCAGTCCGGATTGGGTGATCGGCTAGGCTTCCACCGGAAGCGCGTGGCGAGGAGGTCCATCGCTTCCTTCCCGCCAGCCGCACTGGCCAGGACGGCGCTCCAGTGATCGGAATCCGCAAAGGCGTCGATGAATGCGCCGATCGCCTCGATCTGCATCGACCGATGGCGCTTGAACTGGTTGGCGGAAAGCTTGCGTATGGGGTTGTTGCCGGGCGCCCCGAGAAGGTCAAGGAAAAACGGCGGTACCGGGACGTTGTCGCCGATGGTCTCCTGGGCGCGTTCCAGGATGTAGAGGATCTGCATCAGCCCGCTAACGCGCTCCAGCGGATCGAGCAGGCTCTCGACCGGGATGTTCCGCAGCGACAGCAGGGCGATCCAATCCTGAGCAAGACGGTCGTAGCTTGAGGCGCTGGACATCGGAAGATATCCGATGTGCGTGTCCCCAACCGAGGCCGTGGTCGGTCCTCCGATACGGCGCGCCAGTCGGTTCCAGGGGCTTCCAGAGTTGAGCAGGCGCGTCTCGATCAGACGGCCGAGCTCGTCTCGCAGCGATGCGCGGTTAAGCATCAAGTACAACATCTCGCCGGTGCGCCGCATAAACTTACGGTCAAGCGAATTCTTGTCGTTGACGTCCGCGAACAGCATGTCGGGGCCGAGCGGTAGGATGTGCCGTGACGTCCACCGCTTCGCCGACTGGGCCTCAATCTCAGCGGTACGCAGGAGCTCGACCGACCGCGCCATCTCGCCAAACGTGTCAAACTCATCCTGAAGATACCCGAGCTCGAGGCCTGTATAGTCTCGGCTGACTGTCTCTAGCCATCCATGCCAGCGCGCCTTCTCATCGACCGACTGGCCGTTGGCGATGCGGATCACCTCGCGATCGCGGAACAGCATGTGCCTAAGCTCGTTGTTAAGCCGGAGTCTGTAGGTGATGGCCTCGTGCTCTGCCGACGTAACAGAAGCTACGGCCGTAAACACGGGGTCACCCTGTCCCTTGCGGTGGAAGCAGATATGCAGCGCCTCGACCACCGTGAGCCAGGGCGATTGGTCATCATAGAACAGCAGGCCCCAGATCGCGTACTCGCACCATAGCTTCACGCTGGAGAGGTTCTGGGTCTCAGGCACCCGAACGGCGCCTTCGGCGAGCTGCAGGAGCTGATTCCGAGTTGTCATCAGATTTCGATTCTGTTGGCCTGAACTTCGCCCTGGGAACCGAGCGACAGCATGCGCACGACCTCTGGGCTGGGTTCGTCTTCGACATGCATCGCGCGGATAGCAGCGGTAGCCACCAGCGCGTAGTGGCGTATCTCCTGATGACATTGCCGGGAGAAGCTCGCGGGCAAGCTGCCGTTCGCCACGCGCATCAAGTACTCGAACAGAAGGGGTCGCAGATCCAGCTGCGGCATCTTCGACTGCTCCCAGAGCTTGGGGACAGCGACGCCGAGGGAAGGCCTTAAGGTGACTGGATCGCGTGACAGCTTGACCGAGAGGTTGGTGGAGGAGGTGCGGTCGACCGCCTCGACCGTCGCGACGCGCCCGGACGGATCGTCCGTCTTGCCGATCGTGCCGGACAGCCAAAGGTGGTTGTCGTCCGACGCCATCATGCCCGTGAGCGCTCGGTTGAGCCCACGCACCAGGTGACGGGTGAACACGTCGGTGATGTCCCGTCCTGCATTGGCCTCAAGGGCGTCCAGCAGCCCAAGATACTCTCCACCATGATGGAAGATCGTGAGCCGCCAAGGTGTCGCCGCCTCGAAGTTCGAGTGGTCGGGAAACAAGAAGAACGCACGTCGGCGCTGCGCCTCGAGGCCGCGGCGGAAGTTTCGGATCGCCACATCGCCACCACCCCCACCGAGATACTCTCGCCGAAGAGGGTCGAACAGGTTCGAGCCGTACGTCGGCTCCTGCCCGAATAGGGTAGCGTAGAGCTGCTTAGGCTCGCGCTGGACGAGCATCGCGTCCACCAGGTTGTTGGTCTCAAACCCGACGCCGAGGACCTCGAAGATTCCAAACACGCGGTTCGCACGGCGCCGGTCATCCCGCAGGTTGCGACCCATCGCGTTGTTGTATGGGTTGGTGCTGCCATAGTCACACGCTGCAGCGCGCTTTTTTGCGGTAGCGCAGTCTAGCAGTGGGCGATCGGCGTTCTTCGCGTCGCCGAGGATGATGTTCACGACGAGAGTCAGCAACTGCCGAATCGGCACATGCTGATCGTTGGCCGCAGCTAAACGGAGGGACTCGCGTAGCCTGCGGCGGAACGAGGACGGCACCCCTTTGGAAGCCATCAGCAGCGATCGGTTAAGCTGAATGGGACAGGGGTTGTTGCCCGTAGCGACTGCACATCCGGAGCAGGTGCTATCCCAGTCGGGATGGTCTAGGACGGCGTCGAAGATGGCGTCTACGGTCGCGCTGCTCCACGTCCTGCTGAGGTTCATGAGCCGCAGCGATACGCCACTGGCGGTCTCGCTCTCCGCCCGCAGCATTTCGGTTATGTGTTCATGCAGCATGCGATAGCGTCCTGCCTCGGGCCCACCGGCCCGCGCGGCGTCGCGGAAGTACTTCAGCAACTGCCCGTCGTTCGCGGCCACTAGATACAGGCGCTCGTCGGCTTCTCCGAGAAGGGAGCCAGCGAAGCTCGCGAGCTCGGCAACCTTCTCGCTATCCGATATCTCGCTCAGGTCGCGGATGACGCGGAGTTCCCTGCCTTCAGGCGTCGTGATCCGAAGCACCCCCTCAGCTCCAGGCCAGCCAGTCAGCGCGGCTGGGTAGTGGTCCTCGAGGTATCGCCGAATGTGGTAGGTCTTCCCGTCCCCGGCCGTTCCTGTGAGGATGACGTTCCTTGCACCGTCGCCGGCAAGCTCCGCAGCGATGTCTTGAAGGCGGGGAGCCTGCGTGCTGATGCTGGCGATGCCGTACTCGCCCTCGGCCAGCCGCACGTTCTCGTCGCACAGGGTGTCGGACGTGGCCACGGGTCCGTATGTCGCAAGGAAGTCTACCAGCCTGTTAGGGACCTGCGCGTTCATCAGAGATGGCAGACGGCACAGCCGTCCTCAGCCTTCGACCGGACTGCCCGGCGTGGCATGTTCTCCACGTCATCCAGCGAGCGGCCGTCGACCCAAGTATACTTGCGGCCCTTCTTCATCGTCTCGTACGCTTTCGCCTTCTCGTATAGTTCCGGGTGGCGCTCCTTGAGCCCCTGCCACTCGCCGATCTGCTGGTAGAAACAAAAGTAGCAGCCCGAACGGCTGCGCCACTTGTAGTAATCCGGCAGGCCTAGGCCCGCACTGTCGAGGATCCGTCCGACCTCCGCGATGTCGATCGCGTCGTCGCGGTACGGATACACGGGCGTGATATTAGGCTTTTCCGAGATTACGACGGGTTTACTGCCGGCCGTGCCGGTCCCGAGGTAGCCAGCTCGGTTCTCGTCCGCGCGGATGCCGATGTAGGAGTACGCCCTATCGCCGCCGATGAAGCGCTCAAATGGGGCGATCTTCATTATCCGCGTGCACCACCTGGCGCGTGGGCTGGGAAGGAAACCTGCGAAGTGTTCAAACAGCGCCACATCGAATGCCGTGCGCCCTGGCTTCTCCGCCACGTCGAACATCTCCATCGCTGAGACGCGATGTATCCTGACGCCGAGGATGTTCTCAAGTCGGTCGAGATAGCTGATAGTCTCGGGAAGCTCGACGCCGGTGTCGGAGAATACGTATTCGAAATTCACCTCAGGGTTTCGTTGCTTAAGGTATACCGCAAGCGCGGACGAGTCCTTGCCGCCAGAGACAGGCACGATGTGTCGCGCCTCGGTGTCTTTCACCGCGTCGTCGACGTTGGTGGCTAGTAAGCTCATCTTTTTCCCCCCGCGGCCTGTAGGCTGCGAATCTGACTGTCTTCGGTCTCGTCGATTTTAACAAGCATTCGAGTGAGTTCTTCCACTCGGGCCCGTACGATTGGCCTCAGCGCGGCCGTGGGGGTCTCGGTATCAAGAGCGGCCGCCTCGATCCGCTCCCGTGCGTCGCGCAGGGCCGACCTGAACTGCGCCGAAGTGCGATCGTCCCACTTGTCTAAACTGCGCTGGAGGAGAATGGAACTAAGAGCGTTCGCGAGCGACTTGGGTGAGAAGCGGCCATTGACTGCCTCGACGGCCTTCCTTAGCACAGCTCGGTCGACGATGCGGAGGTCGTCGCGACGGTCGAGCGATCCGGCGTCGAAGCAACCCGCCCATGCTGTCACTGCCTCCAGTGGATCCATGCCGAGATACGTGGATCGAAAGCTTTCCGCGATCACCTCGACAGCTTCCTGCGCGAATTCGTCGCGAAGATGATCGATCTCATTCCTCGCGATCTCAAGCTTCGCGATCAACGTCGGGGAGGCCTGCTTGGCACCAAGCGCTCCGGGCAGGGATTCTAATAGGAGCTTCACGGGGTCAGAGGTGCTTCCGACTGTCCGCAGCAACCCTTTCGAATATATCCCTAGCTTTTGCGAGCGTCTTGACCCGTCGGGAACGGTGAGGAGCCAACGCATCAATGCATCATAGGCGAAGCGGACGAGTTCGTCGCTCGCCGTTGGCCGCTCGTGCGCGAAGATATAGGCGATCTCGGCGAGGTACTCACTAAGTTCCGGCGTGGGGTCTAGGACCTGCACGCAAAACCCGTTCGGATTTGACACCATGTTGTCGAACTGGAAGCCTAGCGTATCGGCGACGTATTGGCCGTTGTCGTAGAGCGCCACCGCGCGGGAGAAGTGCTTGAAGCCTGCAGCCATCAGTACCGGAATGACGGCCAGGGGAACGCCCATCGGTGCCGATGCCAAGGTCGACACGAACGTGTGCAGATTCCGATACTGGCCGCTGTTGCGTCCGGTTGGCACCCGGAAGAAGTCGGCGATGCGTAACCATACTTCCTGTAGGCCTGGATCAGTGATTGCGTCGGGATCAGCGAAGCACGTTGATCCTGCGGGTCGAAGCCCTGTGTTCTCGATGACAGTGCGGTATATCGACCCTTCCGCGCTACGATCGCCTTCCTCATAGCCCAACCGCACTCGATCGGAGCGTTCGAGGATCGACCCGACGACGCGAACACGCGCCGTCTGCATCGTGCGCGACGCAGTGCTGCGCATCAGCTGCTCGTTCGCAATTGTCGGTGTCTTGTGGAACCATTGACTCAAAAGGCGCGACGCCGCCATAGAGCCTGGCCGTTCCGGCGAAATGTCCAGGCGCTGACCCAGGGCATACCAGCTCGCAGCGGTGGCGCGGGGATCCAGCAGTCCCCGTAGAAGGGTCGCCAGCTCCTCGAATGCGACCGACTGGAGTTCGTCGATCTCTGTCGTCACCATCGGATCCGAAGCCACAAATTCCTTGTCGGCGCGAAGTGCCTCGATCGATGTCAACTCTATCGCGGCACTTTCTGCGGCGAGCGGCCTGTCGGGAACCACGATGATCGCCTGCATATTGGACTTCTTCGCCAGCTTCTGCGCGGCCGCGATGTCGGCCTTGTCCTCCGCAAGCACGTAAATGATTGTGTTCTCGGCGCGATCACCGTCTTCAAGCAGCCCCGCTAGTTCGTCGACTGAGGCGTAGCGTCCGATCAGAAAGCGGTTCACGCCGAATTCGGCGTTATGTCTCGGTGCACGAAGATGAGGCGCGGGAAAACGGTCTTCTAGGAAGGACCGGAGATCGAACGCGCTCGAGCGCCGTTCCCGTTCCTCGCGTACGCGGATCGCAACGTCGACGTCGGCGCCGTGCCAGACCGCCACGTCGTCTGTGTGCCGGCGCCAGAGCAGTAACTTGGCATTAAGCAGCTCGTCGACCGCGACCGCGACCTCTGCGGTGGGTAGTTCTGTCTCGGCCACCGCTAGCTGGAGAACGTCGCGTGGAAGGCGCTGTCGTACGCCACTGGTTCCCAACTGCAGAAGGCAGGCAGCCGCGAGGAGCATCCGCTGGAGCGCGGTGTCCGCCCTCGATCGCGCGCTCTCGGTTTCGATCCAGCGCCGATAGGTACCGCCGATGCCCACGTCGGTCCGCATGGCGTCCGAGAACGCCGTGTACACCGCCTCAATGTCGACCTTGCGCGTTAGATCGATCTCACGCAGGAAGGAGAATAGGCTGCGTTCATTTTGCCCCACACGGGCGACCAGCGTTGGCAGCACCTGCAACGCTCCGGCTGATAACGGCCTGACGTCGTCAAGTATCGCACGCACCTTGCCTGCATCCTCGATGCCGTCGAGCCACTTCCACCTGACTACCTCGTCAGCAAGGGCCTCAGTAACGGGAGCCATGATGTCTGCTATCTTCGGCGGACGCATCTCCGAGACGACGTCGGCGATAAGTCGGTAAAACTCCTGGCTGTCCTCGATCATCCGAAAAGGTCGGAACCTCCCTTCTATCTTGCGCCACTCGGTACGCGAGGTCTCGTTCAGGCGTGTGGCATATGCGAGGAGGTTCTGGTGGAGGAGCAGCGTGAGGCTCATAGTGGGGCCAGATGCACGCGCCACGCGTTCAGCGAGACGCTGGACGACGTCTAGTTCGCCCGACCTCCCATCAGCCACCAGCCCTTCGAGATGTCGGCCGAACTCATCCCATATGATCGCGACGTGATTCCACCCTCCGTCGCGCATCGCTTTGCCGAACCCATCGAAGCTCTTTGGCGCCTGAGCCATTCCAAACGCCTCCGCGAGCGCGGCGATCGGATCGTCGACCATCCCCGACAGGACGATGACGCGTCCCTGAACAGACGTCGAGATGCGGTGGCGCAACGCCCCCCCGACTGTAGGATCGACTTGATCGGTGCGCTCCAAAACGGCGGCGAGCGCGCGGCGATCGTCAGCCGAGTTGCGGACCGCCAACGCCGCGACACCCGCAGCCAGGCTCTTCCCGCTACCATACGGCGCGATGACCATCGTGGTGGAACCGCGTTCGGCTACCGCGGTGATGATGGGAAGCGCACGGCGGGTCGGACGATAGTGCCCGAACCGGTCAGGATGCTCCAGATCCTCGATAAGACTGAGCGAGCGGAAGAAGTCAGCGCCAATCATGCTCCCGCCTCAAGGCGAAAGTAGTAATCGCGGAGCCACTGCTCGATCGGCCTTATCGTGGCGCGCAGATACCGCTCTCCAGCGAGCGTCTCGACGACGACTCCCTTTGTCCACATGGCACTGGCTGCCTTGCCGACCATCTCGTCGACGGCGTCAAGTCCGGCGCAGAAAACGCGGCCTGGTCCGAAGCGGAGCGTCGCAAGTTCCCGCAGGGAGATTGCATCTTTGCCGGTTTCCTTGGCCAGTAGGGACGAGCAGGCGAGGAAGGCCTCTGCCGGCAGGCCGACTGGTGTCCGAGTGCGCTCGTAGCGCCGCACGAGCTCATGACGAATGATGAGACCCAGTTCACGGAACGGACATGCCCCGACATCGTCGGGATCAACGACATCAACCCCCGGTCGCGCGCCATAGGCGCTCAGCAGGCAGGCCACGTCCTTGATCGCCATTGCCTCGCTTGCTGGTCGCATCGCCCTGGTGCGGGTAAACTGGAGAAAACCTTCGACGCAGGCCGCGCGATCGAATATGCGCTCGGAATAGTCGTTAAAGAACCAAGACCAGATCGTGCCCTCGCGCGTCGCAAGAGCGAGATGAAGGAACCACCATGTGCCTGGCAGCTCACAATAGGGATCATGGGCGATTACGAGATCCGCGATCTCTGACGGCACGCGCCCGGTCCGGGCCTCGCCCTCGGCATCGCGCGCCAAGCCGGTAGCCTTGAGCCAGAAGCCTAGCGACTCGACCATCTTTGAGCCAAGACCGAGATCGTCCCCAACGTCTGTACTGGGATGGAAAGCTCCATCCTGACGCATGCGCGACAAGCCTTTTGGCAGCCAGCCGTAACGCACGGGGAACGTGACGTGCCCGCCATAAGAGAAGCGCATCAAGCTCGTGTCCACGCGACGCTCCTCAGGTGTTCGACCGAACCGGCAATGATCGATACCGCCTCGTCGATCTCTGTCTCTGTATTCAGCATGGAGAGCGAGAAGCGGACTGTCTCAAACGCCTCGCGCTCTGCCAAACCCATCGCGATCAGCACGTGCGAGGGTTCTGGCCGCCGGCTGGCACATGCCGAACCCTGCGACGCCGCGACGCCGCGACTGTCCAGCTGTGCGATCAGTGACATCCCGTCAATCCCAGGAAACCTCACGCTGGAGATGTTGGGCAGGCGTTCCGCAGCGGCTCCAAGCCTTACATCAGAGATCGCGGCGCGAAGTGTGGCTTCCAGTCGATCGCGCAGCGCCTTCATTTGGTCTACGGATTTGCCCAGCTCATCAGCGCGCTTGTTGCACGCTGCCCCGAAACCGGCGATCAGGGGAACGGCCTCGGTGCCGGCTCTGAGCGCGCCTTCCTGATCGCCCCCGACTAGCAGGGGTACGAGCGACACGCCTCGCGATGCCGCCACGATTGCACCTATCCCCATGGGCGCATGCAGCTTGTGCCCGGAAACTGTTACCAACTCTGGACCGACGCCCGGAGAAAGATCAATGGCCAGCTTTCCGAATGCCTGCGCGGCATCTGAGTGGAACGTGGTCATTGGACGTGTCGCCAGCAACGCAGCGATTTCCTTGATCGGCTGGATGACGCCGGTCTCACTATTCGCGTATTGGATCGAAACAAGAAGCGGCCCCTGTGCCCCACTGACCAAGGTTTCAAGTCGGTCCAGGTCTACGATACCCGCACGATCGACTGGAAGGTAATGGAGGGTCGCTCCGATCGACGAGGAGCGCTCGGCCGCGCGGAGCACCGACGGGTGCTCGACGGTGCTGGTGATGACTGTAGTCGCTGCAACGCCCGCAAAGACGGTGTTGTTAGCCTCGGTGCAGCCGGACGTGAAGGTCACGCTCTCCTCCTCCGCACCGGTTATCAGGGACAGCACACTGTCGCGCGCGCGCGCGAGGATCGCGCGGGAACGGTCTCCGAGCTCATGGGCGCTCGCCGGATTGGCCGCGCCGCTGCGGAGCGCGGCGATAACTGCTTCGATCACTTCCTCAGTGGGTGCAGTGTTCGCAGCGGCATCCAGGTTGATTACCTTCGCGGTGCCGGACGCCGAAAATTCATTACCGATTTCGATGTTTAGCACTTCATCCCGCCATCCCCCGAACGTCCGATGGCTCATAGGATAGGCCTCTAGCACCGCCAACGATCTATCTGCGCCAGTAGTCACGGGGCCGCTTCGACGATTCCGTGATCTAGGAAGGTATCAGGGATCGTCTCGTTCCTGCAACCGCTAACCGGTGGTTGGAATGTTATGTGAGCTCCGTCCCCGGACGAGTTGAGACCCGGGGCCGACAGGCTCTGCAGTCGCGGCGAGAGATCATCTTTCGGAAAACTGACATGGTTCGACCAAAGCAAGCCTTGACCCAAGTGCGCCGCGTCACTTTCCCGGCTTATGTTTGACGCCTGCTATTCCGGCTGCGATCGCCAGCCTTCGCCTCAGGAACGCCTGCAATGTTGGCCTTCGAGGCAAACTTAGAAAGATTCATGTTCTCAATAACCTGCGGGAGGGTATTTCCAACTTCCCGATTTTTTATATGGCGGAGCCGGGGACAGACCCTTTCCGAGGTCACGGCGCTCCTTCATTTCCGATATGTCCTCGATCTCGAAGAAAGAAATCGATGCCTGTGGCTGTCCATGGCTGTGAAACACCTGCTTCAGGTGATTTTCCTTTCGAGGAACATGCGCGTTACTCCCCCCGAAGCCTCCATTATTCGCCACGATCACCAGCTGGTACATGTGATAATGCAGTGCGGCCGCCATCTGGTCGAAGGTGCCAACATCTTGATTCAGCGCAGGAATGGCGAAAACGTCAGACCTGTTACGAAGGTCGGATGCAAGCCTGAGATCGGTCGCGTCATAGCAGACGGCCGCAGTGAGCCAGAGCGGATCTGCCGAGAGATTTGTTGTCCATTGGTAACCAACAAGCCATTGAACAGGTCGGAAGCCACGGACCAATTTCTTGGCCTCCCAAGCTTTCTCCATCTTGGCGAGGTGAAATTTCCCTTGGCGTCTGGTCTTGATCTGGAGGCCCCTGCCGGTCATGAGTTGAGGCAGTATCCATATTGCCGAATTGACTGGAGGCAAGCCAGGCTCAACCTCCTCATACGTCAGGCCGGTCAGGATGATGGTCTTGTAGGCTCGCGCGAACGGAATGAGGTGAGTCTTGATATCGTGTGGATGGACCGCGAGCTCGGGCAAGATTAGCCAGTCTAGTCGCTTGTCCTGCGTCTGATGGGTCGCCCGGAGTTCCAGCATCTTTTCCACCGCCGCGAGCGCGGTCGAAAGGTGATTTCGATGCTTCTGTCGGATAGCGGTGCCCGAAAGCGTGAGATCTCCATCCGCGATTTCATGAGCTTCTGGGGTGATGGTCTGCACCACGCAACCCCGAAGCGGTCTATCCTCTCTTGGATATGCCAGGAGCGGCGCTAATATCGGTAGCATCAGAGTGCCTGTAGCCTCTCCGACGTGGCGTCTCGCTGCCTCCAGTTTTTCGTGCAGGAACAGGACAAGCTGCTCAGGGTCTCGCTTTAGCCATTCGCCATCGTCGACCCTGCACCCTGGCCATGCCAGCATCGAATAGAGTAGGTCTTCGGTCGTGTGCGAAATGGCAAGCCAGTCGTCACCGAAACCCTCATGTCCGTTGTGGAGGCCATAGGAACGTTGGTACCAATGGCTGCGCACCTGCCGGTAGATAGTCCTCGTCTCTCGCCATGATGGCACACGGACTTCGGTGAAATCGAGGTTTCCGGTAAGTATGAACCTGACAAGGTACCCCATTTGGAATTTCCAGCGTAGACCCGAGTCACACCAGATCGGAGGTTCATAGAGCGCCTGCAGGACTCCTGATGGCGCATGCGCTTTGTCAGCAATCCGAACCTCCACAATCTCGGTGTGTCTGCGATCGCTCGATAGCTTTACCTCGATAGATGAAGGAGGCATTGCGTAAGGTTGCTTTTCGGTCAGCAGCATTTTGGCGAATGCATACATGAAGCTCAAGACTCCTATCTCATTCCGGAGATCGGGGTCCGTGGGTGCACGTGGGGATTTGCACCGCGACAATGACGTCCAGCCGTCGTGCGTTGGACTTGGCTGATCCCTGAGTATCCATGACGGCTGCAATTCGGCGGCGAAGGCAGGATCGCGAATCGCGATTTCCTCGAATAGATTCGTATCTATCGAACCAGCTATAAGTTGCCTTGCTTCACTTTCGTCGAGGACCGACCGCCTGGCCATAACCGCAAGTGTCGCGAAGTCGGCATATGTCGAGGACTTCCGATCTCCGTTCAGAAAGGAAAGAAACTCTAAGTAGAGCCGAGTCTCCGGCATCCTAACACGCTCGGTCCAGCGCCTGTCCGTTTTCTTCCTCATTACCGCCAACAAGAGGATTGCCTGCTGCCTTAAGTACCAAGGTGTCGTCCGAGTGGTGGATGACACCACTTGAAGGGCTTCGGCCGCCAGCAATGCCCGGTATTCCTCGAGATCGACGTTGCTAGGCAGGCACTCGTCATCCTCCACGAAGCCGGTCTCGGTTGCACCGGCCTTGAACAACTCGGAGAGGCAGTACAGGGCAACAAGGCGCGGCTGACCCCGCGTTCGCTTGAGGTATGGGCGCAGAAGTTCCAGCACCAGCCTAAGAACTTCGGTCGATGGCCAGATGTCCAGACCGATGCGCAGGAGCCGCACGTTTGATGGATCGTCGATCCATTGCTGGACGAGACTCAGCGCAAAATTACGCGCCTCGTCGTCGAGTTCGGACCGCGTCATCGCCGCCCCTCGGAAGGGCGTTTCGTCCACCGTTGGGTCGGTTTCGACGCCGATGGCCCTGCCACCGTCTAGAAGGGGCCGCAGCGATCGGAACGTGGTTCTGAAACGCGCAGCCGAGAAGCGGGCCACGGTTGCGTCCCTTACGTCTGGAACCGGAAGCATCCGATCATTACTGGCTTTCCTACTTTGATTGTAGTGCTCTTGCGCACGCACGAGGCTCTGCACGGCGTCAATTATTTCCTCGCCCCTCGTAGCGTCAAAGCCACCCGAAAGTGCGCTCTGAATCCGGGCCATCTTGCGCCCCTGACGGAGCAGTGGACGATTTTCACCACTAAAGTTAGCCGCCTGCGTCTTGTCATCGGACACCAGAAGGCCCGGCGCCGCGTCGGCAAGAACCCCTGCCAACCAGGCGAAGACCGAGAGTCTGATTTCTTCCAGATCCCGGTCTCGTTGGACGGTCACGACCAAGCGCACGTCGTCGACGTAACGGGTTGTATCGCGGAGCGAAATACCGGCGGAGATCGTCGTTTCCCTACTGGCGGCGACCTGGCGGTCGAAATCAAGCAAGACAAGGTTCGCGAAGAAGCCGGCAGAAACCAGGCCCTGCGGCAGGCAAATCTCCTGGAATCCGCGAACTTCTTCTCCCTTCCTGGCGTATTCCTCAACATCGGACCGGTCGTCTTCATGCCATGTCCAATGCAAAACATTAGCAGCGAGTTCGTAGAACCGGGGATCGTCGCCTTCGCGTTTGATACCCTCGAGCTTTTCCATGAGCATGGCCGGCCGCACGCGGTCGTAAAACTGCTTCAGGTCAGAGCTTACGATTACGACTCGGTGGCCATCAATTTCCAGCTTCTGGGCGATTTCTTCGGGGCGGCCTATGAAGCTTCGATAGTCAATAGAGAATGACCGGTACAGCTTTGACGACCCCCAACGATGCTGAAGGCCACCGAAACCATCCGAGTCGCAAAAGAGTCGATTGCCGTAGGATAGGACGGAACTCCATGCTTCTTCCTTGTCTTCCGACGGGTGCGGATCGCCCTGTAGGGATTCGACGCGGTCTGCCAGGCAGAGCATTACGGCAGTACCCGCGACCTGGTCGCGAAGGCTGACGTGGGCCAGAGGCCGCAAGTTTACCTCCCCAGGGTTCTTTGGCCCCCAGATATCGGACCTGGCCGCCGCCCACTTTTGGCTTTTGGGAGCTGGCACGAGCCGGAGCGGCAGCGTAGTCCACTTCCCCGTCCTCAGTTCGTCGCCTATTGATTGCAGGAAGTCAGGAAGGTTCGCGGTGGCGAAATCCAGCTCCAAGGTATCCGAGAACCAGTTGTGGTACCGGATCCAGGCAGAGGCCTTTTTCCATGCCTGGATGAGGACGTATTCTTGCGAAACAGCTTCAATCGTTGGGTCGAGACGTTGCATGGTTCCCCGCTTGGCCTAACCCATTTCGAGCCGGCAAATATTTTAAATAAACTGTGGTGCGGATTACGGATTGCCGCAACGACGAATTGCAACTGCAGTTATCGTCAACTCCTCACTCCTCACTCCTCACTCCTCACTCCTCACTCCTCACTCCTCGAACGAAACCTTGAAACTCCGATATCCCGATGGCCAAGCACCATCAATCGAGATTGCTCATGTCGGCTTCGAGGTTCTGTCGAGGCCTGCTTCAAAGGCCGAAGTGGGCCCAAGCCGTCATTCTGTTGAGCGGCTCAGTCTCCCGTATTGGTGAATCTCATTCGACATAACGCAGCATTCAGAGCGGATATCGGCATCTCACCAAACCGAGCCGCCGAGCATAACAACGGCGGCTTGTTTTACCAGAGGCGCCGGATGCTCTCGGGTCTTCACGTGTCACTATCCAATGTTTGAGCGCCAGAGATGTCCAGGGAAGTCCACATATATCCAGAATAAAATGTGGGTGGAAAGCGGGTTGCGCGATTCGAATATACGAAATTGTTAGCTTTTGAATGATTTGCAAACACATTTGGCGGAGAGAGCGGGATTCTAATTCTCTGCTGGCCAGCTTTCTCAGTGTAATACCCATTTCACACTGACGCGGTTGTTGTCCGGGTGTGACCAAATGGAGGGCCTGGGAGCGCCGGCCGCTAGCGGAACACCGCTATGATCGATGGCGCTTATGGTCTTCATGCCGTCCCGCGTCAAACGCGTTGTTTCCCTTCGCATTCCAAAGGTCGCGCGCATGCTCACCTTCCTGGCTCTGCAGCTTGGCGGAGATCCAGAGCATCGCGCCGTAGATGGTAGCGCGATCGTCATTGATCAGGTCAACGATGCCTGCCTTGACGATGAGCCCGCCGAGTTCGATCAGATGTCGGGTGCGCTGGCGGCGCTCGACCTGCCACGTCCTCATGTCATTGCGAGCCTGTGCCGCCTGCCGGCGATTGCGGGCTGCCCGGTTGCGCTGGAGCGCCGCGTGGGTTGCGCTGAGATGCCGGTGCAATTCGCCGGGACCGGCTCTCGAAAAACATCACTCCACGCTTGGCCCATGCCTCACGCTTTGCGGTGTCTTTCGTCTCAGTGATTGCGACCAGTGCGCCGGCCAGTTCATCTGTGCTGAGTTGATCGACGCCGGTGGCGATCACCAGCTCTCCAAGTTGCTGGACCTTTCGTGTTTTGAGCTCTCTCGCTTTTTCCTCCAGCTCCCTCAGTTCGGTGTCGAAGTCCCTTGGTTTGCGCATGGCTGTCTCCATTGATTGTTGGTGCGGCAATGATAGGCGAGCGTCCGCCGGAAGGCTTCAGGGTTGCCGAGACAGCCCGGGACGGGCTGATCCATCCAGAGAATTTTTCGAGGGAGGGCGTGCTTATACGTCGTGCCGACGTGCGCTTTGATGTGCAAATGATCCCGTCGCGATGGCGATCTATCATCTTCATCTCAAGGTCATTGGCCGCAAGGCGGGCTCAAGCGCTGTCGCGTCTGCCGCCTACCGCTCGGCTTCGCGGTTGCGCGATGAGCGGATCGAACGCACTCATGATTTCTCGGCCAAGCGCGGTGTTGTCCATTCCGAGGTGATGCTGCCGGAGGATGCACCGGAGGCCTGGCGCGACCGCGAGAGGCTGTGGAACGATGTCGAGGCGTTCGAGGTGCGCAAGGATGCGCAGCTTGCCCGCGAGGTCGAGTTTGCGCTGCCGCGTGAACTCAGCCAGGCGCAAGGCATCGAGTTGGCGCGCGACTTTGTTCAGGCTGAGTTTGTTAGCAAGGGCATGGTCGCCGATCTCAATGTGCACTGGGACAGGGCAGAGGATGGCAGTCCCAAACCGCACGCTCATGTCATGCTCACCATGCGGTCAGTGGACGAGAATGGTTTTGGCGCGAAGGTTCGAGACTGGAATGCTACCCAGCTGGTCGAGCGCTGGCGCGAGCGGTGGGCGGAACTGGCCAATGAACGCCTGGCCGAACTCGACATCGACGCCCGCATCGATCATCGCAGTCTGGAAGCGCAGGGCATTGCGCTGGAGCCGCAAACGCAGATTGGTGCTCCTGCTCAGCGCATCGGGGGCGACGGCCTTGCCGCTGGTGGGCTTGAAGCAGATCGCGCCGAACTGCATCGCGAGATCGCCCGCAACAATGGTGCGCGCATCATTGCCGATCCATTCGTGGCGCTGGATGCAATCACCCATCAGCAATCGACCTTCACCCGAAAGGACATCGCGAAGTTCTCGCATCGCCACAGCGATGGAGTGGAGCAGTTCAACGAGGTGGTGGCAGCCATCAGCAATGCACCCGATCTGATCGAACTCGGCAAGGATGGACGCGGCGAAGATCGCTTCACCACAAGGCAGATGATCGAGACTGAACAGCGCCTGCATCGCGCTGCGGAGCGTATCGATTTGGACGAGCGGCACGCGGTGAGTGACGCACATCGCGAGGCCGCTCTGGCGCAGGCTGCGCAACACGGGCTTGTCCTTTCGGATGAGCAAAGCGATGCGCTTGCGCATATCACCGATGGTCACGGTCTTGGTGTCGTTGTCGGCTTTGCCGGAACGGGCAAGAGCGCCATGCTGGGCGTTGCGCGCCAGGCATGGGCAGCTGCAGGTTATGAGGTTCAAGGCGCCGCCCTCTCCGGCATTGCCGCCGAGAATCTGGAAGGCGGATCAGGCATCTCGTCACGCACCATCGCCAGTATCGAGCATCGCTGGGAACAGGGCAGGGATCTCCTCACCACGCGCCATGTGCTGGTGATCGACGAGGCCGGCATGGTCGGCACGCGCCAGTTGGAGCGCGTGCTTTCCCATGCGGCGGACGTTGGCGCAAAAGTCGTGCTCATCGGCGATCCGCAGCTGTTGCAGGCAATCGAAGCCGGCGCTGCATTCCGCTCTCTCCACGAGGGACACGGCGGCGTCGAAATCGGCCAGGTGCGCCGGCAGCGCGAGGACTGGCAGCGTGATGCCACGCGCGATCTGGCAACCGGCAGGATCGGCGCCGCGATCAGCGCCTACGACGCGCAAGGCATGATGCACCAGGCTACGACGCGCGACGAAGCGCGCAACGATCTAGTCGAGCGCTGGGATCGCGACAGGCAGGCAGAGCCCGAGGCGAGCCGGATCATTCTCACCCACACAAACGACGAAGTACGCGCGCTCAACAAGGCAGCGCGCGGGCGCATGCGCATTGCCGGCGATCTCGGCGACGAGGTTCAGGTGAATGTCGAACGCGGCCCAAGAAACTTCGCCAGCGGCGACCGTGTCATGTTCCTGCGCAACGAGCGCGGACTTGGGGTCAAGAACGGCACGCTCGGCATCGTGGAGGAAGTCAGCACACAGAGCATGACGATTCGCGTCGACGATGGGAGATCGGTGCGGTTCGGCCTGAAAGACTACGCGCACATCGACCACGGCTATGCCGCGACCATTCACAAGGCGCAGGGCATGACTGTCGACCGGACCCATGTGCTGGCAACGCCAGGCATGGATGCGCACGGCAGCTACGTTGCACTGTCGCGGCGTCGAGATGGAATGGACCTGCATTACAGCAGCGATGATTTTGCCACACGCGACCGGCTCATCCGCACGCTGTCTCGCGACCGCGCCAAGGACATGGCGTCGGATTACGACCAGATCGACCCGGCGCAACACTATGCCGAGCGGCGCGGTATCACCTTCCGCGAGGGCCTGGTCGAGATCGTGCGTCGGATCGTTCCGGAGAAGTTGCGCGACAGGATCGGAGGTTTGCTGGACGGGTTGCGCTCGCCTGGAGACGGCGAGCCCGGCCAGGACTATGGGCGCAGGCCGGGAAGGGAAGATGTTGGGGCGCAAATCGGAGATGCTGGCTCCACACCCGAAAGGAAAACTCCCGCCACGGGAGTGCCGCGCAATACGAATGTGCCGGTGGACGAGGAAGCGGCGTTGCGCAACGCGCGCACGAAGGCGCTTGTTCGCCACGCGCGCGCGCTCGACGCGATGTCGCACAACGCAAATGCGGACGGGCAGGGCGGTCCCGACCAGATGCGCGAATTGAGGGATGCCCGCAGCGCTTTCGAGAAGGTGCGGCCGTATGGCTGGCGCGATGCCGAAGCGGCTTATGTGAAAAATCCCGAGCTGGTTCGTGAAGCGGGTGCCGGCCGCGTCAGCCGAATCGTGCTTGCTCTCCAGCTTGAAACGGAAATCCGCACTGGAATGGACATCGATCCCGGCCGCCGCGCCGACCGGTCCGTGGAACGTTGGCAAAAGCTCGACCGGACGGGACGGGAGCAATATCAGGCCGGCGACATGTCCGGCTACAAGTCAACGCGTTCGGCCATGTCCGATATGGCCAAGAGCCTCGAACGCGATCCTCAACTTGAACCCCTGCTTGCAAACCGCAGACGCGAGCTTGGCATCAACATCGATTCCGGCCGTCGCCTCGCCGCGGAACTCGCATTCAGCCACGGCATCGGTAGGGGCCGTGGCATCGGGATCTGAACGCGTCCGATTTGCCGCCGTTTCCACGCTACAGGCGGGTGAAGCGACAAATGGGATTGCATCAGCGTTCGGCCCGTCCTGTCTGTCCCAGCAGAAATCAGCGACCACCAGTAAGGTGCAGGCAAGCGATGTCCGAGCCGGATCGTATTATACGCCTCAAAACCGTCCTTGGCCTGACGGGCCTGTCCCGTTCAACCATCTATCGCAAGATCGCCGAAGGCACGTTCCCGACTCAGATCAAGATCAGTGTCAACGGGGCTGGATGGAGGGAGTCCGACGTCAAGCGATGGATCGCCGATCCTCTCTCATGGCACACCAGTGCATCACGAAAACACAATGACTAGTGGCGGTGTATTGGCACGTTGCTGTCAAGGTTGAACACTCATCTCTGAGGCAAGTTCAACGACTGGGAATGGGCCGGAACCGGACCATCCGGTTTAAGGGTACGGCGGGACCGCTGCCGCCATTCCCGATTCGCCAAATTCGGGCATGACGGCCTTTAGCAAAACTTGCAATCGACGGCTTGCTTCCGTATCACCATTGGGGCTTGGGCACAGTAGAGTGCAGTCGCTTGCACCTGGTATTGTCTCGAGGCTGCTCCACGCGCGGGCGGGTGGGGGGAACACAACAAATCCACCCATGGGATGACATCTGACGACCTGGTCCTCAGTGGACCAACCAATGGTTCTCCTATACTTCTCGACGGTATAGGGTTTCGAGTTCGTAATCTCGCCCGACTTGCCATGATGCTCGGAACTGGCCAAGCAAGCGTCACCTACCAACAGCGCCTTTTGAGTCGGCGTTGTTATCCGAACCAGGTAGTCTGGCGAACACTTGAGCTCTGTTCCTATAAAAGGGCGCTCGACATCAAGGTCCTGATGGCGCGCCGCCCACTCCAGCGCCGGCGTAGCGCGCTCATGTGCCGGGGGGATCCGGTCATAGTCGATGAAGACGGGCTCAGCCTCGAAGTCCAATTCGATGACAACCTCACCTCTCGTGAGATGCCAAGAGCTTCGTTTCACACTCTCGACCACCTCAACGGTGCACAGGCCGGAGAATCCCTGTCGGCGCAGCTCTTTTGCGATCCAAACAATTCCCCAAAGCTCCCAAAGACGATTGAGGAAGAGCGGTGGGTAATGAGATCGCGCCGATTCAACCTCAGAAATCGCCTCTGACGGGGTCGGCGCGAAAGCGCGTAGCAGCGATCGAACTCTGTGATCTCGCTGAAAAAGCGGGCTCGGGTGGATTCGTGTACCAAGCTCAATGTCCCTCACGAAACCAGCAAGCCTCGTCCTCACATCGCCGAGTCCACGCAAGATTGAGCTCAGGCGCTCGACTTCCGCATTGATCTTTGTCTGACGATTGCCAGGATTTTTCCGACCACTTTTGGCCGCCATGGTCTCAAGCGCACCCTCTAGAACCTTGGCAAGGTCGCATACTTGACCGGAACGGCGAGTCGCCCAGTGGGAGACTAGGGCGTTTTCTGCGAGCGGCACATCCTGTCTCGAGTGAGGCGCCAATTCCGTGAAGGGATCATTGCGGATCGAGCCTGCAGCACGGATCTCGTCTTCGAGCAGACTCATGATCTCGGCCGGCGTGCTTGAGCGCGGCCCGCTCACGGGCCGGCTCCATGTCCGGCCGGGCCGGTCGGCCAGCATGTCCCACACGGCTGCGAACCCTAGTTCACTTTCGATATCCTCCGCCATCGCAACCACATCGCGATAGCTGATAAGCGCCGTCGGGATGACATAGGCGCGCAGCACACTGTCCTTGGGGAATTTTAACACGGCGCTGACTTCGCCGAGCCGCCGCTGTCTCGACAATTCCTCTGACAGGTCCCATCGCTGCCATTGCATACCGTCCTCGCAAAGTTCGGACAGCTTCGAAACCTTCGTTTCACGGTGGCTAGGTTGCGCGGGGTGGCCCCGGGTTAAGAAATCCAGATACGGATGATCGTCTCGGATTAGATAGCATGCGTCCGGTTTCCAGGGGTATTTGACACCCGTCCCGTCCGCGTCCCTGACGCGCACCTCTTCGATGGTCGTCTGGTTCACTGCCACGGGGAAACGAACCCGAGGCGCGCCTGCTGGCGCGCCAGTTTGAGGCGACGTCGTGTTCTGGGCAGATCCTCGCCATCTTCGACAAAAGCTTCGATCGCCGTGAGCGCGGGGGCGAGCTGATCGAAGGCACCCGACAGTTTCACAAGTATGCGGCTTGCGATGAGGCGATCCACCAGATCGCTGCGATCCAAGAGCTCCTTGCCCTGGAGATCAAGCCGGTGATGCAGACTAAGCGATGCCCTGATGTCGGAGAGCACCCGGCGCGAGGGCAGCAGATCTTGACGAAGATCATGGTGATAGACCGCCTTGTGAAGCGCGCTCAACACGCCATCAATTCGTTCATCGGTGCTCGCACCAGTCATCGAGACTGCCGGCAGACCTGGGAGCGGCGTGAGAGAACGCAAGATCGTAAGCTCGGACGGTATTTCTCGATCATAGGGGACTTGCGATAGCTCTAACAGAAAACAGCGATCGATTACCTTTGGGGAGGGAGGCCTGGATGACTCGTCGATGTTCAGCGTCCCGAATACCCGACAGGCCGCAATCGGCTGATCTCGAGTTAGCGTGCCAGTCCCGCTATCGAGAGCATGGAAGAGCCGAGATAGATAATACTCTGGCCTCGTCAGATTAAATTCGTCGAACAGGACCAGATGGGCCATATCCCGTTGCGTGCGCAAAGCATTCAGCATGCCTTTGTCGCCAAAAAGGGCCTCGTCGTCCGCCCAATGCGCCTGCACGGCGACATCATGGAAGTCTTCTCCAGCGTTCTTGCCCAAGAGACGGGCGATCAACCGTACGAGCGTCGATTTCCCGCAGCCGGGTGGCCCGGCGAGTAGCACAATCGGTCGGACAGAGAGCGCCAGAAGCGACACTACGATGTCATCGAAGTGGAGATGAGGAGCCTCACTCTTAAGGACGTCGCGCAAGGTCGTCAAAGCGTGGGAGAAATCAGAGTCTGCGATCCGAATACTCCAGTCCGAGCGGCCATCCCGCTCGGATCGGGCAGAAGGTAAGAGCGGACCGGATGCGGCGACTACCGGTCCCGCCTTGGCCGGAGGAGCGCCGTCGACGAGTCTCATCTCGCTGACGACCACATCAGCCAACGGCTCGGCGGCATCAATGCCGTCATCCGACGTGAGAAACGCGTCCTCAACGTGGGGGCGAACAGGTCGGCCGTCGCGACCAATTGCGACGTCTGCTTTGCGATCATCGTCCGTATGCGGATCGTCGTCGACATCGATTCCGGCCATCAGACGCGCAGCGGCTGGGTCCCCTTCCTTGATAAGCCGCTCCAGCTCTTCGATTGAGACCCATCCGCGTTCGGCTGTGACCGCGACGATTTTAGACATGCCGAGATCAATAATGATGTCATCGGCAGTGTCGACTGCCAGCGCGTTCGTCGGCAGAGGCTCGTCGAAGGGATTGAGCGCAGCTTCCTTTCTCTTTCGCAGTTTGCTGGCGTCGATCCAGAGATGCCCCGTTCCGTCCACCTGTTCCGAGGTTATGGACGCCCGCTCGGCTGCCGGGTCCCACACCAGCCGCATCCTACCAGGCGAATGGCGGACTTGTATGGGCATAAAGCGTCGGCCGCGGCGGGCCTCGACCCCGGCAGTGAGGGCGGGTACCAGCCGCGCTTTGGGCTCAGCGCCTTGGGCCAGAGCGGCTAGGCCTTCGATCAGGCGTTCCCCACCGTCATCTACAAACGGGTCGTTTGGATCAAGCACGGTGACATAGCGCTCCCGCTCCGCCGCCTCCTTGACACCCAATAGCAACGGATGGGGTAGAGTGGCCTCAAGTGAAGCCGTGAAGAGCTCGCTGCTCGGTCCACTAGCCTCTCGAAGGCGGGGCGGAGCGTAATTGTGCAGAATATGTGCAAGGCCGCCAGCTGCAGCTGCGACGGCGAAAGAGCTTCCTACACGCAGCACGTTGGGGCGATGACCGTCCGGGAAGAGCGTCGCCAGCATCGCCTCTTCAAAGCCCGGCAGGAGGCTTGTTCCACCCGCCAGCAGGATCGTGTCTATCAGACGGTGCGCGTCACTAGGCGCATTCACGTCGCGTTCATGGAGACGTTCTTCGCTCTTTAGACGGGCGTCCTGCGAAGAGATTTGATTTTCGTAAAGCCGTTCGCATAGCTTTTCGAACAATGGACGCAACTCCGCCCAAAGATCTGAAGAAACGGAGGCGAGCATGGCTTGGTCAATTGCAAGCGATGTCTGCGGCAACGAGTGGGCGTAGGAGTCCTGAGTTTTGCCCAAACTAGCTTGCACTTTGGCCCGTTCGATGTCGCGCAGGACCGTGTCCGTAACATTCAGGCCAAGACGTTCGGCCAGTCGCCGATCGACCCATCGACCGGCATGATCATCGCTATCCCCACGCAGCGCGCGAAGCCGCAGGTCGCGCTGGGCACCCGTCTTGTCTATGTTGAGGATGGTACTATCGCGGCGACTCACGATCAGGGTCATGTTGGCGGTCGAGGCGCCGGCATCCACGACGAGGAGGACATTGTTCTCGCCTGCCTCGAGCTTCAGACTGCGCTTGAGAAGACGAAAATACTCCGCGACCATCTCTGGTTCTGGGAGAACTGTGACACCCGGAATGGCAGCCTCTATACCATCCTTGTATCGCGTCCTAGCGTCACTATCGGTGATCGACGGCATGAGGGCAAATTTGCGCCGCGACTGATATTCGGCGGGTATCCTGTCGAGGATCTTGCGGAGATATTCTCGAAAGACTTCGTCTCGTTCGAACTGTCGGAACGGCGTGCGAGGATCCGCCCGATCGTAAAAAATCTTCCGCACTGGGTTACCGTGCAACATCCAGTCCTTGATGTCATCGATTTCATAAAACCACGACGCATCGTCTGGGCGCTCCAGTTGGAGCGTCCACTGTTTACGGTCATTAATGGCCGGATCGGCGATTATGAAGCATTTAGACGATTGATATGGCTGATCATTATCCCATAAGAGAAATCGAAATGCAAAATCAGCCATGTCTACTATACTTCCGTCAATATCGAACTCTTGGTTTATGGGTGCGAACCAAGCTCTGGAACACTACCATATCACCAACTTCGCCCCATCTAGAAGCATATGCCGGTAGGAGCACCGCCCTTGCAAGAGGGCTCTGGCTTCGAGTTGCTAGGAGTATCCAGCCTCGGACAAAGTGACCGCTGATGTCGAACGGTTTCGGGATTGCCAAGTCTTAGCAGCGATGCTGCGGAGTGCGTGCAGATGCGGTCAACTGGAGCGGCGTGTTTCGGGATCACGACGATCACCGTGAACGGCGGGAATGAGGCGCATTGCTGGATTGATCGGAAACAGATAATCCGTATTGCCGCCGGCAGGTGCTGCCTTCGACTAGGTGTTTGCAGTACCGCGTGACAAGCGCACACCAGGGCCACCGCCATTCTCTGCAATGAACTCTATTCCGGCTGCTTCGAACGTTGCTTTAAGCTGAACTATTGTGGACTGTTTCAACGTCTCGCCTCGTTCGAATCGCACAACCGTTTGAGTTGAGACTCCGGCCTCCTTAGCAAGCTCTAAAACGCCCCAGCCCAATGCAGCTCGTGCCATGCGACACTGCACCGGGTTCATAAAATCACCATAATATAGTGATTTCGATTGATCATATGCTGCACTTTGTGTAGTCTCGATTTCAATTGGGCGGCCGGATAGGTGATGCAACACCGATCCGGCCTGGCCACGTGCAAGCTGTTGTGGAGCTCGGATCATGGCTGATTCCGACAATAGCATGACTTTGTCTTCCGTCACGCTCGGGGGAGGTGGCGAGCAGGCTACAAAAAGATCTGTTCGTTCCGACGAAGCAGATCCCGCGCTTGCGCTGCTAAGAGACTGGTTGCGGGCGCAGCATGTCTCGCAGGTACTCTGCCGACTTCAGCAGCGCCTAGAAACGCGCGTTCTCGGCGCAGCCTGTCCGGCGGCGACGGATGCGAAGGTTGGTTACTCGATCGCCTGCCAAGCGGAAGTCGAGGCTGCGACAGTGGCTTTGAAGATTCAGGATAGACTTCCGCGTACGCCCGCACACTCACTTCTCGGCGTTGTCGCCAAGCTGGAGATAATCGTGGGCGCAGATCGCGACATCGACGACCCAACAGATTTTCCCTGGCCACATATTGAGTCGATCCTGCATGACTTGAAGGGAATCACCGGGAGTGTGCCGCTTGAGCGACCTGATCGATCCATCGTTCAGGCGGACTGTCGGCGATATCAAGCAATCGCGGCCGATTTGATCGGTCTCGAAAAGCGCACCGCTGACCTCCATTTTGGTCAGCAACCGGCCGCTGGGATTGATACAAAGTAGAAAAGGATACGCAAGCGCACATAACGGCCATTCGGCGCTGAGGCGATGTAGGCCATCCTTGTCCCGATGGAGATATGCTCGGGACAGAAACGGTGAAGGCGGCACGGCGTGCTGCTAAAAGCGGCGCTAGAAGCGACGCCGAGACCGATCTGTTTTCAAGCCATCGCGCCGTCGACGAAGCATTCCTGGAACGAACAGCCCGCTTGTTCGAGGCTCGCATGGGACGACCCCTGTTAGCGGAAAGTGCTCGGGAAATCGTTGACAATCTCGGCGAATTCTTCCGCGTCCTCGCCGAATGGGAACGGATTGACCGGGCCAAATAGTTGACGCTTCCTAAAGGCCTTCGGTGCGATCGAGCGATGAACGAGTGTCCCCAAGATGAGCCACCGACATATCCGGACCGCCAAGCCAGCAGGCCTTCTAAAGGCGCTGCTTTACGCGCGCGTCTCCTCCAAGGAGCAGGAGAAGGAAGGCTTTTCCATCCCGGCCCAATGCAAGCTCCTGCGCGACTACGCCCAGCAACAGCGGTTCGACATCGTGCAGGAATTTATCGACGTCGAGACGGCAAAGACCTCTGGCCGGACCAATTTCACCGAAATGGTCAAGTATCTGCGAAAGCATCCCGGCATCCGAAGCGTCCTCGTCGAGAAGACTGACCGCCTTTATCGCAACCTGAAGGACTGGGTGACTCTCGATGAATTGGTTGTGGAAATCCACCTTGCGAAAGAAGGTGTGACGCTATCACGATACTCGCGCTCGTCTGAAAAATTCATGCACGGCATCAAGGTCTTGATGGCCAAGAACTATATCGACAACCTGTCGGAAGAAGCCCGCAAGGGGCAGATGGAGAAGGCGGAGCAGGGCATATGGCCGACTAAGGCTCCGCTGGGCTATGTCAACACCACGGGGAAGGATGGCAGGAAGGTTATTGAGCCACATCCTGAACTGGCTCCAGTCGTCACACAGCTGTTCGAGCGTTACGCAACAGGCCAGTATTCGCTCAAGGCCTTGGCTAAGGCAGCCCATGGCGATGGGCTGATTTATCCCAAGAGCGGCAACCCGGTTCCGGTCAGCACCGTGCATATGATCCTGCGCAACCGCCTCTATACCGGACTGTTCCAGTGGAACGGCAAATTGCTCCAGGGCAAGCACGAACCTCTCGTATCGATTGAACTATGGGAGCGCGTTCAGGGCGTTCTGACGGGCCGCAATTCGGTGCCGACCCACCCGATAGGAAACGAGTTCGCCTTCACCGGCCTCATGACCTGCACCGAATGCGGCTGCGCCGTCGTGGCGGAGATCAAGAAGGGCAAATACATCTACTATCACTGCACGGGGCACGCCAACAAAAGGTCGGGGTGGATACGGTGATTGCCGCCGCAAATATGTCCGCGAGGAAGTGCTCGACCAGAAATTCGCCAACCTGCTTGACCGGTTGCATTTCGACGAAGAGATACTGGAATGGGTAAAGGCAGCCCTCTTGGCCAGCCATGCCGACGAGCGCCGCGAGCATGAACAGGCGATCCATCGATGCCAGGTCGAGTACAAGCGGCTCGAGGATCGGCTGCATGCCATGTATCTCGACAAGCTTGATGGCCGCATCGACAACGCCTTCTACGATCGATGTCAGCACAGTGGCGGACCGAACAGACGCGGCTGCTTCGCGAGATAGAGCGTCATGGTAGCGCCGAGGAATCGTACATGGAGGACGGCATCCGGCTGTTGGAACTGGCACGCAAAGCCAGCCGACTGTTTGCGAAACAGCCTGCGCACGAGTTCACGCCGTTTTTAAGGCAACCGTTTGATCTACTTGCGGAAACGGTCGTGGCCGGCGCAGCAATGGGTGCAAAGCAGGCAGCTCTATCGATAGGTAGTCCAGTTTGGCTGGGGTTCCTGGAAGCTTTTCGAACTTTCTGGGTCGCTCAGCAGTCCGAATTGCGGGTGCTCATGGACAAAGTAGGATACTAGATTCGGCTTTTGCATGGCTCTGGAAGGGATCGACCCCTTGGCACGTTGCGCCCGATAGCGCGACGGCACGACTTCCAAGTACCCTGTTATGAACGGCAGCTTCGCGCCTCATAGCCGACATCCAGGCCGACACCGCTTCTGCCCAAAGCAGACGTAGGGTGGCGTTGCAGCCATGATCCCTCGAAGGTCAAAAACGCCTGGCATTGGCCCAGCTTTTTGTCGAAGGGCTTCAACGTGGAATCGCCGCCTCGATCACAAGTACTTTCAAAATAAAAAAGCCCGCCGCCGAGGCGAGCTTTTGCTGTAACGAACCGGCTGCTAGGCTAGTTCCTCAGTGTGGAACGCCCAACGCTTTAAGGTGTAGATCCCTGCAGGGTCAGAGGTGATGGGTTTCGCCCCGGTTCTTCGTCGAGGCGGCTCCATAGCCCAGGGTGAGTTTCGATAGCCGGCGACATCGAAGGGAGACTGTAGCTTGGCACGGAGGAACAGAAGTTGATGTACCGGAGCTTACGACAGCGCTTGGTTACGCGAGGACCTCAAAAAGAGGGGCATCGCGCCGTGCATCCCGTCAAGCCGAAGCCGCAAAGTTCCCTACGACTACGACAGGGCACTCTTCCGCCAGCGCCACAAGGTCGAGAACCTGTTCGCCAAGCTCAAGGACTGGCGCCGCATCGCCACCCGCGACGACCGATGCGCCCCACACTTTCTTCTCAGCAATCTGGATCGCAGCAACCGGCATCTTCTGGCTGTAATCAATGAGTCCTGAGCCTAGCTCGCGAATGATTTTAGTTGCTGCAAACGCAATCGAAGGTAGTGTAATGCGATAAGCGCGGGATCGATGAGGGATTATCGATGCGGATCGGGAAAACGGTAACTGGCGCTTTTTCAATCGTGTTGTTGTTAGGGGCGCAATCTGTAGTTTCAACGGCGCAATCGACTCCGGACGAAGTATTCCGTCAGCTGATGACCGAACGGGTGCTCAGCGAGTTCAAATCCGACGTCAAAAGCGGCGGGAACGGCTACGACACGTTGACAGGGCACAAAGCCGGCGCCGCGTGCATTCGTTGGGGCGGCACCATCCACGAGCCGTATTTCATGTACAGCTATTGGTACTATTTCGACCAGCCATCGCCTCAGATCGCATCGCAGAAATCGCTTGCGCGATGCGTGGATGAGAAAGCGAAGGAAGAGCGTCAGAAAGACTGCAATTGCGAACTGATGATAGTGGGAGCCGACGTGAAAGTCAGCCCTCCGGTCAAACCTATTTCCGAACTCATCAGCGATCTGGATCAGTTGCCCAAGCGGCCTCAAAAGCTTTGTTCTAACTGGTTTCGCGATGGCGAAGTCGATATTCCCGCGTTCGACGAAAAAGTTGAATGTCCTGGATATGAAACGAACGAAATTTTGAGAGATGACTTCCTGATCGAGCGTCTGGGCTCTTTGACGACGACCTCTCCTGATATTTTTCCGGCAGCGCCGGCGATAAACATCCCCCTGATTCTGAGGACCGAAGGCGAATCTTCGAAATTGTCAGGAAACGACAATCTGACGTTCAGTCCTCCTGTTATTCCCGGAGGATATACCTCTTCCTATAGCGTGCCGAAAGAGTGGGCCTACACGTACAAGCTACATCAAATCCCTGATGAGCTAGCGGCTACGTTGCTGCAGCGGCTTGATCGCATGGATAACAGCAAGCTATTTGATAAGTTTACGGCCCGACGTCCTTTCGAAAGAAAGGCGGCCGAGGACTATCCCGACCAGCAGTTTGCCAGGTACGTGCGTTCTTACGACATGGTCGCCAACGCCGATAAGATCTCTGAGATCTACACAAACGGTGCGGTGTTCCCGGAAAATACCGTTGCCCTCTTGCAAGGCGAGCGTTCGGTCCGGTTATGGGTCGTAGCGACGGTTCCCGTCGACGACAATTGGACGCCCTTGGGTGCGCCACTGAAGACTGTCGAGCCATTGGCGCTGCAGACGAACAAGTCGCTTTACGTCTATGGCAAGGAAGTCAATTCCTTATTTCGTTATCGCAATTCTCAGGGAGGCAATGTACTCGTCTCGTATCAGCCTGTATTCGATCTCTCAAAGTGCACAGACCACCGTGCGTGTGTGAAAGCCACAGTGAGTACTTTTAAGAGTGAGTTGACAAAGATATTTCACGAAGCACCGCTCTCAGCGGAACTTGCAAAAATTCCCGGTCCACCGGGTCAGTTCCGGTTTCAGCGCCTCTACGAGAAGAGCAACATCCTTGCCGGTTTCGAGGGTCCTTGGTACGAAATCACCACTTATACGATTTCTGTTTGGGAAGGTGGGTCTTACGACGGTGTTTGGGCCGAGGTGACCAGCGCCGAGACAAAACCCGAAGGCGATCGGATCTTCGTTTACGTTGATTTGGCGCTTCAGCTTGGGATTGGGCAAAAGAGCAAATATCCGGAGCCCTCAGCAGATCAATATGCCGCCTATCAAAAAGTAGTGCAGGCAGCTGTTCAGACGGCCGTCGCAAATACGTCTACCCGCTTGGGCGCAACTGTATCCAATGGCGTCGGCAGTATCGTTGAGACAAAAAACTCGGGAGAAAATAAGTGAAGACAGCGAACGACGTTAGAAACTGGCTCGGAATTTTCTTCCTTGGAACTACGTCATTTCTCGGTGCATATATATTGTTGTTTCAGCAGACCATGCTCTTGCCTATCAGTTCTGAAGATGCCCAAAGTGCCTTCAAAATCATCATACCGACTTTCCTTACCCAATTGACGATTGTGTTCAAATGGTTCGCCGATCCGCCCAAGAACGTTACCGCGATAAGGTTGCCGCCTTGGGTTGTCATCGGTCCGCCGATCACAATCGTCGGAATTTTGATAGTGACCATTATGTATCTCGTGGTCGACCAAGGCAAATCGAACGGCGGAGCGACTTTCACTAACGTCGTGACGTTTTGTGTCAGCCTGCTTTCGGCGACATCCGTGTTCATCGTAACGGCCGTGTTCAACACGTCTTCTAACAATCGACCGCCTGCTGACACACAGCGAACAAGCCAAGTAAAGTGACAGCTCGGTCGCTTTGGATCAAGACGGTCGCCAAGCGAACGAATGACTGCGAAATAAGGTTCTGTGGTTGATGAGTTGACGCGGAAGCTGGCCAAGATCGGTGCTAGGCTGGTCGCGATCGGTGAAGAAACCACCGCCTACGATCCCGGCTTCGAAATGCGGGACCTCCGCTAGGCGGTCCAAAACGGATCGATCAGCACCCACGCGAGGGCACCACCCATCTATGGACCTGTGGAGCTTCAGCAGATTGTCCGTGATAGATTAAGGCGACTGCCGTGAGTTCTCTGCCAATTTTCCCCTAAACCGGCAGCGAACGCGTTCGCAGTGAGCTCACCAGCTCCATGCTACTGCCCATGAATGATCGCCCGTTACGCCAACCCAGTGCAACGGGTGACAATGTAGAAGAAGCCGACAACTAGTTAAAAGGCGTAGTCGATGTAAAGGTCGTTGGTCGGAGTCACGAATGGCGCGGCGAGGGGCGTGTTGATCACTCCAGCCCCTTCGACAGGCACCTGATCGCTGCGCGCCAGCTGATGATTGGTCTTGGTCTCCAGTGCAGTCATCAAAGGTTTACGTGGAACCTCGCTTTTGTTCTCTTCGCTGCCATAGGCATGTTCGGCCGTCGAGCACATTGCAACGACGCCATTCTTCATCGCCTCGAGCGCGTCGACCGGCGTCGCGTTAGTGCTGCCATGATGACCGACCTTGTAGAAGTCGATGCTGGCAAGAATGTCCTTGGCCGATTGTGTGGGAGCCGTGTGCCCCGGCGATCCGAGAGCACCGCCGAATAGAAAATTGGACCAGTTTCCCCACTGCGCGTCGCCGGCAAACAGCAGGGACTTTCCGTTAAAGTTGAAGAGGATGACCAGGCTCTGGTTGTTGAGCGTGTTGTCGGCCTGCGCGGCGGCGGCGCGCAGCATGTCGGGCTGCATCGAGCCAATGGTCTTCTGCAGCTTCAAAGGCCCGCCGGCGCCGAACACGCTACCGTCGTAGTCGTGCGCCGAGCCTTCAAAGCCGGGTCCAAACACGGACCCCGTATTTTGCGAGGCGCCTTCCATCAACGTATCGACAGCAGCAAGGTATTGATGGTTTCTGTTGTCCATCTGTTTGACAAGGTCCGTGTCTCGCGGCGGCCCGAGCACCTTTGCCTGCAAGCCGATTGCCACCAAAGCATCGGGTAAGACCGGATTGTCACCGGAGCCATAATAGTCCACCGGCGTTTTGCCTGCAAAACCGCCGTGGAGGACAGCGAGCGCGCGCTCATTCGACGAGCCGCCGCCAGCCACAGCCATCGCACCTGTGATGTTGCTCGCCATGCTCTCATATTGCTCGTCATCGGGGTTGTTGCGGGCGGCAAGCGCCAGCTGGAGTTTTTGCGCCAGCGTCGTGATGCCGGCCTGAAAGGCGCGCGCAGCCGCGTCCGTCCGACTTTCGAACCATGGCATCCAGACCCGCCCGACGTTGAATTTCGCGAAGATCTCGCTGCCGGAATCAAAGCCGGAGATATGGTCGGCATGCCGGTGGGTCATGATGATCAGGGCAAGCTCGCCGCCGGTCTCAGTCTCAAGCTGCTGAATGGCTCTGTCGATGCTGTTGGTCGGCCTTGCATGAACGCCGCAGTCGATCAGAATATGGACCGGCGTCCCATCCTTGGCGCGGAGCGTCAACAGGAAGAAGTCGCCAAATCCAACCCGGTACATGCGTACGCGTATGCCTGCTTCACCGCCGACAGCGCTAGGGGCAGCGCCTTTTGTCTTTGTCGATCGCTTGGCCATTATTGCCCTCCGTGAACCAGGCTGAAGTCGATGCGATGATCCTTCATATAGGCGCCGACGGCATAGGCGGTGCGCTGGCGCCGGATACGATGATCATCGGGCATGTCGGGGGATGACATAGCGAACGACCGGGTCTGGCCGCGAGCCTTCCTTAAGCGGCTGGTTTGCGATCATTAGCGTCACGCCGGAGTTAACCTCGAACGCGCCTAGTTCCGGACTGGCCTCGTCGAATGCGATCTTTCGTTTCTGGATGAGTTCGACGACCATGTCTATTCTCAGGACACCGTCTTCGCCCAGGCGGAAAATTGGATGGAATGACGGCACGCTGACCTTGCCGTGCTCGCGATTGAAGCCGAGCGCTTCGGCGTTGGCAGCAGCGTATGCCCACAGCACCCGTCCATTGATATCCTGCTCTTCTCTCGAGAGACCGTTCGGGTCGCCGAACACCAGTCCCTTGACAGCAGGCAACCCGGGGGAAGCCAGGGGCCAACGCAGGGACTCTTCCGAAAAATACAGGGAGCCTTCGGGGACAATGCCGCGACGCCTGAACGCCTGCATGATGGTATAGCGCACATCACGGGCATCGACCGGATAAAGGTCGGAATCGGCGGTGATCAGCGCCCGAAGAAAATCGCCGAAGGTAATGTCTACAGGCGGGCAATAATCCAGCGCACGGGCGCAGATCATGAAGAACATGTCGGCGGTCTTGGAGGCGCGCTCGGCAAGCAGCAATGCGAGCGGACCCGGCAAATCATCGGAATCGGGGCGAGCTCCGCCGATTCGGAAAACCTTGAACAGATCGGCGGTACGACTGACGTAGGTGGTGAAGAATGCATCGAACATGGCAGCGACAAGGATTGCCCCGCGAGCATGAGGCTCGGTGACGCTGCGTATACTATTCGCGTTCGATTTTTGGTCCAGCGCGCTTCGCAAGCCGCCGCTGCGGCCCGAGACTTGGCCGAACTGACGGGCAAGCTGTACGAGCGGATTGTTCGGCGAAATCTCGGCGCCGACATTGGCGTGCGCCGTCGGGCCTTTTGCGTCGGCTGCCAAGCTCGGGGCGTAGAGGCGGCCGCCGGTCCGTTGCAGCGTATCGAGAAGCGCATCCTGATGAGAGAAGTGGCGAAACAACGCCGCAAGATCAGCAAACGCTTCGTGAAACGCGGTGACATCGATGTTGGTCGGCTCGGTGAAATGCTCTCGGATGCCGTCGATGACGGCGTGGGTCACCTCATGCGCGATGATATCGTGCGACAGGCAGGTGAAAACGGTCTGCCGAGGCAGCACATCGCCGTCGGCATCCGGACCGGCGGGAAAGTATCCGAACACGATTCCGTGGATATCCCGGCTATAATAGGCGTTCGCCTCAAGCATCGCGTGGGGGTAGAGATTCAGACGGTTTGGGCCAGGGCCTGCCCGATGCCAGTGGATCTTGCGTCCAAGCGCGACCTCGAAGCGTTCGAGCGTCTCCGACGCAACGGCATACACCATCTGCTGGTGGAATCTCGGGTCGGACTCGCTAGGGTCGAGCCCACCCCGCATCAGAATCGCTTTGTCGTCGAGATCGACCGGCGCATAATACGTCCCGGTGTGACCATCATAGTCTACGACCGCAACTCTTGCGCCGACAGGCCCGGGCTGAAGCGGCTCATAGGCGACCGTCAGGCCCAAATGGTTGCCCAGCATGTGCCCCATGCTCGGATCGAATGCATAGACCTTCAGCGGGCGCCGCGCTGGGAACGGAATTGGGTCGGGTGGCGTGCTGTCGGACATCGTCTTGATCCCTCGCTTTCGCGCGACATGCAGTCATCTGCGGCAGCGTCAGCAGATTTTAGGCTGCCGAGGCATTACAATGCCTTGATCGCCGCCAGCACCGGCACCGGGATTTTACCGTTGTCGGTATAGAAATGGGCTTCCGCTACGCCGAGCTTGGCCAGTTCGGCGCCATAGTCGGCTATCTCCTTCGGCGTGACGACATCGACTTCGCCTGCCATTGGTAGGATTATCTTTCCTCCCGCCTTGGGCTTCCAGGCGTCGAGACCGCGCTTTATAGATTTGGCGGGGATTCCACCGTTGATGTTATCGACCACATCCAGTTTCTTTTTCGGGTCGAAATGCGTCCACCGCCAATATGTCTGCGGCAGCAGAATGTCGCTTGCAGCGAAGAATTCCTTGAACGGGATGTGCGGCTTGCCGCCCGGGGCTGGATAAGCACAGCCGGAGGTCGTTCCAAAGACGAAGTTCTTGCCGGCCGCCTTCTTGATTGTGTCGCAAAATTGCTTGGCGAGCGGGCCGAGATCCTTTTTCGAGTTGTTCCAGTCGTTCTTCCCGGGCCCGTCCGACTCCGGATCCACGATGTAGCCGTCCAATCCGGCCGGTATCAAATTCTTTGCTACCTTGTTGGCCTCCGCCAGGGCCGTTGCCTGGACGGCCGATGGCCATCGCCAGCCATAGACCATGATCCCGATCTTGTGAAACCGGTCTATCGCGCCCTCGAGACGGCCGCTCGATGTGCGAATGCAGACGGCCGTCGCCGAGATAGCCAAGGCGTGCTTGGCAAACATCTTCTCCGCCGCTTCGGTCTTGATGTCGACCACCCAGAGCGTCTTTTTGGCCAAAGCCATCGCATCCCTCTTGATACGTTCCCTGCCGCGAAAGATAGCCGTAGCCCATGCGCATCTGGACCCAACCCCACTCAATCGATAGCTTAGACTTGGGCGCGTTGGCAATTTACATTATATTAGCTTGCCTCTGACCGAGGACATAGTATATAATTGACGCTTCAGGTCAACGGTCATTGAAAAGATCTTTTCGGGATCTTTCATCGGCGAAGTCGTGCGAATTTCATTGTGTATTCGTGCGACACGTAGGATGACAATCGGAACCACCGCATGAGAGCGCCACGAGGCGAGGCCACGGTTGTTTTCTTGCGTGGAACCATCGCCGAGCCTTGAACCCGAGCTGATTTCGAGCTTTCGATCACCTTATTGTTGAACAGGCACGACTGTTGAACTCATTGGCGGTGAAGACTGAAACGGCTGGAAACCGGGACGAACTCGTTTCGCCAGGAAGGCTTTCGGTAGAGCCGGCGGCGGTATCGCTGCGGGACTGGAGACCTGAGACGGTATCGCGACCTGGGCGTCCAATAGCGCTTGCATATTTGCCAGTGTGCACTTGGTCGCCAGCTTTTGAACATTGGCATAAGCAATGCATGTGTCGGCAGGAGGAGCGACCTTCATCGCATAATTATCCATGTCGTTCTGAACAAGCTGTCGCACTTTGTACAAGTGCGTTCCGAACGCATAGGTCGCGGTGTAGTTGTTCAGGAGAGACTTTCCCATAACGATTCCGGCCGTGGTGATCGTGATTGCTTTAACTGCGCTTGCCGCAGAACTGGTGGCAGTAATGATAGACGTCGCTCCGATCAAACCAGAGTCCAGCGTCTGATTGGTGGCCAAGGCATTTTGCTGAAACCTGGTGGCGTCGACAAAGAATGCTTCACACGCTGCATAAACGTTCGCGAACCCAATCTGCATATAATCGTTCGCGGCTTTCGGTGTGTCGCTAGCGCTATTACATGCAGCGACCCTCGGAACGATGACCCGGTCGTCGACTGTTGGCCCGCTACCCAGCAACTGCGCACAGGCGCCAAGGCTAATTGAGAGCAGCAAACTCGGCATGCCCAAATACCAACGCATTTTTTCGCCCCTCCAATGCCTTCGTCTAGTGGAAGGCCAGAATTTGCCCCAATTCCCTTTAAGATAGCGGATATTATGTGGTTTGCCTTACCATTCGCAAGGTAAAAGTGCGACATCGCTGGCTTAGAACTATTCTCTTCGATTGATGGAGCATCTCGCTCTGAACTTAGTTGGATCAAGGCGTCAGCGTTCTCCGCTAATGGCGTAACGCCTATAATATTCAATCGTCTCCAACAAATATGACCGTTGACGGCAAGCATTCCGTATCCGTTAATGGTTTTATACTCGGATCGCCTGTATTGCAGGTGCATCATGGCGTGCTATCCGCTTAAAATTTGGCCCGCTCTTCAGGGGCTGTTCGAAATCGCTCACCGCACGAGAAATGGAAATACTACCGCCGGTGCAATCGCGGCCTGCCGACCCGGTAATTTTCCGCTTTTGACCGTGACCCGAGGACATCGTCCACTGTATGTAGATACCTGCCTTGCGGTCACAGCATTGGGGTACAAGCAGGCACAGTCAGAAAACATGCCTTCAATGCGCAAAGCCAAGGCTAAGCGAAAAGTAGCTAGCTTCTCCTGGACTTAGATTTTTTTGCGAAGAACTTACCTCCTGAACTGGTATTGAGTGCTACCTACCGGCCGCTGTAGTATGCGTGTTTCCCGGCTGGATTCATGGCGTGTTTGTCGGACGAATAGGCTTCCTAGCAACGACGTCGCGAGGGTGAACGTGCGTCAAAAACGGCACAATCTTCTTCAGCTTTCCGTGGTGTTTGTCCTGGCCTTCGGCATTGCCTTGGATGGGGGCGCTGTCGCCTTGGCTGACGCGCCGCCGAAATACGACCATGTCGTAGTAGTCGTCATGGAAAACCATTCCTTCGACCAGATAGCACAGCCGGGCGCCGCTCCCTATCTGCAGAAGCTGGCGAGGGACGGGGCCTTGTTCATTAATTCGCATGGGGTCGCTCATCCGAGCCAGCCCAACTACCTGGCGCTGTTCAGTGGCTCGACGCACGGGGTACGTGACGACGGCTTCCACGATATCGCCGCGCCCAATCTTGCCAACCGCCTTCACGCTGTCGGCAAGGCCTTCGTGGGCTATGCCGAGGCCGGATCGCCGCGAAAGCACAACCCGTGGGAATCCTTTGCTGACGCTAGCGGGACCGGAAAATCACTGACCGCGTTTCCGCGCGACTTTGCGCGGCTGCCGGCGGTCAGCTTCGTCATCCCCAACTTAGTCAACGACATGCATGACGGCACAATCGTGCAGGCTGATGCCTGGCTGAAGGCCAATCTTCGCACCTATGCCAACTGGTCGCGCAAGCACAATAGCCTGCTGATTGTCACCTTCGACGAAGACGATTACCGTCTTGAGAACCACATCTTCACGGTGCTCTACGGCGCCGGCATCAAGCCTGGCCACCACGCCGAGAGGATCGACCACTATACATTGCTACGGACCATCGAGGACATCGAGGGCACAAAGCCGTTAGGCGCCACCGTTGTCAGAAAGGCGATCGGCAGCGCCTGGAAAGAGCCGTAGAACCTTCCAGAAACAGCGAGAGGCGTACCGCACCAAAACGGGCATGGCTAGGGACTACCCAACGATCGCGCGGAGCTAATCCGCAGCGCGATCGGCATTGCCAAAAAGCAGGCTTGGGTAGGAAGGCGGCGTCGTGCGCTCCGATATCATAGAATTGTCGTTCCTGGCCAGGGAGGGCAGGGCTATAGCTAAGCTCGTCTGAAACGGGTCCGCGTCCGTTGCCACACATACCACCTGATACGCACGCTGCCGTCGGCCGCAGCCACGATCGAGATCCACGGCCAGCGGATCCGTTTCGATGGCATCGACGCCCCAGAGAGCAGCCAGTCCTGCGGTGACGCCACGGGCTTCGACTATCCGTGCGGGCGCCGCTCGGCCGAGGCTCTGGCGACCTTCTTGTGGGCTTCCAGTCCGGTCAAATGCACGTTCGTGACTTGGGACCGATATCGCCGCTTTGTCGGGGATTGTCTGCGCGCCGATGGTATCAACGTCGCCGCGTGGATGGTCGAGCATGGCCAGGCGATGGATTGGCCTCGCTACAGCCGCGGCGCATATTCGGCGCAGCAGGCGAAGGCGGAGATCGCGAAGGTCGGCATATGGGTCGGAGCCTTCCAGACGCCTTGGGAATGGCGCGCACAAAATGGCGAAAACGCTCCTTCGTCGAAGCCCTTTGGGTTCATCAAACGCCCTCTGGTCGCACAAAGTGCCTATTCATGCGAACCACGGCGGAACTGCTCTCAAATCGGCTCGTGCGACGACGCTCGCTAGTATCTCGACAACTGTTCTTGGGGCGGCAAACTCGACCGCGACAAAGACGGGGTTCCTTGCGAAGGGCTCTGCTAGCGATGCCGGCCTGTAGATGGAAGCATCCTGAGCGGTGATTTCAGGAGAACGACAAACCGCATCCTGAGAACACGGCCTACGGTCAGCCAGGATTTTCTTCACTCATCGGATCGGGGCACCGGAATCGCGGTCTTCATCGTCGTCAGGTCCGATGGCCCGTGTGGAGCAAAGGTCTCGTGCTGTCCTCGCCCTCGCTACGCGACAGCTAGTGACAGATCGATCTCGAACAAGCCCCTGCCGTGGGTCACGCAAATCAATTTGCGATCCATCCAGAACAGATCATCCACCGAAACGTTTGCTGGCCCCTCATTGGTGGGTGACCAGGTCCCACCGAGATCGTCACTTGCGAATACCCCGACCTCGCTACCGATGTAGAGACTGTTGGCGTGGTCGGGATGGATAGCCAAGGCATGGACCGGCGCCTTTGGCAGGTTGCTCGCGATGTCCTTCCAAGTGGCTCCGCCGTCATCGGTTCGCCAGACGTTGCTTGCGGAGAACCCGCCAAATGTGACGAAGACAACATCAGGGTCGTGCGAGGAGACAACGATCCGGTGGCAGTATCGGCCAGCCTGAATCTGCTGCGGCCCTGGGCCGTCGATGCGCGACCAACTCGGCGTCGGCGCGAGGGCGTTCAGCGATCTGGAGATCTCGCCGTCCCCATAGCCAACCCAGACCCGGTCCGAGTCACCGGGCGTCACGCAAATCGCACTGATTTTGTCATTCGATGGTGGCTTGATCCGAGCCCACTGAGGCCCGCCCGTCGGCGTGTTCGGCGTCTTGGCATCGTTGGTGCGCCACAGCGACTGACCGCCTGCAAGGATCCGGTTTTGATTGTTCGGGTCAAGCAAGAAAGGTGCGATGAAAAGCGCGCTGCTGGTTTTGGCGTCAGGAATCAGGAACGGCGCCGCCTTCCACGCCCAGGCCCTAATTGCGGGGTTCCAGAACTGACCGGTGATGTAGCGGTTGCCGGCCGTGTCATCGGTGGTGGCGCCGTCACTGTTGCGATGAATGTTAAGGTAGACATATTCACCGTAGAAGGTCAGTGGATCTTGAGGATCGGCCCCACAGAATCCGCCATCACCGCCAAAGATCTGCGTCCAGTTTTCAGGCCCGGTATTTGGATCGAAGGCGAGCGTGCCGTTGTCCTGGGCACCGGCGACGATGATCCCGGTGGCGAGATTGCCGGCCGCCCCAAAGAATTGGGTCACGGCATAGTTGTTGTTGAGTTCGGTCCAACCGCTGATCCGGGGTACACCGGGGTCGTTGCCGACGGTCATTGCATCATCGGCGCGATAGATCCCGCCGTCGTTGCCAAAGAAAACTGCCCGGTTCGCTATGCCATCGTAAGCAGGGTGTGAAACGATGCAATGTTGATCGGCATGGGCCGAACGCCTGTCCCACCAGGTACTGATATCGACCAGATCGTCTCCGCCATCCACGCTGCGCCAAAGGTCGATTCCGCCGACAATGACGATATCGGAATTCGTCGGATCGTCCGCCCAGATCACATTATCGTACCAACCCTGGTCGCCGAGGTAATTCGCCGAATCGCCATCCGGATTGCGGCTCTTGCGTTTCGTGAATGTCTTGCCGCCGTTGGCGGAGCGCCAGATCTGGCCGTTTTCTATGTTGACTGATGCAAAGACAACGCTGGGATTGGCGCGGGCATAGCAAAGTTCAACGCGGCCTCCCCAGCTTGCTGCGTGGGTCGACGGAGTCCAGGTTGCGCCAGAGTCACCTGAGTACCACGACATGCCGCTAGACAAACTCGCGGCGATCGCTTGAGTGGGATCGGTAGGATGAAACTTCACGTCGGCGACCTCTGCCGCCAGAACGGTTTGCCAACTCGCTCGCGTGGCGTCAACGCTGCGGCGAATCCCCTCATTGGTGGCGACGAGCATTGTCGTGCCATCGACGCTGATCGCTATCCTGTTGACGATGTCCCAGCCCGCTCCCGCGGTCGATCCAATCTGGCTCCAATGAGTGCCATCGGTAGTCCTGAAAATGCCGCCGCCTCGCAACGCATCCCCATTGTGGAAGCCCTCGCCGGTCCCGGCATAAATCAAATTGGCGTCGTTGGGGTCCATCATCAGGCAAGTCACGGAGAGGTTTGCCATGAAGTCGTCGGCCGGCGTCCAGCTCTGACCGCCGTCGTCGGTCCGCCAGATCCCGCCACCAGCACTGCCGGCCCACATCGTCTGGTGCTGCGCCGGATGAACAAGGATCGCATAGGTGCGGCCGCCAATATTGCCTGGGCCGAGGGCCTTCCAGGCGGGCCTCGCGAGGCCCGCGACAGGCGGTGGCGCCATCCCGAGGGCCGCGGGCGCGACGTGGCCGCCGGACGGGATTCCCGCCACGCTCGGACGGCGGGCGCGTGCCCGCAGGCCATCGACTTCTTTTAGTGCCTTTACCAACGGCTGTTCGGTTGGCCGACCTTTGCTGTCATAGAGTTGCTCGAGGCGGAACATCAAACGGGCACGTGGGGAGTCCGGGTAGTCCTGCCGCCGTATCGCCCGTAGAAGGGACGTTTCCGGTAGTGCCTCGATACCGGCGCTGGTCATTGCACGCGAGGTGCGTAGCATGTCGACCTGCATAACCGTTATGCCGCGTTCGCGTGCAACCCGCCTTTTATTGATGGCCATGACAAACAACTCCCCTCATGTCTGATCCAATTAATTGCGCAGTGGAGTAGGCTTGGATGCCACGTGTTGCGATAGCGGGGTTTCCCACAAAACGCTTCCGCTCGACGCGTCGCGGGCCTCCAGGCTCACTTCGGTGTTGCCGGACGCAATCCGGGCCCTCAGGGCGAATGCCGTGCCACCGATCTGGTCCAGTGCCAGGACGTCGGGGTCGCCCGCCGACCGGGCGATAGCGTCAACCGGTCGAACCGTGTCCGGCGCAAGCCGGGTCGTGGCGGCTTGCCTTGCCACAACCTTCTCAGGGTCAAGTACGATGGCTCCGCTGGTTTCGCCGCGCGTTTGCTCGGACAAATCAGCTGGCGGCGGAGCACCACCGCGGTAAGGTCGCCGGAGCCGCCAAGACAGCCTCAGCCCCTCCGGCGTCTTATCCGCTTCCATATCCACGGCGTCTGGCGCAGTGCCGACTTCGCCGGCGAGATCCGGCATGCCGAAATCTGCGATACGACCGGCATCCTCGCCGGTCGAGGTATCGACGAGTCGAAGCTGGAAACTCTTGCCCTCCGCCGCAAGCGTCACCAACCGCGAACCGGTCACGGCCACCGGGCGGCCGAGACCCGCACGCCGCCACAACAGCCTGCCAGTGGCGATGTCAACCGCGGCAATAGCACCCGCCACGGGTATAAACGCCCGTGACTCGCCATCGTAGATTCCGCCTACAAAGTCCCGCACATCCGTCTCCGTTCCGGAGGAAACGCGCCGCGCGCTATTTCCAGGTGACGCTCAGAATTGGATGCAGTTCAATGCCATTGTTCAGCACGACTCCGGTCTGCCCGTGAACGCGATCGAAGAAGCCAACCCCGATCACCTCGACGGGCGTTGCCGGAACTTTGGCCTTGAACGGAAGTGCCGTGTCGAAAATGTCTGCTCCGTCCAGGTGGGCTGTTCCGGTCGGGGTACCAGGAACGATCGATGCCTGCGGCATCAGGTATTTGCCGAATTGAACGAACGGAACGCCGACGAAGCTTGGCCCGAACTTTTCCGCGATCTTCCTCCTAACCGCCTGCATGGCGTCAAACCATGGGCTGGTATCATCAACGAATGGCGGATGCGCTGTCGGCGCCTCGGCGATGCAGGTCTCGCCGCTCGCCCCTTGCAGCACGATATGGAAGTCACCATCGTCCTCTTTCTTCAGCACAATGATGTCAGCGACGACGCGCCAGACGACAAGTTTCACGGGACGGGCGCGCAGCGTTTGATATTTCTTGTGGTTCTTGCCGACCGGAAGCATGTCGGCCGGACGTGCCAGCGCCGCAAGTTCCTCGACTGTAGTGTCGACGATCCCGGGTTCGGTACCGACGTCTCGGTTCGTGCCGACCTCTCCGGCGTCGCTGTCGGTCCCAGTCTTGACCGGCCAGCGTTCGACGCCGGGTTTGGTTGGCCCCGGTCCCGGTGCCGCAGGAGGAACTAGGACGCCGCTTGGAACCAGGCCGGCCACCCGCTTGAATTGCGCGGCGAACGCAGCTGAAACGGCGGGCAGTGATGCCGGATTGAACTGCGGTACTTTCGATGCAGACGGCATGTCAATCCCGCCAATTGAAACAGGCACTTAAGCCTCAATCGCCCTTGGCCTTCCTCGTTCGCCAATGCGCCAGAACGGCGACGACAACAACGAGGCCGGCAATGATGTAGAGCGCTTCGGTCGTTCCATTGCCACCATCAGGGCTTACGCCAAACCACCGTTCAATGAAATCCATTGATCAGACCCTCGCGCGTGATCCCGTTTATTCGGTGCAAGTAGAAAGTCTAGTTGATAGTGCGGCGCAGCAAAAAACGCGTCAGCATCCTAGTAAGTTCCTAAATTTAAAACAAGCTCCTTACTGAAAATTACTTCAGTTAAAATTTTGATTTCACCCATGCCGATCCAGTGCGAAAACGGTGAAGCATTTCAGCGTCCCGACGCAGATCAAGCCGTTGTGCCTGATCGGGAAAGCGGGAGGGCTTCCAGAGTTGCGGCTCGTTGCTCGGTGGGAAGCGATATGACGTCTTGTGTCAGCGAAGCCAAAGCTCAAGATCAATGGAATCCACCGCGGCCAGAGCGGACGCCGCTTTCCCGGCGCAAGCGAGATTGAGTTGAACCGAGATAGTGAGTGGAGCATATGAAGGAGCCTCTCCTTCAGCAGTGGGAAATGCGGTTTCCGCGGGACTATAAAGTGTTCGGACAAAATCAATGCTGTCGGACCCTCCTTGAAGGGGCGCGACCATCGTTTGGCTTTCGTAGGCCCGTGCTAGCGTTAACTGAACCGTTGCTCTTGCACTGCCGGCGAGTGCCACCTGGCCCCTGAAGTCTGCCCGTGTGGCAGTCCAATCTGTTTTGGCCGGAATGTTTGCCTCAATTGATCCCACGAGAATGGCGGCAGCAGATTTGTTCCCTGTTCCGTCGCAGTGTGCGTCAAGACCCTCGATTAGAATCGACAGGGATCGCCCATCAGGAGATTTGACTACGGAGGCAACTCTTGAACTGGCCGGAACGGCGGCCAATTGGGAAAATTCTTCCCATTGGATTGCTGCCGGCTGCGCGAGGTCTGCCATGCTCCCTTCCAACTAGCCATTCCAAACGGCAAATACCGAAATGCCAGTATTATATCTGCATAGCACGACCGAGACGCCAAGCAAAGCGAGGTGTTGCCACGCGCAAGACTTCATCGTGCCATGAAAGAATTTCCGACAAAGCGATCCGCAGTATCACAAAAGATAATTAGCTGTGGATAAAGAAGTGCGCCGCAGGCCCTGAGTCCATTATTTCGGCATCATCTTGGCGGCTGGGGTGATCCTGAGGTGGACATTTTTGGACGACCGCGTTTGCGGTCTTGTTTGGCTTTGCCTAACCGGCCTTTGGTGCCAGGCGACGGCGCCGCTTCCCCCACTGAGACGGCCACCGCCGCCCCCACCGGAAGGATGCTTTCATCACCGCCGTGAAGGCGGCGCAGGACGAGATCGCGAGGCGGTGAAGAACAACAACGCCCAGGCCGCCGCGAAGGCGGCGGACGATCTCAAGCAGGCGCTGCCATTCGGAGCCGATTCTCAGCATGACCAAAGTCTACCAAACTGGTGACAACTCGGCAATCCAGCAGATATCGCCGCATGTACATGAGTGATGAGCCGTCAATCATAACTTTGAGTTGAGTCTCCACGAAGCACTTGGGAGTTTCCGGATCGGGACGTTAGCCAGGACCGTAGCTGGCAAGTTTTCAATGCTGGTATCTTTTCAAGCTCGAGCTGTCGAAGTACAGTACACGTTAATGTGGTATCGATGCGCGTCCGTCTTCCATATTTTTACACTGTGATCAGAATAAAATTCGGGGGGAATGAATGTTCGTACGCACCACTATCCTCATAGTCTTTCTGGCGATGGATTGCACAGCGGCCCTTGGTGCCGACCCTCGATGCGTCCCCACTTCATATAACCCATCCTTCGGGATCCCTCCAGGATACACCGAGGACCAGGGCTTCAACGGGCGTTTCGACTATCCCAGCACAACTGGCGAAGCGGTACCGGATTTTGTGTCGACGATTGATTTCCGGACCGATTGGCATGCCTACATGAATGCGGTTTTGGACTACGTTCTCGACGGCAACGAGGACGGCACCGAGGCGGGGGTTTCCAATGCGTTCCACATTCAAGACAACCACAAGCGCAACTGGTACCATGGCCTGTGGATGGACCGGACACCCACAGGACGGGAATTTTTGCATGGGCTCACCGCCGAGCGACCTACCCTCAAAGATCAGCTGAAAGAAGGCGTCGATGGCGGTGACCAGACGTGGGCAATAGGATTTTACAATGAGATCGGGGCAACAACGTTTGCAAAGATCTTCAAGGAACCCTGCCAGCCGGATTTAACTAACGTTTTGTTTCCGGTGGGCACCGTCTCATTCAAGCTCCTGTTTAGCACCGTGTCTGATGAAAAGGTCCCTTACCTTAAGGGTGCGCCAACCTGGGATGGTGACATTGATCGGGTGGTCGCCCATAAGACGACCCGCGTGCCTCAGCAAGTTCATTTGATCCAGCTTGATTTCGCCGTCAGGGACCCGCGGGCGGGCACCAGCGGATGGGTGTTTGGAACATTCGTCTATAGTACGGATGTCGTGTCCACGGATCCTTGGCACCGGCTGGCCCCTGTTGGACTGATGTGGGGAAACGATGCCAACGCCGAGGCCGATCAGCCCATCACGCAGAGCATGATCAACACTGAGCTGAAAGGCGTTACCTACGGTTGGGCAAACCGTTTGGTGATGGGATGGCAGGGGCGCCTGAACGGGCCGCTCGACAACCTAAACTCTTCGTGCTTGAGCTGCCATGGTAGCGCACAGTTCCCGCGCAGCCTGCTTCTTGGAAATGTTCCAAGCAAAGCTGTCGATCCTGATCCGAAGAACAGGACCGCATATGGAGAGCGGCTCAGGAGCTACTTCAGAGACATCGCGCCTGGTGAGGTGTTCGATTCTCCCACCCGATTTTTCAACGACAACACGAACAGGACATTGGTCCACGCGATCAGCCTCGACTACTCGCTGCAAATTCAGACGGGGCTCGAACATCTATGCCAATCAGCGAGAGACGGGGAGAAACCGTTCGACGTCGTCGACGTGCCAACGGCATGCGTCCCCTCGTCGTGGACCGCAGCACCCTTGCGCACGAACGTCGAGGATCAGGCAGCACAACGCAAGGAACTGGACAACGTCGACTGGAAGGCGCTCAACGCTGCCATTAGGTGATAGAATGCGTCTCTGAGAGGCGGGCAAAATGCGTAACTTGATTGGGGATGCTGCGGGCATCCCAAATCGACGGATCATGCTACAATGGCTGGGTGGTGCAGCAACCGCCGCGATACTGCCCGCCTGTTCATCGTGGCCGCTGTCACCGGGGCTCTGTGTTGCAGATGGACGCGGCAACATCATCGATGTCCACTGCCACCTTTTCAATGCTTCGGACGTGTCTGTTGAAGGCTTTGTCAGATATGTCGTGCTCGGTGAGCATCGGGAAGAGGTCTTCCCGGAACTGAAGGTTGCCCGGGCCGGCGGTATCATCGATGCGCTGGTTGTCCTGCTGGTTTTGATCCTCAGTGCTGGTACGATTACCGCGAAGCAAGAAGCTGCCAATCTGCGCCGCCGCCAACCGATGGAAAAGCCCGAGGACTTGGACAACCGCCAGACCAAGGCCGTGGCAGATGCGCTGCTTACGCTTGATCAAAGCCAGCGCGCCCCAAACAAGATCGTTCAATCGATCGCCGGCGACCAGGCCGTGCCCGACTATCGTGAGCTGCTCGACCAGATCTACGCCGAAGCCGGCGTTTTGACGACCAAGGCACGCGGCGAGCCGCTTGACAAAGCCAAAGCGGCTGAGGTGGCCCGAAACCTAAAGGGCAAGGATTCGAAAATCGCCCGCTACATAGATTTCGCTCGGCTGCTGCTGGGCAGCCGTGAGGCCATCGCACGGGAATATATCCGGGTCTTCGCAGACAAGCGCTGCGTGCAGATGATCACGCCGAGCTTTCTCGATATGCATCGTTGGCTAGGCAAGGCGCCAGTCTCGTCCATCGCCGAACAAGTGGATGTCATGGATGCGCTTCAGGTTACCATAGCGCAATCCAACAACGGTATGCACATGCACAGCATGGTGGGCTTCGATCCGCGCCGCTCGGCAGAAGACCGCGACGTTTTGAGGGAGGTCAAGCATGCTATCAACGATTGCGGCTTCGTCGGCATCAAACTCTATCCGCCAATGGGATTTCAGCCCATCGAGAATGATAATCTCAAGGTTCCAAAAGAGCCGAAGGGTGCAAGTGGTGAGCGCATTGAACGCGCGCTTATGGAACTATACGATTGGTGCGCGGCCGAGGATGTGCCGATCATGGCGCATGCGGAAAATAGCCTTGGTTCAGTATGCGGCTATGGGCAGCGTGCAAGCCCCAAGTGGTGGCGCAAACTGCTGGCTATCCCGAAATATTCTCGCCTTCGAATCAACCTCGCCCATTTCGGCGGTTTCGACGAAGCACTCGACATTGGGGACAACGCGCCTCAGGGACTAAGATGCGAGGCCGATGAATACTCAGGCCCGGTGTGGGAGGTCATTATCGGCGAGACGATCAAGGACGATGGTCGTGATTTCCTGTTCGCTGATTTGGCCTATCTCAGTGAACTGACGATCCCAGGTAGCCAGGAAGAAGAGCGCCCTGAAATCCGCCTCCGTTTGGAAGCGTTCCGCATTGCCTACGATCCAGACGTGCGCCACCTCATGTACGGCACCGACTGGACCATGATCGCCAAGGAACTCGACAACAACAACTATCTCGCAAATCTCGACTCCCAACTTCGTCTCGCCGGCTTCACGCCGGACCAGTTGCAGAATATCTACTGGCGCAACGCCGTTCGGTATCTAGGCTTGGGCCGCGGAGAAAAGACGCGCGGCCGCTTGCAACGCTACTGCGCGAAACGAAAACTCCCCGACGCGTGGCTGATGGCCTTCGATGCAGTTTGAGTGGTTCTACCCTGATCTCGACCTTTGAACGAGTGTGACAAATGCCTCGTTAGGACAACAGGAAATCTTCGACAGCCGGAGGCGGCTGCCGGCATCGCAGGAGCAAGGTGGTGATGGGGCTGAGCTTGCCAACGAAGTCACGGGTGCGGTCGACTGCAGCTCTGCTTTTACTGCTTGCTCTTTCGCTGCTGGCGGTTCCCAGCCCGAGCTCTGCAGACAAGTCGAACGACTATAGCGGCGAGGTGCCGATCAACCTGCGCGGACCCTTCGTGTTCGAGCCGGAGGTGATCGTTGCCCTCGACTGCGCTCAACACGACCCCTGCGACGGCCCGCTGAACTTTAGCAGGCTGATCGAAGCCAAGGCGAGGAGCTACGAAGAGGTAGCGCACAAGAACCCGTTCAAGCTGAAGATTGCGCGTTCGATCCAGGTCAAGCTTGCAGAAGATTTGGATGATCTGACAAAGCTAGCGGGCGCTGAGGGTTCCCAGCTCCACACCGAGTTTTGACCGATCCCGGATCAAGGATCGAGCTGGTCGGCGTCGTCAACCGAATGGATCGCCAATTCATCACCGATGTGTCGCTGTTGCCAGCGCAGCGCGACTGCGGCGAGATATCGGTCATCTACCGTTTTTCCTACGACCTGACGAACGGGCGCCAGTCCAGGCTGCCGGTGACGATGAACATCGTGTTTCCTGCACTGCCTGGCGACACGCAAGGCGGAACAGTCACCTGCCAAACGTCGCCGACCGATGGGTGAAAGAACTTGACCGGCCAGTCGGCCGGGCCCCCCTGGAAAAGGTAGAAGCTCTCCTCGACCCAGGCAGCGGTCCGCTCGCGCTCATCAAGGGCGAGGACATGCTTCGCATTGAAATCAATGCGCAGGTGTACCGCAAACCGGCAAGCACGGTTGAGGATTTCGGATCCGAAGCGGAATATCTCATTCGTGTATTCCATTGGGAGGAGAAGGCTGGAGAGTTCCAGCCGATCGGGCTCACCAACCAGATCGATCGCGAGAAGCTGCTGTGCGGTTCCGGGGATAGCGCCTCGCAATGCAAGGAGAAGAAGGCCCTGCGCGAGGAGCTTGTCGCCTATCTGCAGACGCCTGCAGTCGTGGCGGACATCGATGCCGGCACGCTGGAGCTTCCGCAAAAGTACCTGTCCAAACGCGCCGTCTCCGTTTCGCCCGGCGGCGTTCATCGCGCGAGAAACCAGCCGTTCTGGCAGCCGACGCCGGAAAGCAAGAAGGGAAGAAAGGCGACCAGGAAGTCATCTCCGACGACGCCATCTGGGTCGCCCTCGAGCGCTTCGGGAAGACCGGCGGGAAGCTCAGCTTCGTCAAATCCACGGAGGATTTCCGCACGAGGCTGAACGACAGCACGTGCACCGGCTGTCATCAGACGCGGGCCATTGCGGGCTTCCATTTTCCCGGCGCCGACCGCCGGGGGACGCCTGCGGCAAACTCAGTCTTCCTGCCTGGATCGCCGCTGTTCTACGGCGATCAGCCGCGCAGAAAAAGATCGTTGCGGCAATCGCGAACCGTCCATCGGGCAAACTGACGACCTACGAGCTGGCGATAGGCTACTCGGCCCGCCCCCTGAACAAGCTGGAAGACGAGCTGTCGGGCACACAGCTGCTTGGCGGCTGGGGAGGGGCATGCATCATGCCGAATTCCTCGCCTCCACGCAACGCCAGTGGACGTGCCAGGAGGGGTTGACCTGCAAGCAGTTCTACAGATCAGAAAACGACAAGATGGTCGGGACCTGCGTGCCGGAAAGCCATGCGCAGATAGGAGACCCGCTGCAGGCCGGGATTATAAAATCTCTCTCCTTTGGGCGTGACAGCTACAGCCGTGACTTTCCCAAGGCCTATCCCGAAGGCCACGACAAGAACAAGCTGATCGACAACGAAGCGCTCAAGAAATTTTCGCTTCCGCCGTTGAAGGACAATTCATTCTATGGGGCGCACCAGGAGTATTATCTTGGGAAAGATTGCAGGTCAGTGCCCTGCAGCAAGGACGAGTTGCGTGATGCACAGACAGGCGGGTTTCCGGCCGGCATGCTGCGGCTATCGGAATGCCTGGGCCTTGGTCCGAACAGCACTTGCGGCCTGATCGCATCGACCGGCTTCAACACCTGCCTGGGCCGGATCACCGATCCGGGCACAGTCTATACGCAAAACGTGTGCTTTCAGAACTTCACATCCTTTGCCGGGATGCGCGCGTGTGACGCGGCAGATCCCTGCCGGGACGACTACATCTGCGCCAGTGCTGTGGCCACCAGCCCCGAAGATTTCGAAAACTATTTTAACGCACGCGCCGAGAGCCTCGCCAAGAAGCCATACTTCAAGAACATTGTCGGGAAACCCTATTCGGCCGCGGACTATTACGGCCAAAGCTTCCCCGACAAGGAGTGGCTGGACAGGCGCGACCGGCGGGGGCTTTGCATCCCGCCCTACTTTGTTTTTCAGTTCCGTTCGGACAGGCACCCAAAACCCTAGCTGCGAGCGTTCGATGGCAAGACAGGAGGATTTCGCATGACGGGCAATGTACGCCACGAAAGAGACCTCGACCGAGACCTCTGCGCGGTTCCCGAAGAGTATCCTGCCGGGTTCACTGAAAAGTCTTCTCCCTTGGCGGCAGGTGCCATGCCGTTTCCCATCGACGTTCAGCTCGCTTTGCCGACGACCGGCCTCTATGGCTACAAGCTCGAGAAATACCGGTTCGCAATTGCGCAGGCAGCCGCGGCGGTCGAGGAGGTGGGACGCATCTGGTCGCTGAGGCGCGCTTCGCCGCGCCTCGGCGTCGGTGACATCAGCCAGAAAGGCGGCGGGACGATCCCTGACCACGGCTCGCATAAACTTGGCCGCGACATCGACATGGACATGCTGCGCAACGACGGAACGGAAACCGATTCCGGGCGTATAACCTTCCAGAGCCCAAACTATTCGCTCGAACTCACCCAGGAACTCGTCGACCTGTGGCACGCCAACGGCACGCTAGCTCTCAAGGTGATTTTCTTCAACGACCCCGACATTGTGGGTGCGAACTGGGAAGACAACCACGACAACCACCTGCATGTCCGGCTGTTCTTTCCGGGCGAGGCCCGTAACTATCCCCTCCTTCAGCGCGGCAGCCGCGGCGCTGCGGTGCGTGAATTGCAGCGCCGCCTTGGCTTCTGGCGTTGGAAGAATGCCATCGCAATCGAGGAGCTGGCGATCGACGGCGATTTCGGCGACCGAACGGACGCTGCCACACGCAGTCTCCAGACGCTTGCCGGATTAATGGTCGACGGAAAGGCCGGGGATTCGACCTGGAGGGCGCTCCCAGTCGCCCTCTGACACCGCCTATGCCGGTGATGGCCCGGCCGCCCCCCACCGCAGGTCCAGCGATGGGAGCTCGTATCTGTTCCTTCTTTCGCAGCAATTTCACAGTCATTAAGGCAGGATTCTGCTGTTGTCGCAAGTATTTGCAGTTGACCTAGACATCGAAGTGCGTGAAGATTTCTCACGCTACTTCGGGAGGGGGCACTTTGAAGATCGGAACGGTGACGGTTGGGCCTACGCAGTGGGAGCTGACAGGCACCTCTCTCGGCAGTTTCGCGTCAGGACTGGACGGCTCGATCTCCGCAACCCTGCCGACCGGCGAATCATTTGCCCACGTCGGGCCACTGTTTGCAGCAGGAAGCGTCGAGGCAATGAAGCTAGATGGCCAGGCACCTGCTGACCTGCCGTCCACCATCAATTTTAGGCCCGAGCCGGGACTGGCCGTCGCAGCCCTTTGCCTGCGGGATGCCAGTACAATCAGGCTCTATCTTCCGTCCAAGCCGGACGCCTCGAGCGGCAGGTGGGTCGATGTTCCCAGAACCCCCGAGTTCCTTGCAATGGCGGCATCCGACCGCGATGCGCAGCGAAAGGCCTGGATTGCCGCTCTCACCAAGGTGAAACCAGCCAGCTGGCCCAACGGCATCGACCTGTCGAAAAAGAACCTATCGACGGTCTCGGCACCGGCCTTGCGCATATTGCTGGCATATGTGGCGGCGCATGCCTGTGCGGTGACCGGGGTCAACCAACCTGGCGACGGCTATCGAGGCGGGCAGACACATGGCTTGACGCTTCCTTTGTTGCGCTACCCGGTGTCGGAACCCGACTGCTACATCCGCGTCATTTCGGGTCGGGAGGGTCTGCTTGAATCCATCAATGCCTATGACCTCGGTGCCGGCATCAGCCTGGGCTCGATTCAGTTCAACGTGCATCGCGCGGCGATCTTCCAGTTTCTCCATGCCTTCAATGAGATGGACCCCGACCTGTTCCACCCGTGTTTCGATCGGTTTGGCTGGTCACCCAAGCAGGTAACGATTGGGGGGACCAACTTCTTTGCTCTCAATGTGGTCGATGCCGCTGGCAACGCAACCCAGCTGATTGGCCGGGATGCCGACCATTCCCGCAACTGCGGATATTTTCAGTCGGGGATCCCCGGTCACGACTCCTTCAATCAGATCGACGCCGCGTTCCGCAAGGACCTCGCGGCCGCGTTTCGCGATGGGGTGATCTGGCCGCATGTGCACGAGACGATCATGGGCGTTTCGGGGGAATGGCTGCGGCCCGGCCTCAAGAGCATCGAAGCTGCCGGCATCCTTCCCATCGACACAATGCGGCCCGATCGCGACACCTTTGTCCTCAAGGCGCTGCTTCTGTCTGCCTATGTCCGGTATTCGGCATGCCTTGCGCCGCTGCTCAAGGCGCTGAAGCCCTACGCTTCGCCTGCCGCAAAGCTGGCTGCCATCAACGGCGTGCTGCTTGCTTCCGATAGCTGGTCAAGTTGCAGTCAGGACCGGCGCTCCAAGCTGGCCACCCGCCTCGCGGCGCAGAAGCCGGACGCCATTGCGGCTTGGGAGGTTATCGACCGGCTGGCCGATTCCTATCCCGGAGCGCCTCTCGAAATGATGGCCGCAGCAATCGCCCCCTCGGTCGAGGTTGATGTGGACGACGACAGCTGCGACCATGAGGTCAGCCGTATACTGGCGGACCATCGCTTCTGGGATGCCCAAGCGGCCGCCTCGCTCACCCAGCTCGGCAACGTCAGCCAGCAGCTCCAGTCGTTGATGGCGAGGGAGGTCGACCGGACACAGAACCGCAAGCCTTCGATGAAGGCCGCCCGAGCCGGAGAAAAACGAGCCAAGCGCATCGTCTCCGGCGACCTGGTGGTCAAAACCGCGAAATCAGGCCGGCTCGAAATGGCGATCGTCGATGCCATCGACGACAACCATCTGTACGTCCGCAATCTCGAGGGCGCCTACAAGCGCTGGCGTTGGAGGGACCCCGCCGGGCCACTCCGCAATCGACTGCAGGTTCTGGCGCCCAGCAAGGCCGCGGCACGGCAAATGGCTGCGTTGCGCGAAGAGCTGGTCTTTGCCGACCAGGCGCTTGCCATCCCTCCGTTTGGCGATGCCGAGCGGCGTAGCATTCTGACGCCCCTTCTGCTGCCGGCCGTCAACCAGGCGGCGTTGGCGTGGAACGAACAGCGGCATCCTAGCGTATCGGGTGTCGGTCTTGGCCGCATCGCAATCACACTGGAGAGCTATGTCGACTTCGCCTCCGTGAAAGTCGCGATCGCCGCGGCCCAGGGCGCTGCGGCAGCGACTGACAAGGCGGTGCTCGTCGAAGCCATCCACCAGTTTCAGAGCAAGACATATGTCGATGCCGCGCAGCATGACGGGCGCTGCGGTGAATCGACCCTTGACAATCTGGGGCTTTATCTTGGCCGGCCAGGCCTCAACCAGGTCGACGTCGCCAACCCGACCGCGCAGGCTCATCTCACCAGCATCAACAAAAAACTTGCAGGCGTTGCCGACAATCCGGCCGCGCCGGCGACCTTGAATGCCGCCAACTGGTTCCGGCACATGACCGCGCCCTCGTTTCTTGGCCAAACGTTCCGTAACGGCATTCATGCGGTCCTGCTGCGCCGACTGAGGGCCGCCGAGCGGCATCTGCTTGGCATGCCGGCTTATCAGGGGTTCACCCCCGTGAAACTCGGCCAGGCGCTGGGAATCCAGAAATTCCACCGGGGGTCCAGGCCAACGGCAACCACCGCCAGCATGCACACATTTGGACTGGCGACAGACATCAACTACACCGGAAATCCCTGGATCAAGGGCAGCGAGATCGTGCGCGTGCTGCAGTGTGCGCGGCGTCTCGTCTCCGGCATGACGCTTGAAGGCGGCTCCACCGCCGCCAGCTTGCTTCACGCCAACGCCAACAAGACGACTGTCGAAATCTACGACTTCCTGTGGAGCCTCGACCGCGATTTCCGCAGCTACCTGGCCTTGCGAGATGATGCCGAGGAGTTGAGACAACTGCTCGAGCGGCATCATCAGAACGGCACGCCGGGAATATTCAGTGCCGGGGAAACGTTAGATCAGGCCGCCATCCGATGGCGAAACACGATCGCATCCGACCTGGCGAACCTGGGCACCGATGACGGCTTCTTCGAGCGCGACCCACGCAACGGTTTCCTTAATCTGTCGAAGGATTTGGTCATCGCGTTGCGGGATTTTGGCTGCCTGGCATGGGGAGCCTCGGACTTCGGACTCGGCGAGAGCGGCGACATCATGCATTTCGATTGCCGCAACACAGGCCTCGGGCGCGTCATCAACAAGGGGTTCGTTCCTCCGGAACGACATTGCGCCTGAACGCGGCTGCCTCACACAGGATAAACGCTCATGCCAAGACTTGCTTCGGCGACGATCAATCTGCCAACGTTGACCAGCCTGGTGTCACTGGGTTGCGCCCTCATGTTATGCCAGGCGGCGGCGGCAGCCGATCTGGTGGCGTCCACAGCAGATGAGTTGCAAGAGAGATTTGCCGGGGGTGCCCGCTATGTCATCGGCAGCGAAACCTCCGCGAACCCCCATCCGTGGTGCACTGAAATCGCCAGAGGCAACGTGCTCCTGGAGAATGATCTGATCAAACCATATGCCCAACTTGCCGGGCATGCAGCGGCCAAACTCCTCGAATGCGACTACAAGTTCCCCGGTTCGGCCCGCCGTGGTTGGGTGATCGTGCTGGCGGCAACGCCCCGCAATCTGGCGGAAAGAATGGTCAATGCCTGCAATGAAGTGGCTCCCGGCCAGGCCAAAGCCTGTGTGGACAAGCTCATGGACAGCGGCGATGACACAGCTCCAGCCGGTTCAAACAGCTTCATCTTTCCGATCACGGGCTTCGTGCGCGAACCGTGCAATGGCAACGAAAACCTGATCGGCTTCCGCCACGGCGTGACGATCCAGTACACGGACGGACCCGCCAGCAAAAACAAGCTGGCCTACTGCGTCACGACGAACGAGACGGCCGACACGCAGCGGAAGGTTGGCCTCACCTTCGGAACCTTCGACGTATTCAAAGTGGGACGCCTAGCTGCGGTCACCCGGGCCAACGTCGCCGTCGACGGCTCCTTTCCCGAACCGGACGAGGGCAGTTTGGAAGGGTTGGCATCTGATGCGTTTCAGGTCTACGTGCGCGACAATGAGATACGGGCCGTGGAAACGGCCCATGACCGGATGATGGTTATCAAGGCGGCGCTGAAGATGGGCGTACAGGTGCCGGCAAAGCAGTAGTAGACGTTGCTTTCGCAACGCGCAGGGAACGCCTGTAGCGCGACATTCGCCCGGAATCGCCCGGGCGGCGTTCTGTCGAGCGGGGAGGGAGCAGGAAATGAACAGCTGCACACGGGTATTTTCTGTCGCCATCATGCTTCTTGCAGGGTGGGGGCCCAGCTTGGCGCAAGAAGGAACGGAACCGGACAAGCGAATTGGCATCCTGCTCGCCGCCGGCGACATCACCGCCTGCTATCACAAGGAACGCAAGTACAAGGAGGTCGCCGAGCTGATCCAGCGGGAAGTCGACAAGGCGGCAGGACTGCCGGTCGCGGTTCTGGTCCTGGGCGATGTTGCGTATTCAAACCGCGACAAGAAGGGCAAGTTGGCAGCGCCGTTCTACGCCGAATGCTTCGAGGAGTTCAAAACCCTTTGGGGAACCGCCAACTATAACCGTCTCCTGCCTGTCGCGGGCAACCATGACTACTCGGATGACCCCACCAAGAGCGTGTATCAGGGGTACTTCCAGGAAAGGTTCACGGCGCTCAACGCCGATAAGGCCACGCAGTTCTATGCCACGACCTTCCCGCAGGACAATGCCGACGGATGGTTGCTGGCGGCCGTGAATTTCTATCGGGATAGGAACCTGCAAGAGGGACTGCTGCGTACTGCCTTGACGAATTCCAAGGCAAAATGCGCTCTCGTCTTTTCACATCCCTTCCTCATGAGTTCCGGCGAGCACGGTCGCGACGAACCGAATTGGACGTATGCCAAGATGGAACCCTTCATGAAGATCGCGATTGAGCAGGGGGCCACGCTGCTGGTGACGGCGCACGACCACGATTACGAACGCTTTGCCCGCCAGGACGCCGCCGGCAACGAGATGGCAGGCGGGCTCGGGTCGTTTGTCGCTGGAACCGGAGGGGCACATCTCTACGGTGTTCCGGACGACAAGCGGCATCCCCTGAGCAGAGCTTTCCAGAACACTTCGGCCGGGTTGCTGAAGTTGGAGCTTTACCCGGATAGTTACACATCCTCCTTCGTTGCGATCGATCGAACAGTGCACGACGCCCAGACTGTGCCGCAAGACTGCTCAAAACGCCCAGGGCTATGAGAGTGCAGCACCTTCTCTGGAGAGAGCTTCAAAAGACGCTTCGGTGACGAATGTCTAAAATAGGAGATGATGCGCGATCACTCAGTCGCAATGATTTGAACTCTACTGCGTCGATCGGCAAAACTCGAGATGCCATTTTGCGCAAAAGTTTGTAAAGTAAATCCTGCTGTCTTGTGTCATATTGAACGTTATGGTAATTTTCTGTTACTTTATCTCTTGTGTAGTTGGTATCCACGTAGACGCGGGAATTTGGTTTTTTTATGGATTCTAGACGTCTTGGTGTTATTGTTTTCGTCGGCGGCCTTTGCGTTTGCCTGGCCGCCACTCAAGGCGCCTTTTCTGAGACGAACGCCGACAAAACGACCTCTCAGCCGATTCCGGACACCATTTGGCAGAACATGCAGGGCAAATCCTGGCATGCGGATCTTCCATGTCCCGCCCGAACGGACCTGCTGTTGCTCACCGTTCCCTATACTGGTTTCGATGGGCAGAAGAAGACCGGCCATCTAATTGTTGCAAAAGCTCATGCGGCCAATATTGTGGCCGCCATGGACAGGATTTTTGCATCTGGAACTTTCCGGATTGAGCGGATGGAGCTAGTCGACAAATATGGCGGCGATGACGACGCCTCTATGGCTGACAACAACACCAGCGCTTTCAACTGTCGCTTTGTTGGCGGCACCAACACGCTATCGGCGCATGCTTTGGGCATCGCCATTGATATTAACCCCGTCCAGAATCCATTCGTAACGAAGTCAAACACCTACCCCCCAGCTGGTAAAGCATTTGACGAAGCTCACGAGAGAATAAGCTCCGTAACGGGCATTATTCTACCCGGCGGCGAAGTCACTACGTCCTTTGGCGACGTCGGATGGACCTGGGGCGGAACATGGGATTCCAAGAAGGACTACCAACATTTTTCTCAGAGCGGGAAATAACCGCAGTTCAAACACCAAGACCGGTCAGGGAGAGCGCACATGGCGAACGAAGCGGCATCAAACACTTATCCACAGCCTGACGAACGAGACGCAAGCGACATCCTCGCCAATCCGAATCCAGAGAGACGCAGCCCTGAATTCGTCAATCCTGACGATGAGATATCGATCGAATCCACATCTGCCGCCCAGCAGATAACTATCGTCTGCCGCCCCTTGCCGTCCGAGGGTGTACCGAACTGTAACATTAGAATTGGCACGAAAATGGCGACAACGAATACGGCCGGCAACGGAGGCATCGACCTGTCGACGCTTGCTGACGGCGCCTATAACGCCGAATTTCGGGCGCCTGATACTGACGATACGGAGATGGGGCCCGACTTTCGACCCGACACTTCAAAACCCCGCGTGTGGCGGTCCTTATCCGGACAGGTGCAAGTGCAGGCTGGGCGCATTGTTTCCGCCGAACCCTCGGACTTTCTCGTTGTCAACGGAAGCAATGTTCGCGTCCGTTTGCAGCCTGCTTGGCTCAAAGCCCCCTTGGCCAACACCCGTCCCGGCCCGATCGACGCGATCGTCATCCATCACACAGCCGGCAATCTGCAAGGGGACCTCAACACCTTTCTCTATGCCAACACCGTGTCCATCCACTACGTCGTCGCGCCAAATGGTGATGTCTATAAACTCGTCATGGAGGACCGGAAAGCGTCCCACGCCGGCTATAGCCATTGGCAGGGCGATGAAGGCCTCAACGGCACATCGATAGGAATTGAGATGACGCACATCTCCGGGCCGTATCCCCAGGTACAGGTCGATGCGACCGTCGCACTCGTGGATAAACTGCATCACGCCTTTCCTCACATACCCTCGGGGCGCGTGATCGGACACAGTGATATCGGAATATGCGAGCCGACTGCTCCCAATTCGTGTAGCCCATCGGCCCCGAAACGACTAGGGCGCAAGTCCACCGATCCTGGTTCAACTTTTCCGTGGGAAAGGATTGAACAACTTGGACTTGGCCTTCAAATCATAGCCGGAACAATGACTGCGGAGGCGTTCGGGGGATATTTTGTGCTCAGGCCAGCAGGTCGCCTGATCCAAGGCGACAACGATACTGCACATCGCTACGGTGGAGAAATCCTCAATCAGGTTGCAGGCGCCATAACTGAGCTTCAGAAAAATCTCAAAAGCATCGGTTATTATGTAGGCCAGGTGGACGGCGACTTTGGGCGTGTTACCGAAGTCGCTCTGAATATGTTCAATCAGCATATGTTCAGCGGTTCACGCCAGGGCAGCAATAGCAGCGAAGGCCGGCTGAATTTTGCCGTGGCCGAAATGCTAAAGCGGGTCCTGGGTGAGGTAGACGCCGTCCCGTCGGCTTAACACTTAGCACAAAGCCGAATTCTCGGGCTTCGGCCCGGCAGGCCTCAACTGAGCTGCCGCACAGGCAGCCCGTTCACGTCCGAGGAGTACGCTCCAGACCAGTGCAGATCGCCGTGCGTAGGACGTCGAATCCACTTATTATCGCCGCCTCAGCAAACACGATGACGCCCGCCGCCTCCATAAGGCGGTCGGTGAATCATTCGAGCACTTCGCAAGCAATGCCGACCCGATGCTTGCAGCCGCGCTCCTGCAAACCGCAACGGATGAATACCGAAATGCCGGGCTGAAGAAGGAGCGTGACCGTACCCTCATCCTTATGCAGAAGAAAATCGGCGCTGCGGGCGAAAATCTCCAGTCGGTCGAGCACAAGATCGAGATCACCAAGGACGATATGGAATCGTTCTTGAACCAAGTGGTCGTCGATGATCTTGGTTCAATCCTTGTGCGTATCACGCGCGAGTTCATGTTGAAGCGGGGCGCTCTTGAAGAGCAAGTCCAAAAGACGCTCAAGCAAGCCCGTTAATGGCGCATATCACGCCAATGATCTATGCGGATGATCGGGTTGCCGCCAAGATCGGCAGTGTGGATGAAGACTCATTTGGTAGGCTCTTTCATCAAGCCAGGTTTGCGTTCCAGTTCGAACGGCCATGGCTGACACAGGCTTTTCAGCGCTTGTTCGAAAAGCACGGGGTTGTTCCGCAGCACTTCGCCGGTTGGGCCAACCGCCACGGGCTTCGCCGGCCCATCTGCTCTTCATGCCGTTCCGCATCGAACGCCTGCTTCCCCTTCGCGGCCCACAGGTCCCGCGCATGATCGTCTTCATGGCTCTGCAGCTTGGCGGCGAGCGAGAGGAGCGCGCCGTAGATGGTGGCCCGATCGCCGTTGGTCAGATCAACGATGCCGGCCTTGACGACTAGCCCGCCGAGTTCGATCAGATGTCGGGTGCGCTTGCGGCGCTCGACCTGCCAGGTGCGCATGTCATTGCGAGCTAGAGCCGCCTGCCGGCGATTGCGCGCTGCCCGGTTGCGCTGGAGCGCCGCGAGGGCTGCGCTGAGATTCCGGAGCAGTTCGACGGGACCGGCTCTCGAAAAACGTCACCCCACGCTTGGCCCATGCCTCACGCTTTGCGGCGTCTTTCGTCTCGGCAATTGCGACCAGTGCACCAGCCAGTTCGTCGGTGCTGAGCTGATCGGCGCCGGTGGCGACCACCAGTTCGCCAAGTTGCTGCACCTTTCGCGTTTTGAGTTCTCGCGCTTTTTCTTCCAGCGCCTTCAGTTCGGCGTCGAAGTCTCGTGGTTTGCGCATGGCTGTCTCCATTGATTGTCGATCTCTGAATGATAGTTGAGCGCCTGCCGGAAGGCTTCAGGGTTGCCGAGACAGCCCGGGACGGGCTGGTCCATCCCGAGAATTTTTCGAGGGAGGGCGCGCTTATACGTCGTGCCGACGTTCGCTTTGACGTGCAAATGATCCGGTCGCGATGGCGATCTATCATCTTCATCTCAAGGTCATTGGCCGCAAGGCTGGGAGCAGTGCTGTAGCGTCGGCGGCCTACCGCTCGGCTTCGCGATTGCGTGACGAGCGCATCGAACGCAGCCACGACTTCTCCGCCAAGCGTGGTGTCGTCCATTCCGAGGTGATGCTGCCGCAGAATGCACCCGAAGCCTGGCGCGACCGCGAACGGCTGTGGAACGATGTCGAGGCGTTCGAGGTGCGCAAGGATGCCCAGCTTGCCCGCGAGGTGGAGTTCGCGCTCCCGCGTGAACTCAGCCAAGGGCAAGGCATCGAACTGGCGCGCGACTTTGTTCAGGCTGAGTTTGTCAGCCAGGGCATGGTCGCCGATCTCAATGTGCATTGGGACAGGGCAGAGAATGGCAGTCCCAAGCCGCATGCTCATGTCATGCTGACCATGCGGTCCGTAGACGAGAATGGTTTTGGTGCCAAGGTTCGTGACTGGAATGCCACCCAGATGGTCGAGCGCTGGCGCGAGCGATGGGCGGAACTGGTCAATGAGCGTCTGGCCGAGCTCGACATCGACGCCCGCATCGATCATCGCAGTCTGGAAGCACAGGGCATAGCGTTAGAGCCGCAAACGCAGATTGGTGCGCCAGCCCAACGCATCGAGGGCAGTGGCCTTGAGGCTGGCGGCATTGAAGCAGATCGCGCCGAACTGCATCGCGAGATCGCGCGCAACAATGGTGCGCGCATCATTGCCGATCCATCCGTGGCGCTTGATGCCATCACCCATCAGCAATCGACCTTCACCCGAAAAGACATTGCGAAGTTTGCGCATCGCCACAGCGACGGAATGGAGCAGTTCAACGAGGTGGTGGCAGCCATCAGCAACGCACCCGATCTGATCGAACTCGGCAAGGACCGGCGCGGCGAAGACCGTTTCACCACAAGGCAGATGATCGAGACCGAACAGCGCCTTCACCGCGCTGCGGAGCGTATGGATTTGGACGAGCGACACGCGGTGAGTGAGGTACATCGCGAGGCAGCTGTGGCGCGGGCCGCGCAACGCGGGCTTGTCCTGTCAGGCGAGCAGGCGGATGCACTGGATCACATCACCGATGGTCGCGGTCTTGGGGTCATTGTCGGCTTTGCCGGAACGGGCAAGAGCGCCATGCTGGGCGTTGCACGCCAGGCATGGGCAGCGGCGGGCTACGAGGTTCGAGGTGCCGCACTCTCCGGCATTGCCGCTGAGAATCTCGAGAGCGGATCAGGCATCTCGTCACGCACCATCGCCAGCATGGAGCATGGCTGGGGACAGGGCCGCGATCTGCTCACCGCTCGCGATGTCCTGGTGATCGATGAGGCCGGCATGGTCGGCACGCGCCAGTTGGAGCGCGTGCTCTCCCATGCGGCCAACGTTGGCGCAAAAGTCGTGTTGGTCGGAGATCCCCAGCAGCTACAGGCAATCGAAGCCGGCGCTGCATTCCGCTCTATCCACGAGCGACATGGCGGCGTCGAAATTGGCCAGGTGCGCCGGCAGGGCGAGGACTGGCAGCGCGATGCCACGCGCGATCTGGCAACCGGCAGGATCGGCGCTGCGATCAACGCCTATGACATACAAGGCATGGTGCATCAGGCTGCAACGCGCGAGGAAGCGCGAGCTGAACTCGTCGAGCGCTGGGATCGCGACAGGCAGGCGCATCCAGAGGCGAGCCGGATCATCCTAACCCACACAAACGACGAGGTGCGCGCGCTGAACCAGGCAGCACGCGAGCGCATGCGCGCTGCCGGCGATCTCGGCGACGATGTTCAGGTCCATGTCGAACGCGGCGCAAGAACTTTCGCAAGCGGCGACCGCGTCATGTTCCTGCGCAACGAGCGCGGGCTTGGCGTGAAGAACGGCACGCTCGGTGTGATCGAAGACGTCAGCAGACAGACCATGGCGGTGCGCACCGACGACGGCAAGGACGTGCGGTTTGACCTGAAAGACTACGCCCACGTCGATCACGGCTATGCCGCGACCATCCACAAGGCTCAGGGCATGACGGTTGACCGAACCCACGTCCTGGCGACGCCGGGTATGGATGCCCATGGAAGCTACGTTGGCCTGTCGCGGCATCGAGACGGGATGGACCTGCACTACGGCGGCGACGACTTCGCGACACGGGACGGGCTTGTCCGTACGCTGTCACGTGACCGCGCCAAGGACATGGCGTCGGACTACGAGCAGATCGACCCGGCGCAGAGCTATGCAGAGCGGCGCGGCATCACCTTTCGAGAGCGTGTGGTCGAGATCGTGCGCCGGATCGTTCCGGAGAAGCTGCGCGACAGGATCGGCGGATTGCTGGACCGGTTGCGCCCGCCCGCAGATGGCGAGCCCATGCAGGAACGTGGACCTGGGCCGGGAAGGGAGAGTGTTGGGGCGCAGGTCGGAGATGTTGGCGCCACGCCTGGAAGAGAAGCTTTTGCGGGGGACGCGCCGCGCGACACGAGTCTGCCGGGGAACCCAGAAGCAGAGATGCGCCGCGCCCGCACCCAGGCGCTTGTGCGTCACGCGCGAGCGCTCGACACGATCCTGCGCAACGGAAATGCCGACGGGCACGGTAGTCCCGAGCAGATGCGCGAATTGAGGGATGCCCGTGGCGCTTTCGAGAAGGTGCGGCCGCATGGCTGGCGCGATGCCGAAGCGGCGTATGTGAAAAATCCCGAACTTGTCCGCGAGGCGGGGGCCGGCCGCGTCAGCCGTATCGTGCTTGCTCTCCAGCTTGAAACGGAAATTCGCACCGGGATGGAAAACGATCCCGGCCGCCGCGCCGACCGGTTCGTGGAACGTTGGCAAAAGCTCCACCGTACGGGACGGGAGCAATATCGGGCCGGCGACGTGTCCGGCTACAAGTCCACGCGTTCGGCCATGTCCGATATGGCCAAGAGCCTCGAACGCGATCCGCAACTTGAATCGCTGCTGGCAAACCGCAAGCGCGAACTCGGTATTCACGTCGATTCCGGCCGGCGCCTCGGCGCGGAACTCGCCTTCAGCCATGGCATCGGTAAGGGGCGGGGCATCGGGATCTGACACCCCTCCGATTTGCCGCCGTTTTCACGCCGCAGACGGCTGAAGCGACAAACTGATTGCTTCCAGCATTCGGTCCGTCCTGTCTGTCTCAGCAGATGCCAGCAACAACCACTGAGAAGCAGGCAAGCTATGCCCGAGTCGGATCGTATTGTACGCCTCAAAACCGTCCTTGCCCGGACCGGCCTGTCCCGTTCAACCATCTATCGCAAGATCGCCGAAGGCACGTTCCCGGCTCAAATCAAGATCAGTGTCAACGGGGCCGGTTGGCGGGAATCCGATGTTAATCGATGGGTAGCTGATCCAGTCTCATGGCACACCGGCGCATCACGAAAAAACAGCGAGTAGACGCGGCGGAATGGTACGTTGCTGTCGACGTTGAACACTCCTCTCTGAGTCAAGTTCAATGACTGGGAAGGGGCCGCTTCCAGTCTGTCCGGTTTCGGTTGTAGTATTCGGTAAGCGGACACGCCGGTCGAATTCGCTCCAAGGTTTCGCAAAAGTGCTTGGCTAGCGGGAAGCTGCAAGCTTTCATATGGCCGAGCGAACGATGAGATGTCGTCACTCGATTTCGAGGCCGAGAAGCCGCATTCCGCGACTACTCAATCAAATAAGCCGTTACAGTTCTGTGTCGCCAGAAAGCTTGCGAAAGCGCTGATGGCCTTCGTAGACTGCGACATGGCGAGTTGCTTTTGGAGGCCGCCAGGCTGATCGCTCATCTCGGCGTATGTCATCCCGCCACCGTCGTCGGGGCAGAAAACGACATCCCAGTAGAACTCCCTAGATCCTCGCGGCGCGCGTGCGATAATCCCAGTCGTTTCACCTACGAATGTATGAGTCTATTTCCCGTCGCAATAACCAACAACGGCACGCGCAATGGCGCGCTCGCCCTCACACCCGGTTCGTGCGAGAAAGCCGTCCGGCTCGAGAGCGTCCCACATCGGCTGCGTCAGTCCGCCAAGGAAGCCTTCATGCTGGTTTTTTTCGAGGATAAGGCCGGCATGTTCGATGATACAGGGGGCTAGGATGTCCTGTAGGCAGATCTTGCCTTATGCCGTACCATTGCGCTGAGATCGATCTCAAGCGGTTCTTCCGTGGGAATGCGGGAGACCTTAAATTCAATCAGCTCGCCGATGCTCCTGTCGATCCTTTTAAGGTCGACAAACGTTCGCTCACGCGAAATTATGTCGAGCTCTTCGTTCTTAACTGCGCTGCGCGCCGCATAATATATAGTTCGCCGTCTCATGATGCGATCTGTTCCCTAGGAGGTCATTGATGCCGCTGGCGTCGGCGATCGCGAAGCTTGCTGCTTTGAGCATGGAAATGGATTTTATTTGATAAGTTCCGGCCGTCTGGGCCAATGCGAGACTGAGTGGCACAGGGGGATTGAGCGGCTTTGTCCTCGGTCCCAATCGGCCTTTGTACCGCTCCCGATGCGACATGATGGTGGGGTTGTGGTCGGTTTTTGCCTGTAACGGCTATCCGACCCTTGTCTGCTTCCCGTTCCGGTTACACAAAACGGTTTTGGCAACAGACGCGCTGGGTAACGCCATTGTACCCCGCAAAATCGCATCGCTAACTCAGATGCCGCTATAAACGCCTCACACCGGCTCAGACGGAAGGAAAGTCGATTACTCCCCCTATTGTAGCACGCACGGAAAGGAATAATCATGTGCTTGTTGATATGAAGGGGGAAACCATGATCTTTGCCGATGACACTGAAAAAAAAGATATTCCGAAGCAGATCTCGATGAAAGTTCAAACAATTCTTGGAGCATATCTAGGCGCAATCCTCACATGTGCAGGAGGCATCTCGGCTTGGTTTTTCATTCGGTCCGGTCCTTCCGTTTCAGATGATAGAATGTTTGCTGTAAATGCCGGTGTATTATTTGTATGTGCGTTGACGATATTTTACGGAGCTCGCATGATGGCGGGGTCTGTTGCAGTAAGAAAAGATGTTATCCCTCCAGCAGATCGAGACTTACTGGTACCTCTAATCTCTGAAGGGAACGAAAAGGCAATAGATCAATATGTGCGACTGAGCAGTCTAACTGGCGGCACAGGTCTTGCCACAAAACTCGGACTGACTGGATTGCCGCTGCTGACTGTTGCTCTAACGCTGATATTTTCAGGCCTCGAACTGTACAAACCAGGCAGCGGATTTATGGACCTTACAAAGCTGACACTGGGAGCCTTTATCGGCTCATTCGTGCAGCGAGCAGCAACTACTCAATCAGCCGGCATTCCTGCAGGCCGCACATCGCCGGTGGCGTAATTCCATTTGTACCACGCCTGAAGACGCGCAATGGTAGAGGTGGGGATGGCTCTAAGGGACATGTATATCAACGGTATTTGAAACCTCACTGCCACATTTCAAGTATGCTGCGTTCTTTAGTTTTAGCCCTCCGTCGATTCTCGCAAATTCGTCAGGGTCGATGTCAATTTCGTCAAGGTCTGTAGCGTTGCCTTGATGGTCAGTGAATACGCGGTACGTAAGCTCGTTACGACTGTGCTGGATGTATCTTGCCAGATCAATGGGTATTCCGGCCGAATAGACTACGGGGGGCAGGACAAAGACCAGTTCACATTTTGACGCGAGAATGCCCCATTTTTTTTGAACGGTAAACGTAACGGTGAAGAAACTAGCGCTGTTGTCGCCAAGAACTTCCCGCGCAACAGGATCGGAAATTGCCAAATCAAGCGGTCCAATACCAAAAACAGAATTGGAAAAGTCCACTATCTTTTCGATATTTCCTAGGAATAGCGTCAACGCGCCAACGGCACCGATTGTTAGGCTAACCAACTTGAAGACCTTGGATGAGGTGGAAGTTGGACCTTTCGCCATACGATGTTCCCGCAAAGCATATTCTTGGAGGCTAGTCAGGAGGGGACAAATGCTCGGGCTTGTCAATTGCTGTATAGTGTGAGGGAAAAGAAACTCCACGCGAGCCGGATTATCCATAAACGAAAACAGGCCCCCGAAGGAGCCTGCTAATTTGCTGATAAACCGGCGTCGGCTTTCCCGATGTTCCCTATTATCCCTGGTAAACCTTATGGCTCGGCGCTAACCGAACAAGTGACAGGTCCGGTGGGCTTGCTTCAAAATGTGTAGCAAGCCGGGGGAAGACCATGATTCTTGTGGGAATTTGACCCGACCGTGAATTCGAGAGCCTAAAATCAAGTGGGACGAACGATTGGCGAAGGGACTACAAGGCACGTCTTCGGTGTTGTTGGCGAGAGCGATGTGGTCATCAAACGGAGCAAGATGCCGTTCCACCAGGGCAACCATGTCGAGTGGATCGCCTGCGGATTGTGAGGGCGTTAGCGGCAGGGGCCCGGCTTACGTCTCGTGCCCCTTCGAATGCCACGCTGAAGATAGCTACGGCTTGAACCGTGACGGAAGCAGAATAGCCTGCGAACCGTCGCCCAAGCGCTGAGCCCAACTTCAAAGGCAAGAAGCCTCCTTACACCGCCTGTACGCCCAACGGCCAGCCGCGTGGATGGTTCGAAGCCGGCGTTCGCGGCTTATCGCAGGTGGTTAGCGATCGAGCCGGCAAAGCCTGCAGCGGAGCTTACCTCGGCCCCGCCGATGTCCGGTTGGGTTAGGGCCTGGTCCCGGACCTTCGCGCCGAAGTCTCACGTGTCCGGTTGCGTGCTGGGTAACCTAGCAGCGGAGAGTCTGTTGTCGGCCCAACGCCGTCAGCATGGCTGCTTGGCACGCTGCCATTCGGCGCCGGCCCGGCATGCTGCTGATCCACTACAACAGCCGCCATGTCATGGAAAGATCATTACACCAGGCAAGGTGAAAATCCCGCCGCAGACAATGATCAATGGCAGTGTGCATGCCGGCCTGGACGTCGCGCTCGGCGACCTCCGAGAATGGCACACGCTTCGAGCCTGTGCACCAAATGTTCGCATCAAGCCGAGGTGAAACCTGCCGGGCTGATCCGGCGGTATGGCAAGGGCGCGCTGTCAGCTCGGTCGAGAGGGCGCTATTCTGCACCCGTTGCGATCGAGGCGGCCCGGTACGGTTGGAATCCACAAGCTGCCACCAAATTGAAAAAGGCCGCCCGTTTGGCTCGGGCGACCTCGCTTCCTGCGGACTATTACGATCTCTACTTTTTCTTCTTCACCCGCTGAGTAAGTGCCGATGCTGCAACTGATTTGACCGCCTTCGACGAGCTCTTGGAACGGAGCAACTTTGATGCCGCGGAAGCGACCTTTTTGCTGGTAGTCTCGTTTGCTTCCTTCGCCATGTATTCACCCCTCCCGTTGGAACACCATACAGTACGCGCACCGTGCGACGTAAGATCAACGGCCCAGTTCAGCTGTCCCCAACTTTCGTCGGTTCTGCGGGATCAGCAGACTCCTGGAATTCGATCTTTGCAACGATTTCCGTCATGGCGTAGTGCACGAATTGCTGGCCAAGATCTGTCAGTTCGTAAGGCTCAACCTCATCAAAAGCCGACTTTGCGGTGCGGGGGGCATGTCCGGGCCGTGATTTTTTGACGGGCGGCTTTCTCAGAAAATTTCCCGCGTAGTCGGTCTGTCTCACCTGCCGGATCACCCCGCCGGTGCTCAGGTCACGAACAAGCATCTTGAACAAATCCGCTTCCGCTGAATCTTCTCTGACGTCGGGTTTCGACAGATTGTCCCAAATTCCGCCTCGAGTGATGCCCGAATTGCGATAAATTTCCCCGATAACTTCGAAGTGAAAATCGGAATACAGATTGATCCAGTCGATAAACAGACGGACGACATCGTCGGACGTAGTTTTGGCGGCTGCAGCGTTTGCGAGGATATTCCGGATCCGCTGTCGCTTGTATTCGGTGTCAATCGACGACCAATTGCGGAACGCCTTCTTCATGAGGGCCTGGTATTCGGGAGACTCCACCCGCTCTCTGATTGTCTCGTCTTTCATATCGAGCCGGGCGACGATCTCTGCGATCGTCTTTCCCTTTTCTCGGAGCTCGTCCTCCAGCATCTGGAGCCATTGCCTCAGGATATTGGTGACATCCTCCTGCTCCTTTTCCGACCAGTAGCCAACGCCAGCCGAAATCAATCCACCGACGAAGGGGATGGAACCGGCAAGTGCATTGATCGCCGCTCGCGCTGCCTTCTTCTTGCCGTCAGGCTCCAGGTCGCCTTTGTCGATTTTGTCTATTTCCATCGGAACACTACCAAGGTCACCCGCGCATAGCGCGGCCGGATAAACTCGACGACGTGGGCTCTTCGTATTTTTCCAACGCGACAAATGCGAATGATTCTTGATGCCGTCGCGCTCCGTCAAACCACTCGCAAATCGCCTCTCCGGTCATGCTCTTACCGGTGAAAATCATCTTCGTTCCGCCAGTCCGGTGCGCTACCTCGTCGCCGACCGCAAAATCACCCTCAGTCATTGTTGCTCCATTCCGCCGAATCGCTGCCTGCACTGTAGCCTGCGCTTCCGTTGCCCGGCTCGCTACTGGATATGGCCGGCGTCCCCGCAATCCACAGTGGGCCCGTGGCAATGCCAACACGAATGCACGACACCTTGTCACGACGATCGGCCGATACCGTCATCTGTTGCGCTTTCGATACGATCGACTCTTGCCGAGATGGCTCGAGTTCCCGCGGCGCTCGCTACGCAACTTCGCCTTCGCCAGCTCGGCCGCTATGTAGGCGGCTGACTCCTTGGTCGCTTGTCGCGTTTGTTCTCGCAATCGTGCCAATTCTTCTGGCTCAAGGGCGGCGGTCGCCGAGCCGAATCCTGCAGTTGGCAGCGGCCCTGTCTTCGCAACGGCAGGTTTGATATTCATAATCTCATTGCAGGACGGATAGCGGCTGCAGCCCCAGAAGTCCCGGCCGCCATACCTGCCTCGATGGGCCATTCGCAGCTTCATTTCGGCAGCGCAAACTGGGCATGCCAGCCAGCCGCTCTGCTTGAGCACGGACTGCATTCCTTCTTGCCCCGAAACCTCACTTGAGATTTTTGGACGAGATGGCGGCTCCTCCGGTTGGGGTACATAGACGGGCCCCCACTCTTCGACAGGAGTCGCCGTCTCGCTCCATTTCGCTCTAAGGGCGCTCCAAGCGAAGCCGGCAGCAACGCCAAGCGCGATTGTCGCAGGCAGGACCCAATTGCCATGGTCGAGGCCACCAACGCCGCCATGCCAGGAGCAGGCGCCGCGGCGGCCGATCGACATCGAATGCCATCCGTCCTTGCAGACGTCGACACCGACGAACGGCGATAGGCCAATCCTCGAGACGATGAACGTCAGAAAGCACACTGCAATTGGGTGACCTGCAACGGCCCTCATTGCCTATCCATCACAGGCGCACCCTGGGGCCTTATGGCACCGTTTCTCCCTCGAGATGCAGCTATCGCCGCAAGCCTTGCCGGCCGAACAGGTCTTGCAGCATCCCTCAACCGGGATGGTTGACCACGGTAGCGGTGCCTCCGGGCGCCGAACGATGGACGCCGGATCGGCCGGCATGAGAATGCCGGCGACCGCTAACGCGGCGATAACCCGAAACATGAGAGCTCCCCCCAAGGAACGGGGATCAAAGCACCGGAGGCTGTGTGAGTCGAGTGGTTCGCAAGCTTGATTAACGCTCACCCGTTGTCTCACGGCGGCGGGGCGGGCCCGCCATCCCTCAAGCGGCGTGCTAACTTGTTGAAACCCACGACGCGACATCACGGTCGTACCGCCAAGTTGCCATGGGGCCTCCACTTGCGGGATAGCCTTCAATGCAGATCTCAGCATGAGTGTGCTTCGCCGCGGTTCGTTCCGCATGGCGTTTGGCCTCCAACAGGTCGAGGAAGTATTTGGTTGCTGGATCCGGGTGGCTGTCGATAAGTATGACGTAGCGCATTCCCTGACCTTTCATGTTGCGCCGCATATCGCATGGACTTGCCAATAGTGGCAGGAAATCGTTGGAAATCAACGGAAGCTGATTGCAACGCAACGCGACATGATATTGACCATCCTGAAAGACGGCACGCGGCGTAGTCGAAATTTTCTATTTTGAGGAAGAGGTTGGTCGATGCCTCCGAAGGGCAGAGGACACCGGTTCAAGCCCTGTCGGGTGCGCCATTTTAGCCATGAATAACAGGGCGTTAGCCGGCCGCATTTTGAGACGCAATCGTACGGAAGCGCTACGAAAGCACAAATTCTACACACCATCTGTGGAAAAGTGTTGCTGGAGTCTGATCCGGGATGAAAAGCCCCGATGGGGAGCACCTTCTCGGATGGATAGGATGCCTTGCATTGTAAGAATCAATGCAGATATCTATTCCGAAATATTGGCGTGAAAGATGAAGAAAATGGTTAGCCGAAAGAAGCGCGGGGCAACGAAAAGGCCGCCAGATGAAGAAATTCTGCTTCGGCATCTGCAAAGCATAGGAGACGGTGAATTCGAGAATCTTGTAGGCGAAGCGCTGTCAGAAATCTGTGGGAGACGCTTCTTTTGTTCGCGAAGCGGAAGCCAGTACGGTGGTGACGGAAGTGCACGAGGTCCATTTGAAACGGTTTTCGAGGCTAAGCTTTATCGAGACACTACCTCTTTAAATCAGCGCAATGTCCTCGGTGGCTTCGTTGAAGCGACCCATCGTGAGCCGAAACCCGATCTCTGGGTGCTCGCCGCCAGCCGCCCTGTTCCAGAGCAACTTGAACGAGCACTCCGCCGCGAGGCGGAAGAAAAAGCAATCGGCCTTCTCACGCTCGACGCTCCGCCCTTGGGCGGATCAGACCTTGTCCAACTGATTGCTATGGCGCCAAAGGCGGCTGCCCTGCGGCTTCAGGCAGAAGCCCAGGCGGCGATCGACCGCCTTAGACAGGAGGCAAATTTTTCTGGGAGGGCTCTTGAGCTTCGCCAAAAACTCTCGGGACCCGATTTCACGCTTGCGACGTTGCGTGCGGCAGTCGAAGCCTGGTGGCGCGAGACGATGTCGGAACCTCAGAAACTGGTCCTTCGCCTGAGGGCTAGACCCGCCCCTGGACGGTTAGGTGACCCGTGGGCCGAGTTCGTTCGCCGTGATGTCGTCGATGCTAACAGCGCAAGCATTAAGGCCGCGGCGACAAAGGGAAATCCCTGCTTTTTTGTCGGCGACGAAGGAGTTGGTAAGACTCTCTCCGCCCTTCATTGGCTTTTGGAGAATGCCTCTGAGACCCTCTTGCTTCCGGTTACCAAAGCGGTTTCCGTTTCGAAAGACCCCATAACACTCATGAGTTGCGCGCTCAGCATGATGTTGGGTCGCTCCCCTGCGGAATGGGTCAAGAAAGCCGAGATGTTGCTCAGGTATGACGATATCCAAGACCCTATCGTGACACTTTTCCTGGACGGTCTCAACGAACGACGAAAGAGCGATTGGACGGAGTTATTGACTCGACTGCAAGACGAACCCTATCGCCAGCGCGTTCGTGTTCTTGCTACATGTCGTCCCTATGCGTTCGAGCACGATTTCAATGAGTTTGTTGGACTAAGCCAAAAACCGCAAGTTGTCCGTATAGGCCTCTTCACAGACCCGGAACTCGACCGAGGTCTTAAGAACCACAAAATTCGCCGGTCCTCTTTATCCGATGAAATGACGGAATTGCTACGCCGTCCAAGACTTTTCGATCTAGCACTCCGATATCGTGAAGAGCTTGAAAAACTGGGCGAGTTCACGCCAGCTCGCCTTTATTGGGAGGACTGGAAAGACCGCCTGGCACGAAACCGTGACATCCTTGCGGAACCCGATTTCAAGGAAGCACTTCGGCAAGTTGCAAAGGCAATCGATAAGGCATCGCCGAATCCTTCGCGAATAGCGACGGCTGACCTACATCACGCGGTCCGGAACGCAAACCCATTTGCGGACAATCCAGAGCGCGTCTTGCAAACCCTTACGGAACTGGTTGACGGCGGGCTTGCCGAACGGTCCGGGGAAGATACCCGTCTGACATTGTCATTCGCGGCATTTGCACTTGGCTGGGATCTCTGGCGCCGAGCGCTAGAACTTCCTGCGGATTGGACGATTGGACAGATTGTCAGTGAAGTTCGAAGCTGGATAGAGCCGTGGGGCGGGGCCTCATTCGATTGTGAAGTGCTTCGAGTTGCCAGTTGGGCCGCCGCATTGGCGGTCGGTAGGAGAGCAGCCCAAGCGGCGATATTCGCCCTTTGGCTCGATAGGCCAAACCTTTCCGAGGAACACGAAGACGACATGCTTGCGATTTCGCGGCGCATAAACACAGCTCTTGTGGATGTCGCTGAATACGTCTGGTTCGCAGGTGACGCAGAGGCGTCCGAACGCCTTGCTTATATTATTAGACCCCTCACTGGTACGAGCGAATTGAGGGTAGCACTGATTGAGCGTGCTCGTCATTGGGCTGGCTTGGTCGGTCTAATGGAGTGGCCATTCTTGGGGCAAACAGACGACCGGTCTGCTTTGCGTGAAAAGCGACTTGAGCGATTGCGCAAACGCCTCGGCGATCGCTTGGTTTTGGATGAACCGTTCAAAGAGGCCGATGAAACTCTTACCATAGCAGATGGCGAAGAGCCTGATGGATCGCACGCCTTTGGCTACGCCGTCAGCGTTCTTGCTTTTCATAGACGTGATGACCTGATGCCTTTGATAAGGGCTTGGTCCATAGCCGGGTCTGTTCGGTACGGAGACCATGACGATAAATATATCGCAGCGCTGCTGCGCGGTGCCGAACCCTCCGAGATCGCCCTAGTCGATCAAGCGTTGTCACAAGCGCAATCTTTCACCTTGGGCAATGACATTCTGATGGCGTATGCCGCAGGTTCACTTGGATGGGCAATTGGGACGCCTCAGGCCATGACCGTCGTTGCAGACGCCTTTGACAAATCTGGGCTTAGAGAAGAACGACAAGAGTTAATCAAAACGATTTCAGTATGGGAAAGACCTGCAACCGTCGAGGAAGCCATTCAGAAGGTCACCGACGAAACCGAAAAACCTCATGTTCGCTTGTCATATGCGCGGGACTGGCTACTCCATCCTGAGATGAGACTACCGGAAAGCCTTGTTCGCGAGGCCACGGATTTTGCAAGAAATCTCGACCTTAAGGCAATCTATCAATCAAGGGGCCACACTTCCGAATCCCTTGCATTGGAGCATTGGATGCCCGTTTTGGCCCGAGCAGCGTGCGATGATAGAGCAGGCATTACGCGCCGACTTTCGGGTCACGTCGCGGCCGGCCAAGTGTCGGCTGAAAGAGCCCTGTTTGTTATCATCAGGGAAATGTCAGTACTCGATGCAGCCGACCTTGTGCCGCTTGTGTCGATACCTGGGGACGATCTGGATAGCGCGAACCTGCGAATGGCGGCCCAATTTTTGTTGGCAAAGGACGGCGACGAGCAGATTAGCCTGCTCCTGAACCTGGAACCGTCGCAAGTTATCTATCGTGATTTGGCGCTGACGTTCAGCATTCCGAGTCCCACCGGGCTCGATGGATTGGCGAAAGCTATTCATGGCGGCCTCGAACGAAATCGGTTGCGAAGTGCGCTCTTTTTGGTGGCTGCCACGGGTGTGGATTTGACCAGTGCCCTGCGCACTGAATTGCTGGAGCGCCTGAGACAACCATCTCCGCATTGCCGAGCGCCCGAATTGGAGATTTTGGCTAAATCCGATGCGCCTGCGGCAGCAGCCGAGTTGATCGCCTTGGACTGGACTGTGGGGAATGCCCGAGACGATGATGAAGCCTTCTGGGGAAGTTTGGTTCTCGCAAAGGCGTCGCTTTCCCTCAATGAGGTGGTTCGGCGTCTTCATCCTCGCCATCTTGTGCGCGCCGCCGAGAATACAAAGGATGGGCCAGCGGTGATCAGTGCCATTTTGATTGCCAAACTGCGGTCAGTCTTGGACGCAGAGAAGCGACCATTGCCGGCGACTTCCATTTCCAATTTAGCAACCGACGACACTCAACTGGAAACTCGAAGTGTCACGCTTCAGCACGGTCTCGAGAAATCGGCTCTCACGCCGGCCGAGCGATTTCGATTGGGCTTCGATGCCGATGCTCGCCAAGAAATCATTGACCAAGCAATTGAGGCTGTTCAGCGTTCGGATCAATCGACCCTTGCAAGCGGCAGGCGGCGTCCCGACTGGACCATTCCGAGCGCTGGCGTTGAAACACTCTGGACCGCAGAGCCGACCGCCTTTGAGGGTATTGCGGATTTCCTCTCGGTTCAGTCTGCTGACAATCTCAATCAACTCGCTGTCCATGAGCCTGGTCTCCTATACCCCATGGTCTCCGTTGGACTCAAATGCGATCCAATTCGTTTTGCCTCGATATGGCGTAACCTCCTGTCTACGAGACATCATACTGTTTATCGAACGAGCCTCGGCTCTGACTGGCTTCTCACCATGCCTTTCGCGTGCACGAGCCCCGAGGGGTGGACACTTCAGATTGAAGCGTTCGACTTCTGTGAAAACGACCGCGAGTTACTCGATTGCAGCCTGCACGCAGAGGCTCCAGACCTCCAGCAGCGATTGATCGGTTGGACTATTTCTGAAGCCCAATCACCCTCCATCTGGAGACGGGGGCGGGCTATGATTGTTCGGGGCTATCTGGGCCTTTCGTCGCCGCGCGTCGAAGACCTAGAGCGCCTGGACGTACAGGCGTCTTGGCTCGGAAATATCTGGCGCTATGCCGAAGGATGGAGGGAGCGCCGCCGCTCAATTATTTATTGGCTGGAGCAGTTCAGTTCGGCCGACAATGGCATAGCCGCGTCAGCGGATTTTGAACTCCTCAAGAGCAGTGCTGACCGCCGCGTCTGGCGGATGCTTGATGGATGTAAGCTGAGCGATCATTCTCAGATCATGTTCGAGCGACAGCGCTCTGAACTTAAGCGAGCGATAGAGAAACGCGAAAAGGATATGGGGGAGAAATTCCTCGACCAAAAGCTTGTCGACGGCCTCTGGCCTCGCAATACGAAGCTGAATTGAAGCATCCGAACGCGGTTCAGATGAACCAAACGAACTCCGTTCGCGCGTTTCGCAAGATGTGTGCGCGCGTAATACGCCTTTTCCGCACCTCCTTGGCAAGGGGGTCGCTGCGCACCCCCCCGAATTCAACGAGGCCTTTGGTACGAAGCGCATGGTGGGCCGCTGCACAGCCTCGGCAATGGCCTCGGCGTCGCGGGAGTCATTCTTCTGCCTTTTCCGGAAGGGTTTGGCGTACTGTCCCGGGATCAGCCGAACGTCATGTCCGAAGGCTCCCAGTCGACGGCCAATGTGGTGTGCGCCGGCACAGGCTTCGACGCCCACCAGGCACGGCGCGAGGGTTGGTCATATACCGATCCAGTCGTTCACGCGTCAGTTCTCTCGCATGATCACTTTCCCATGCGCATCCACTCCGATGAGGGAGAAGCTGTATTTGCCGAGATCCATACATACCGATCGTAGCGGCACTTTCGTCATGCCGAGTGATGTCAGTCATGGCGTGCTCCTTCACGATTGCACTTCTACAGCGTTGCCGTCGCGTCGACAGAGCGCGTCCGGTCCATACCATTATCTGGAGCGGCGGCACATTCTACGTCGGCGATGCGGCTGCGGGTGAGGGCGCCGCCGAGCGGCGCGCCCGTGTCAAGGACCGCAAGCTGCTGGGAGCGCATCGATGAGCGGTTCGACGTCAAATGAAACGCATGGCGGCGGCACGATGACGGACGCCATCTGAACAAGGAGATCCGCCCCGGCGGATCAGGACCGATGCAGACCAGGAACGACGGAACGCACGTTATCCTGCCTGCGGTCGCGCCGATCGACAGACGGCAGGACCGCGCTCGATTGCCTGTGACGATGCTCCGTCAGTCCGATGGAAAAGTACGCCACGATGGTTCGAGCGCTGCACTCGTGCCAGCCAAAACAGCCCGTCGCAGAGCGCGGAAGATTGCACGGCGCATCGGAACTCGACGCCCGAAAGCGGTATCGTAGCGCAGAGAATAGAGTCGTATGTTATCGCATCCTGAAGGAGGAACGACGGTAGTTGCAAAGCATCGCCAAACACAACCGTAAGCGTCCGGTCGTTGCACGTCGCTCAACTCTTGACAGAGTTTCCGACTTTCCAAGCCCAGGGCAGGAGTTCATCGAGCCAGTTTACCGGGTGACCGTCGACCATGCGAATGAGAACATCGCGCAGCCAGGCATACGGCTCGACGTCGTTGAGCTTGCAGGTTTCGATCAACGAGCACAGCACCGCCCATCGATGGCCGCCGCCGTCGCTTCCCGCGAAGAGATGGTTCTTGCGGCCAAGCGCGACAGGTCTGATCGCGCGCTCGACCGGGTTGGTGTCGAGTTCGATGCGGCCGTCGTGCAGGAAGCGGGTCAGGCCGTCCCAGCGCGAGAGCGCATAGCGGGCGGCTTCGGCAAGCGTGCTGCGAGCTGGCAACAGCGGCAGCTGCGTTTCGAGCCAGACCCGCATGGCGTCGACGATTGGTTTGGAGCGGCTGTGCCTGGATGCAAGCCGATGGCCCGGCGATTGACCCCGAACGTCGGCTTCGACGGCATAGAGTTCGCCGATCCGTCGCAAGGCCTCCACCGCGATCGGCGCGCTGGTGGCCTGCGCAACGTCGTAGAACTTGCGCCGTGTATGGCTCCAGCAGGCAGCCAGAACGATATCTCCCTTACCGGTAAGGCGCTCGAACCCGGCATAGCCATCGACATGCAGAACGCCCTTGAAGTGCTCGAGATGCGAGACGGGACGCTCGGCTTTGCGATCCGGCGCAAACAGATAGACCGCGGCCGGTGGCTCTGGTCCGCCCCATGGCCTCTGCTCGCGGGCGTATACCCACAGCCTTCCTGTCTTGGTGCGGCCGCGGCCAGGATCGAGCACCGGGACCGGTGTGTCATCGGCAAAAAGATGGTTCGAGGCGAAGACGCTTTTGGCGAGCCGCTCGTGCAGGGCTTCCAGCCACCAGCAGGCGCCGCCGACCCAGCCCGCGAGTGTCGAACGCGGAAGCTCGACGCCATTGCGGGCGAAGATCTGCGACTGCCGATAGAGCGGCGTGTGATCGCAATATTTGCTGACCAGCACCTGAGCAAGCAACGCCGGCGTCGCCAGACCGCCGGCGATCGGCCGCTCCGGCGCGGGCGCCTGCATCACCGTCTCGCAGACCCGGCATGCATATTTTGGCCGCGTCGTCCTGATCACGCGGAGCTGCGCTGGAACCCAATCCAGCATCTCGCTGACGCTCTCGCCGATGGCATGCAGCGCACCACCGCAGCACGCGCAGATCATGTTGTCGACATCGACCAGAACGTCCTCGCGCGGCAGATGATCGGGCAGCGGCTTGCGACGCGACGGCCGCTCAGTCGACGGCTTGCCGACGAACTGATGGCTCTCCTGGATGCGTGCGATGTCAGCGTCGAGTTCTTCCAACGCGAGTGCAAGCTGATCGGGATCGAGGCGCTCGGAGCTGCGGCCGAACTGCGCCCGCTGGAGCTTTTTGATGATCGACTGAAGCCACTCGATCTCGCCGTCGCGGCTCTCGACCGCAGCCGCCATGTCGCGCACGAGACGTTGAAGAAGAGCTGGATCGGATGGCAGGTTTTCGAGATCGACCAACATGATCGATTCTATCACAAACAGCACCGGGACCCAAGGATTCCGGGCTTCTTCGCGACAATAGAAGTGCCGCTTTCAGCCGGCCAGCATCGGTCGCCAGAAGCGTTCCGGCGCGCGCCAGTCGATGCCCTCGATGAGCATCGCGAGTTGTGCCGGCGACAGCGCCACCGAGCCACCAGGCTCCGCCAGGCGCGGCCACATGAACTGTCCGTGGTCCATGCGCTTGGTGAACAGACACAGTCCCGTTCCGTCCCAAAAAAGGATCTTCAGGAGCGAGGCGTTCTTGCCGCGAAAGACGAACAGATGGCCCGAGAACGGATCCTTCTTCAGATGCTCTTGGATCAGCGTGGCCAGTCCATCAAGACCTTTGCGCATGTCGGTGTGACCCAACGCCAGATGCACTTTCACGCCCGCCGGAACGACGATCATGATGCCTTCTCCTTGCCGGCCAGATGCCGCTTGACCGCAGCCGAGGTGGTGCCAGCCGGTGCGAACACCCGCCGGCCATCATCCAGTTCGATCGCCCATGCCGTCCGGCGGTCGCACGAGATCGCACAACGCGACGAGCGCCGGCGGCTCGCTTTCTGCTCCATCGGCGATCTCAACCAGCGCCAGTTCCGGCGCCTTGCGGGCGGTCAGGCCGAACCCCTCCCGCCAGCGGAAGGCCATGCTGGTGGCAATGCCATGGCGGCGGCAGACCTGCGCCACGACAACGCCGGGCCTCTCGGTCTCCGCAACGATCGCCCGCTTCTGCTCTTCGGTGAAGCTGCGCCGGTGCGATCGACCGTCCACCGCTTCCGGTGTCAAGCGGTATTGGCGCCGCGCGCAATTAGCAGCGCTGCTTAATTGGGCCCGGGCACTCGGATGAAGAAGCGATCGCCAGTCCATTTTCGTCCCCGGATTCTTCCAGGCGATCGCGCCAGATCCGCAACGCATGTCGCGAAAGTCCGAGCGCCGCGGCGTACTCGGCATGGCCATGCCGTTCCAGTTCAGCGCCTCGACATGCATGCTCCAGAACGCCCGCAGAGCAATCGGGCCGCTGTCCGTGCGCTTGCCGTAACGATAGCGCGGCCGCCTCTGAGGACGCTTCGGCTGCGGGCTCTTTCCCTGCCGTCTGGCCTTCTTGCGACGCAAATTCTGCAGCTTTTCCGCACGCTTGCGCAGGTCTTCGGCGCTCACCAGATGGCGCGTCCACAGCTCGAATATCCTGGTCGAATGATCACGCTGGCGGCAGAATTCCTGCGCACTGAGATCGCTGCTGAGCCAGCTCGCGACCTGCGACGACCAGTAGGGACTGTTGGCCTTGGCCCAGGAGCGGCGAGGCGCCATCCGAATATCCTCCACAAACCGAAGGAACCCGACATGACGCGAGATTGCACTACTTCAAATATGTGCAGGGACCGGACGGTTACGCACAACCGATTAGGATGGCAGGATAAAAGGGGGCACATTGCGCCGCGGTCGGGTCTTTGTTTTTCAATGGGTTATGAGGTGATTTCGCAATGTGCGCATGTTTATGACACATTGCGAGAATCGTGATTTGTCAGCGATTTCCGAGGCTTAATGCAATGTGCGACCGCTCGGCGAGCAGTTTACACAGCGTGGGCCGGGGCGAGGAGATGGACAGGTGCGACCGTTGAGGTTCCTGTCTCCGGCAGATGCCGAGTTGGAGGACTCAGCGCCCAATCTCGTTGACCTGCCCTGTTGTGGCTCGGTATGGGCGGCCGGTGCCGCTGCCGCAGCGGTCTCCGCCACAGCCTCGGGAGCCGACAAGCCAGCCTCGGCAGTAAGATGGCGGCCGAGGCTGGCTTGTCCCCCGGCACTCTCAGCGCACCGCGGATGCATAGGCTTCACGGCCTCAATGGAAGCGCCCCGGCCGTGACAGGAGCCGCGGCATCCTGTTCGAGATGCGGGCGCTGAGTACCGCCCAGCTGCAGTTGCTATCGGCCGACATTGAGCCCTTCCATTCTGACACGAATGCGCAAACCGGTGTGTTAAGGTCTAATCGTGTTTCGTCACCGTTTCGATAGTGAGCCGCCCTAGTCTTCTGGCGGGGGTATTTGAAGCAACTCGCCGGAGAGCTTCTCCTTCAGCTGGTTCAGTCTTTCCAGGTTTGCGTTGAGGTCATCGGGCACCTCCTTTAGGCCGTGCGCGAGCACGCACGCGATCACAAGTCCGAAGTCGAGACAAGCGACCAGCGTCCGCAGCGTCTCGGTCTCCTCGGCATCGTAGATACCCGTCAGGTGGACAATCACGCGGTCACCCGCGTCCTTCGGTGGGTTGATATGACGGTAGATCGATTTCGGGTTAGGGTGGGCGCCATGGTCGATGGCCCCATCGTAAGCGTCCATGATCCACTTCTCGTATCTAGGCGAGGGGGCCCCGGCATCGATCCGGACGGCAGCTTCCTTTACAGCAGACGTGAAGGCCCTGCGACTTTTCTTCAGCGCTTCCGCGCTGGCATGGCGATCTGACCAAGTCTTCTCCAAGTCATCGTTATCTTTCATCAGGTATGCGTAGCACGCTGCCTCCAACGCCGTTCGGAACAAGGGAAACGTGGCTGCCGCATGGCCCGACAGCGCGATCCTCACGGCCGCAGTCCAAGTCATGAATGAATGCATCGATAGGAAGGCCTGGTGGGGTGACATCTTCATGTCGTCCGCCGTCCAGAGTTCACTCTGAAAAAAGCGGTAGTACTCCTCTATGGCAGCGACGAGCGGCGTCTCCGCCCCCAGCAGCTTGCGCGTGGTATCGTTGCCAAGCGCGACATAGTCGCGAAGCGTGTGTTCGAGTAGAAACTTCATTACGCCTTGCCGTCCTTGTGGAAGGCCGTGTTGAACCGCCACGACGCCCATGCGATGCCTCCCGCCGACACCAGGGTAGACAGCGATAGCAGCTTGTAGGCGACGGCGATCTTCTCACCGCATCCGGAGTCTCCGCAGGTCGCTTCGACGGTCTCGTAGAGCGTGGAGAGCTGCCCCCTGAAGCAGCCACAGTACGAAGAAGAACACGCAGGTCGGAATGATCTTTGCCCAGTTGACGCGCCCCATGCCGTGCCCCTTCCGTTGCTCGGCGCGACCATGACCGAAACGCGGCCAAGAAATTGCACCACTGAATAATTGGCGCGCGCATGATAGCGCCGAAACGGCCAAGATCACGAACTCTGTTTCCAATTGGGGTTGTTCCGCGTAGGCAGCTATTCACGGTCAACGCCGAGAAGCCGACGGTCTGGAACCGGCCACCCCGGTTGCGAGTGGTTGTGACAAGACCATAAGTGTTGTTCTCTCAGCGAATATTCGCGAATTTATCCAGACTAACATACACTCGGTCTATGTGGGGGCGTAGTTGGCGGACATTGACTTGCTTGAAGATAGTGCAGGCCACGCGGGGTCGGTGAATACCACCGCCGCAGCTACTTCCGCCGGTGCCAGATACCGTGACGCCCTGCGGCTGCTCTTCATACTGGTGGCTGGCGCGGACGATGCCGACGAGCCTACAGGAGAAACCGTGAAAGTCTTCAGAGCCGAAAAGCGGCTAATGGCAATGGATTTCCTTGTACGCTATCCGGACTATCTGGCTGACGCGTTGCTGGACATGGTCGAAGCCAAGGCGGATGTGGACCTTCTTGATAAGGTCGAAGGCTTTTTCGAAGCTGATGAACCGTCCGTCAGGCTCGTACGCATGGTCCGGTGGAAACGGGGTGCCTACGAGAACATCGAGGATGCCCTTTCCCTGCTGAGCTATTACGGACTCGTCCAGGCGATGCAGCTCAAAGGCGAGGACGGCAAGGTACGTCGCTATGAATACCTGATCTCGTCGAAGGCCGTCTCGTTCCTAGACAATTGTGTGACCGACCATCCGACCTTGGCGTGGTACCGGGACCGGGTGGCGTTGGTGATGCGAGTGGCATCCGGCAAGAGCGGTTCGGAGCTCAAGGACTGGCAATATGAGCATCCCACCTACGGCCAAACACTTTACGGCGATCTCATCCCGAGCATTCGTGGGGAAGTCGAGAACCGCTTGCGTGAGATTTCGGAGAAGCTGAAATGAGCAAGTCCGCTCCCATCCAATCCACCGAGAGTAGCTGGCTCCGCGCCATCGCGGAACGTTCCGCCGTCGAGGAAAGCGTCGCCAAGTCCGTCCTCCAAAAATACAACATCCAGCCCCAGGCTACGCCGCCCCGAGCCAAGTCATTGCGGTTCAAAAGCATCCGTGTGGCAGGTACGCGTGCCGAATCCGACCGTGACGGGCAGTTTGACGAGACTTGGGATAATCTCGGCACCGGCTTGTTCGCGGTGATGTCCGACCGAAATCTCCGTGGCAAGTCCTCGATCTTGAACCTGCTCTACGCCGCCATCAGGGGGGACTTCCGGGAAAGGGTCAAAGCAGACGTGTGGAAATGGCTGGAAATCATCGACGTTACATATGAGATCGACAACGTTCTTCACCGTACAGAATTGCGGAAGGATGTAGGAGAGGAGGACCCGGTAAAAGCGACTGCCCGCCTCAGCCGTTCGGGCGGCGACGGGAACTGGGTGGCGCTCTACGACGGTGACGGCGGCGAGGGGCTGAAGTCCCAAACCGAGCAACTGATGATGTCTGAACTAACCTTCCCGCCAATCTATGCACACAATTCCAACACGGGTGGTCATGCCCATGGCTGGCCGCTGATCTCGTCCGCATTGTTTCTGTCGAGTTCCACCAACGCCAAGGCGCCTTTTTGGTGACGTCATGATAGACGGCATCCCGCTGCGCCTACTGCAATTGTTCATCAGGTTGCCATGGGTCTCGACCTATAGCGCGGCGCTCACAGCGCAGAAGGAGGTCGAGGAATCCCGTTCAGCTCGTCCGGACAGGTCTACCTTGGACAAGGAGCTTGCGAAGAGGTTGGAGGTGGTCGGAGGCAAGCTCGAAACCGCGAAGGCTAGCGCGACGAAGGTAGACGATCGCGCTCGGAAGCGGGTCGAACTTGACGAATTGGATGACCGGGTGGTCACGCTGCGTGAGGTGGCGGAATCCGCACGCCTGGCTTTCGAAGCAGCCGACCTGTCGATGAAGAAGGTTTCGGACAGCTTCGATGATGCCCGGCGGAGGGTGAAGCAATTAGAGGACGAGCAGTCAGCCGGCTATTCGTTCCGCAAGCTCAGCCCGTCGTGCTGCCCGGCCTGCGAGGCGTCGTACAAGGACGTCGTGGCCGGCGTTGAGCCAGGCGGGGACGGCAGCACTTGTCTGCTTTGCAAGAACGATATCCCTCAGGACACGGACGATTTCGAGGACGATCGCATCCAGCTGGTGAAAGACGAGGTTGACGCCCTCGACACGTCACTGAAAGTGGCTAGGGCCAAACAAAAGGCGGCAGAGAAATCCGCCAAAGACGCCGTAGTTGAGCTGCGGAAGGCGAAGGAACGGTTTTCCGCGCTGCAGCTGGACGTTGCCGTCAAGGTCCCTGATTCGGAGCTGGAGATCGTCCAACTCGAAGCGCAGGCAGCTCAACTTCGCGACCTCATGGTGAATGGAATCGAGGCTGCAAGCACGGACGGCAATACCGACGATACGGTCAAAATTCTTCGTGCCGCCACGGAGGTCACCAAGGAACTGATGACCGATAAGCAGTCTGAAGTCCTAAAGCAGATCTCGCAATCGGTGATGGTCTTGGCCCAGAAGTTCGGCATGCCCAACGTAACTGAGATGCAGTTGGACAACGGAGGCCGCCTCAAGGTCAGGCAGGGTGGAGCTACCGAATGGTTCAGTAACCTGACCATGGGTGAGCGGCTGCGCATCAAGATCGCCATGGCGCTCGCGGCGGTCCAGGTTGCAAGGGAACGGGGCCATGGCCGCCATCCCGGTTTGATGGTGATTGACTCGCCCGCGTCCGAGGAGGTCGTGGACAAGGACTTCGAGGCGATGCTCGATAGCGTGTCAACGGCGGCCTCGGAGATGGGCGATGTGCAGATAATCATCGGCACGACAGCGCGTCCTTCCGTGGAAGCTGTTGTGCCGATCGAGCATAGACTACACGCTAAGGGCGACGACTACGTTTTCTAGCCGGTGGTGCATGGAACGTCTTATCGAGTTGTTGCAGGCGGATGCTGGCGGATCCAGTGATCCGGTCTCCATGTCGGCGGACCGACTGCTCACTGCGGTCCGGGAGTTGGCGCCCGGTGTCGACCGGGCCGATGGCTTCTGCTGGTTGTGCCGATGGATATCCGAAACCTCCGTCCAGTCCATACTTGTAGAGATGCTGGCGTGGACGGACGATGCGCCTGCATTGGCCGAGATGGTCGATTGTCTGGAAGTGATCGAGATCCCGGTCGGGTTCGCCAGGCGGGCTTGGGACGGTCTCCGTTCCCACTACGAGGATCGTAGCAAACATCCATGGGGGCGTTCCCACGCTCTGAGGGGGGCGATGCTGCTCGCGCAGGAGAACGCGGTGCTTGTGCGCAGGCTACAGGCCAGCATCCTCGACGTGTCTATGGACGACGATCCGCAATTCCTACGTCACGTCGCCAAGGTGGTTGGCGCAATTCTACGTCGTTATCATGATGCGGATTTCAGGTCGCTTCTCGAGCAATTGGCGACGCTGGATGCGGCCGCGGACGAGGCGTCGATTGAAATCGGGTTGGCTGAGCTGCGCGAAGGGCTGGCCGCGCCCACCGGGGACGCACTCTGGTCGGCCCTTGAGTCTGCCCGAAGCTGGTTCGAAAGATCCCTCGACAATAGCGAGCACCGTCCGGATGCAAAGCTCTACAAGCTTTGCACGACCTTCCTACTAACAGTGCAGGATGACGGGCTCCGGGCCGAAATGAAGGAGCGTCTGCCCAACCTGGAAACTGCGGCCATCGAGTATACGGCGTTCGCACAGGCGCGCCACGCGTCCCATTCCTGGCTGGCAGTGTCCTCGAAGGAACGGTTTCATTGGCTGTCCATGGCGACGAAATTGGCGGCTTTGGCTAACTCCTTGACCAAAGAGGTCTGGTTAGACGTTGCACTCGTGATCGAGGACGAGCTGCTGTCGATTTTCTATCCTGGCAGCGAGGTTTTTGGTCTGCCCTCCACACCCGGCCTTGATGCGTCAATGCAAGACGCTACCATTCGCGGGCTGCGCGAACGCAGGTACTACCTACAGGCGCTGGACGAGTGGTTGCAGGTTAACACCGACCACGGGAAAGCCGGGGCTGTCTCGGAGTTGCGAGAGACCCTCAAGGGGACGATGGAGGGCACGCTTTATCGCCGCCCTTTCGACGCCACGACCACTAGCCGGCTGGTCGAGGTACTAGAAGATGCCGGCTTCAGCGAAGCCGTGGCCCAGATGGGTGTTTCGGAACTGCGCATGCATGCGGACGCCAACGTTCTGGTCGCCGACCTTTGGCAACAGGTAGTCAATCAGTTTTCAGCACAACCCGACTATTCGAACTTCCTCGACGCACGGATGCTCGTGGAATCGCTGGTCGGCCTATTGCTGAAATTTCTGGATGCCCGGTCGAACATCGGTGTCAGCACCGACCCTGCTGCCTCCCATTTATTCGTGAGAAGCGGCAAGCTCCCGGTGGAGCATGACCTTCAGCTGGATTTTCTGAAGTTCCTGCAGACCGGGGGAGCGCCTACCTTTCAGGCCGAGGCACGTGACCGCGGCGGTGGTCGCGCGGACATCGACGTTCAATTCCGCGGCGTGAAGACGATTGTCGAGGTCAAGAAGGACGACAACGTTTCAGACAACGCAGCCTTGTCCAAGCGTTACGCCGCACAGGCGACTGGCTATCTCACGACCGGTGTCCGCTTTGGATTTCTTCTGGTCCTCGATCTCACGGACAGGAAAGGGCACCAGCAGCATATTTCAGAGCGAATAACCGTGGAGCGAAAAACGCCCGCTGGATCTAGTACCGAGTACCTGATCGTCGTCGCCCGAGTTCAAGCGCTCCGGAAGACGCCGCACGATCTCAAGTGATGTTATGTGGCAAAGTTGTTCCGAGCAGCTCCGCTGCAAACCGGTTGTTTAGGTCATCTGAAATCCGCGCGCCAAAATTTGGAACGAAAATAGGGGGATGTCCTGATGACCGAACGCAATTTGAGACGTTATACGAACCTGGCGTCGGCCCTTCACATCCTCCACAACCGCTGTCTGACTCTCCTCAGCCCTGACACCTGGGATGATCGAAACGACTCTTACTTCATGTCCGAGTACAAGCGTATCAAGGACGTCAAAACGGTACTCGCGATCTGCATTGCGGACAGAGAGGAGACCTACCACCACTGGCAGGTCTTCTCCCGCGGGGCGGATGGAGTCTGTATCGAGTTCGACCGCGATGAGCTCCTGGCAGCGTTCGATAATGCCGGAGGTGTCACTCATAGGTACGTGAACTACGAGCTGGTGGCGAACGCCAACTCGATGCAAGAGGTTGATCTAGAAATCCTGCCGTTCACCAAGCGATGGCCCTATGGCGATGAGAAGGAGTACCGGGCGGTATATGTAGACGCCGACGTGGAAATGCCGGCATTTCCCGTCCCAATCGCACTCTCGGCGATAAAACGCATCAACCTCAGCCCTTGGCTGGCGCCGGCATTGGCCGAACCGGTCAAAAAGACATTGAAGTCAATTTCGGGATGCAGCGGATTGCGGATTTATCGGTCGACACTCATCGACAACAAGCCTTGGCAGAAGCTTACAGGGCGTGTGGCACCACCGCCGACCGTGCCATAAAGCCAGGTGGGCCGCATGGACTGCGCTGCCAATAGTTGCCGTTTTGCGCCCCTGTCATACCGTCGGAAGGCAGCAGGCGCTGCTGATCAATCGCGCGTGCAGGACGATCGCGTTCTTCAACACGATTAGACCTTGCTATTTGCTGTGGCGTGCCAGCCTTCTTCGCCCGTGGTGGCCGTGGCATAAGGCCAAGAGTGTCGGGCGATCGATCCGGCTGAAATCAAAAGGGGTTGTGGGATCGCATGGCCGATGTTGAAGCTCCGCCACAAGGACAGCAGGTCTTGCCTGAACTCGCACATGGCGATTGCGTGTTCGACTGTGATCATCCGTGGGATCACGTCCGAGGCGGGATAATAAGTGATCGCCAGGGAGTATTGCGCATCTGGCTGCCCGGGCGGACTGCAGAAGAACTCCTTGGACCCGGCTTAGACGTACCCGTCTCCGAATATTCCGGGCAGATCAAAATCAATGCGCTGATAGGCAATTTGGGCGGACGCCGGCTGCCTTTTGATCGGAGGCCGTACTTCGCCATCAAGTCGGCAACCCTTGATGTTCTGCGCGATGCGGACGGTCGCCGTCTGCCTCTGGACGAACTGACCAGCAGGCTAAAGGAGAACTCAGGTTTAGCGCACGACCTCATCGAGGACGCGTTGCGCATGATGATCGCGGAAGGCTCCGGAGGCGCAACGATCAACAAGGGCGGGGTTGTCCTGTATAGCCTCTCGTCAATGGTCTCCGAGCATTTCTCGCGGATCGACTATCTCGCAACCTTCGCCGAGGAATTGCTTATCAAAAGTCGCCGCGTTGACCTTCTCATCCAGCATACTGGCACAGTGGGAAGCTATCGCGAGGAGATGTTGCGCGCGCTTTTGCGCCAGATTGTCCCCCGTCGCTATGAGGTAAGCACCGGCTTCATTGAGTACTGCCCAAGGCAGCTTGACATCCTCGTTTGGGATGCGGCCGAATTTGTCCCGTTGTTCAGGGAGGGTGATGTTGTCGTTGTTCCTCGAGCCGCCGTGCGCGGTGTCATTGAGGTCAAGACCACCCTGAACACGAATGCCCTGGACGAGGCGATGGAGATCCTTTGGGACACTTTCAGGACAAGCCAGACCGCCGTTCCGGTGTTCAAAGGCATTTTCGCCTACGAGGCAGACTACGCAAGCGATGCGGCTGTGGCAGACCGGATGCGGCACTTCTACCGCAGCACAGACCCAGACAAGATCCGGGAGCGCGAGCACTGGTACATGTATGCGGGTGTCAACATGGTGTGTGTTCCGCGAAAGCTGTTCGTGCGGGAAACCTACAAAATCCCAGAAGACGAATCCCTATTCCCGCAACCCGTTCTCTCCGGAGTGGTAAGCAACTGGCCCGGCGACACCAAAACAGCTTTCTTCCTCGGCGGCCTGCTCTCCCATCTCGATCTATCGTCGATGGCGAAGTCCGACGCTATCCGGTTATTTAATCCGCTTCTCAACACCATGGATCTGAATGATTTAGGCCCGATCTATGAGAACCCTTGGCGCCCACGCAGCGGGCTGCCCGGGATGGAAGCCTTGTTCGATCCCGATGGCGCAAGGACCTACGTGCAGCGGGTTCAGGACTTCCGGCAAGGCAAGATCGGCAAGGACGACTTCACCAACGGCTTATCTAGACAGCTGAATCGCACGCCCCCACTGAATGACGAACCCGCAGGGTCGGGTTCCAAAGGCGCCACATCCGACGGTGCTCCGGCTGAAGGGCCTCCGCCAGAAAACGAGCCTTGAATGGGGTAACGCAGCCCCTATTCGATCTGTCGACCGTCGTTTCGGCACTTCTTCGCGTGTGCATGTAGCACGGGCGACGTCCCGCTCGGTCTCGGTCAAGCATTGCCGCAACCGCTCGACTGTGTCGTCCGCATTCATGCTGCGAGAATGCTCAGCTATTGCTGACAGCGCTGCATGATGTGTGCTTCTTGCATCTCAACCGACAGCCGTTCTCCAACCCGAGCCGAAGTTGCTATTCAGCTGAGGACGGCTGCTTTCGTGGGCGCCGATGGCCATCCGCGCGGCCGATATCGGGTCGTATGTGGACTACGCAAACCTCGCCTGAGAGTGCCAACTCCGAATGGCAACTTTCCGCCGGACGTTCCCCATAGCCAGACCGGCCGGAAACCGGACCTTAGCAGACTGAAGTCAGGCTGTTCCCATCCCGACAGCGGTCGCTTCGGAAAAACTCCATCGCAGAACGGCTGTTGTTTGTGTCAGTTGTCGTCCAGTCGACGGGCAAGGCGGGCGCCGGGTCCCGCTCCATTCTGTGAAATGAATTCGATCCCCGCCGCTTCCAACGCAGAAGATATGGCCTGAAGTGTTGCCGTCCTGGGGAGCGTTTGAGAGCTTTCAATTCTGGCGAGCGTACGAACCGGCATGGCCGGCGCGTAGCTGTCGCTTGCCCAGGATGCGGATATGACCGCCAGCAAGCGTTCCATCGCGCCGGCAGCGCTCACCGTCGCCAAATGGAAACCGGTGCCGGCGAGGTCCACGTGTCTGGCGGGGAAGGTCGCCATGGCCCGGAGGTGAAGCCGGCGAGGCGCTTCCGCTGGTCCGTGCAAGCGGAGGATCGCGCCGCGCCGTGCATCGCATCTCTCGTCCCGCTGCGCTGCTGAGATCTCTCCTGTCAGGCGGTCCAGGTTTAGCGCTTCGGGCCGAGCAGGAACACTATGAGGGCAGCGATGAACGTGGCAACAGCACTGTAGGCAATGGCGCTGGCGATCCCCGCATTCTCCACCAACAGCCCGCCGAAAATCGCGCCGGCTGCGATTGCCACTTGGAATGCTACGACCATCAGCACACCGGCGCTTTCGGCCTGCTCGGGAACGGCCCGCCGCACCATCCACGTCTGCAATCCCACTGGCACCGCGCCGAAGGCAAAGCCCCACGCGCCAACCGCAATCCCCGAGGCGAAGGCCGATGCTCCCGCCGTCAGTAGCGAAACAGCCGCTATCCCTATGAGCAGCGGTGCAAGTGCCGCGACTGCCTTGAGACTGTACTCGGCCAGAAGCCCGCCGGCCAAATTGCCGAAGAATCCGCCGATGCCAAAAGCAAGCAACACAAGCGAGATCGTGTCGACGTCAAGCGCGGGAATCTTTTCGAGGAAGGCGCGGATATAGGTGATTCCGGCGAAGTGGCCGGAAGCGACCAGCAGGATGACAAAAAGCGCAACCTTGACCATCGGAATCTTTGCCACATCCAGCAGGCTGCGGACGCTAGTCACTCCAATCGGAGGCAGTCTCGGAATGGTTATGAGCTGCACGAGCAGTGTAGCGACGCCGCCGGCTGCGGCGAGCGTGAAGGCGCTTCGCCATCCCCAGATATCGCCGACATAAGCGCCGATTGGAGCTGCGCAGACGGTAGCTACGGAAACGCCGGTGAGGATGATCGACATAGCGCGAGGCAGGAGGTGGCTTGGAACGAGCCGCATCGCCAGTGCTGCCGACATCGACCAGAATCCTCCGAGCGCTATGCCGAGCACGACGCGTGCAGTCAGGAGAACCGCCAGCGACCACGCGCCGGCCGCCAGAACGTCCGACAGGATCAGCAGCAGCGTCATGGTCCACATGACGGTCCTGCGGTCCAGGCGCTTTGTGATGATGGCCACCGTCGGCGCCGAGATCGCCCCGACGATAGCTGTCGCCGTCATCGCCTGTCCAGCCGCTCCCTCGCTGATACCGAGATCATGCGCGAGGGGCGTGAGCAGGCTGACAGGCAGAAACTCTGCCGTGACCAGCCCGAAGGTGCCCAAGGAAAGCGAAATGATGGCACCCCATGCCGGGCCAGACGGTGGGACTGGCTTTTCTGGGTCGTGCAGAACAGCGTTCATAACGCCTGCTGCGGATCGGGTCATGAACGAAGTCTCCACTTTGATGCAATGCAACGTGATGTTGGCTGCCTTGACTCAAATCTAAAAACACAAGCGCATTTCCCGGCGGCGTTGTACGGAGGAGGGGATGTTCATTGCTTCGCGATACTTTGTGACGGTGCGGCGCGCAACATCAATGCCGGTTTCCTTCAGCCGGACAGCGATGTCCTCGTCGGAAAGCACGTCGCCGGGAGATTCTGCGGCAATGATCGCTTTGATCCGATGCCGGACAGCTTCGGCGGAGTGCGCATCGCCGCCTTGGCAGGACGCGATCGCGACGGTGAAAAAATACTTCAGTTCAAAGACGCCGCGCGGGGTAAGCATGTACTTGTTCGAGGTCACCCGGCTTACCGTCGACTCGTGCACGCCGATCGCGTCAGCGACGGTTCTGAGATTGAGAGGCCGCAGGTGGGCGACGCCATGTTCCAAAAAGGCATCCTGCTGACGCACGATTTCAGCCGCAACCTTAACAATCGTCTTGGCGCGCTGATCGAGGCTGCGGATTAGCCAGTTCGCGTTTTGCAAGCATTCGTCGAGAAATGCTTTATCTTTGGAATTTTGGGCAGTTTGACGCGTGACTTCGGCATAGTAGGTTTGGTTGATCAGCAGCTTCGGCAGCGTGGCGGGATCAAGTTCGATCTGCCACCCGCCTTGCGGCGAGGGCGTGACCCAGACGTCGGGTATGATTGATTCAGACGCACCGGATTCGAATCTGTTCCCAGGCTTTGGATCGAGCGCACGAACCTCATGCATCATGTCGAGAAGGTCTTCTTCATCGACGCCGCAATGCTGCTTCAGCGCCTCAAAATCGCGTCGCGCAAGCATTTCAAGATGGGCAACCAAAGCTGCCATTGCCGGGTCGAGCCGGTTTCGCTGGCGCAACTGAATCTCGAGGCATTCTCTGAGACTTCGCGCAAAAACTCCCGGTGGATCAAATTGCTGCAAGGTTCCGAGAACCCGTTCCACAACAGCCTCATGGACATTTAGGCTCTCGGCCAGCTCCAAAAGGTTTGCCCGAAGATAGCCAGTGTCTTCCAGATCGGCGGCAAGCTGGCCAGCGATCAGCCGCTCCTGTGGTGTGAACGCAGTGAGGGCGATCTGACGAGCGACATGGTCGTGCAATGTTTCGGCGAGGGTGGCAAACTCGTCGAGGGAAGGGCCATTGCCCGGCGGGTTGTTGGTCGTGTTGCGAAGTGATTTCCATTGCCCGAGCCGTTCAGGCGACCCTGCCCCGGTCAGCCCTTCAACGGCGTTTGCACCAGGGCCGAGGGGCTGATCCGCTCCCGAAATCGAAGCATCGTCAAAAGGCCCGCCATCGTTTGACGCAGATTCCAAGAGCGGGTTCTTCTCGATTTCCCGCTCCACGAACTGATGCAGTTCGGTATGCGCCAGTTGCAGCAAGCGAATCGACTCAATGAGTTGAGGCGATGCGACGATGGATTGCTTCTGGCGCTGAAACAGGCTTGCTGAAGATTGCATGGTGAGTGCGATAATCCTGTCGAGGAGCCTCTTGGGGCCTGCAATGGCCCCAGTGAGACGTTTTCTAGGTCATGCGGCGGCTTTCAGCGTTTCGAGAACGTTTTGCGGGGATGAGACGCCATACGGGTCGGCCTCGCAGTTGTCGGAGAAACCTTCCTCCTCGAACCAGTGCTCCACCACGCCATTGTTGATCAGGGCGGCGTAACGCCATGAGCGCATCCCGAATCCGAGATTGTCCTTGGCAACCAGCATGCCCATCTTGCGTGTGAACTCGCCTGAGCCATCGGGGATGAGCTCGACCTGCTTCAGGCCCAAGGACTTCCCCCACGCATTCATGACGAAGGCGTCGTTGACTGAGAGGCAGTAAATCGCGTCAATTCCCTCCTTCTCAAACTCATCATAGAGCTCTTCGAACTTGGGCAATTGGTAGGTCGAGCAGGTCGGCGTGAAGGCGCCAGGCAGCGAGAACAGGATGACGCGCTTGCCGGCAAAGTAGTCGTCAGATGTCTTTTCTTCCCAGCGATATGGATTTGGTCCCTCGACCGACTTATCGTGAACACGCGTGAGAAAGGTGACGAAGGGAACTTTCTTTTGAACTGTCATCAAGTTGCTCCTAAAGAAGACTGCGCTGAATTCTGGCAGAGGCTGGCGCAATACCGGGCAAAGGCTCGTATGCCCGGCACGGAATGAGGGCCTCGCGGCTCGCAACCTCCTTTTTCCCTCCCGACAATGGGAACGTCTTGGCGGTGTCTTGGCCACCCGAACGCAATCGATCTGTGCGATCTGGACACCGTCGAGCCGGTTGCTTTCCACGGCTATGGCGCCGGAAGCGGGATCGGTCACTAGCGATCTTGCGTTTCGAAAAAGGATAGCGGCCGGAAGGAGCCAATATCGCAAGCATATGGGGGCCTGAAATGTCTTCATGCAACACACCCGCGTCACAGGACTCCGAGTCACTGGACTGGTTCAGCGTGTTGTGGATATGTGGCAGTGACCCGCCGGCCTTGGCTTGGGTGACCCTTTGACAAGGCTTTTCGGCACTCACATGCTGAACAGAACCGGCAAACCGCATTTGCGCGCGCTGCCCGTGTTGGCGTGCCGGCATCGGACCAGCCATGCGCAAAGCGGCCATCCAGATCGGACTTCCGGAGGAGACGATGCCCCGATGTTCAGCTGCAAGGGGCACCGTCTCCTCAGGCCACGGTCTGGAGCTTCGCGTGTCGGGCATGGTGCAAGTCGCTTTCATCGTGATTTGATGGTGCTCTAACCAGGAGCAGCAAGCGGCGTGCCATTTGGAATAGAGGGGCTGTTGGACCGCCCCTCCTTCTCGGAGGCCGTGTCTTAGAAGATCGGGCGCGCGCTATAACCGCCTCGTCACACAGGCAACAACGATGCTGTATGGTGCGGATATTCGGCGCTTCGCCCCGGCTGGGCAAAGACGAACTGGAAGCCGAGCCGATGCATTACCTGAGCCTGGAGGGCACTCCAGTCATTGCGTAACGTGTGGCGCTAGCGTTCATTGGTGCGCCGGCACGGCTATCGCGAACATGCGCCTGCCGCAGCGACCATGAGCGGGGGCTCTTGGGCAAGCGCCTTGGCCCCGTGAGGATCGAATTCCCCAATCGTGTCTGTTCGCCGCCTCTTATGTTCGAAACTGGACCAGAATGTCGCAAGCCCGACCTAAAGGTCGCCGAGGCGTTCTGTCCGACACTGTTCCGTCGCCTTTGTTGGCCCGCGACACCGGCCTATTTCGCCTAGCTCTTCTCTGGCCTCAGGCTAAGCCCCTAAAAGCATCACAGATTTTTTTCTTCGGTTGGCCAAATTGGCACGAGTTTTGAAGCCGCTTCGTTGCGGGCCGGGAGCCGCCGACCGACTTTCATTTCGTGGATGGCACGAATGGAACGAAGAAAGAAAAGCAAAATGTCAAATCCGCGTCGGATAGCGTCTATGGGCATGGGGTCCTCGGCGAAACCGCCCTTACCCAACAGCTCGCCGCTCTTGTCGACCCTTGCGCAGGAAATCTTGGCTGGCGGCGGCTCAAAGGGCCACCACACCGACCTTATCCTGACCTCGAAGGTGCAGGATAACGTTCTGCATATCGCCGCGCGATGTGCCTAGACAGTTACGCGCCAGCCGTTCTTGATAATCGGTCTGCCTTCGGACGACGTCATCTATATGCCCTAGGTCTTCGCTGCCGCAGCGCCCGCCGGTCACCTTCCGCCCTCGCTATAGAGTGAAGTGCCACCATGTCCGAACAACCCTTGCCGACGCTGCCGATGTGGCGCGTCGATCACATTGAGCCATCCCCCGAGATGTTGGCGCTACGCGCCAACGGTCCGATCCACCGCGTGCGCTTCCCGTCCGGGCACGAAGGCTGGTGGGTGACAGGCTATGACGAGGCCAAGGCGGTGTTGACCGACGCGGCGTTCCGGCCCGCGGGAATGCCGCCGGCGGCATTCACCCCGGATTCGGTGATTCTCGGTTCGCCAGGATGGCTGGTCTCGCACGAGGGGGGCGAGCATACGCGGTTACGCACGATCGTGGCGCCGTCCTTCAGCAACGGCAGGGTGAAGCAGCTCGCTCAGCAAGTGGAGGCGATCGTCGCGCAGTTGTTCGAGACGCTGGCGGCCCAGCCCCAGCCCGCCGATCTGCGGCGCCACCTCTCCTTTCCGCTTCCTGCCATGGTCATTGGCGCGCTGATGGGCGTGCTCTACGAGGATCACGCCTTTTTCGCCGGGCTGTCCGACGAGGTGATGACGCACCAGCATGAAAGCGGCCCGCGAAGCGCGTCGCGCTTGGCCTGGGAAGAACTCCGCACCTACATTCGCGGCAAGATGCGGGACAAGCGCCAGGATCCGGGCGACAACGTGCTGACGGATCTGCTCGCGGCGGTCGACCAGGGCAAGGCGACCGAGGAAGAGGCGATCGGCCTGGCGGCGGGCATGCTGGTGGCGGGGCACGAGAGCACCGTGGCACAGATCGAATTCGGCCTGCTGGCCATGTTCCGCCATCCGCAACAGCGCGCACGCCTGGTGGGCGATCCATCCCTGGTGGACAAGGCGGTGGAGGAAATCCTGCGCATGTACCCGCCGGGCGCGGGCTGGGACGGCATCATGCGCTATCCCAGGACCGACGTGACCATCGCGGGCGTGCATGTTTCCGCGGAGAGCAAGGTGCTGGTCGGCTTGCCGGCGACGTCCTTCGATCCGCGCCATTTCGACGACCCGGAAATCTTCGATGTCGGACGTGACGAAAACCCGCACCTGGCGTTCTCCTACGGGCCGCACAGCTGCATCGGCTTGGCGCTGGCCAGGCTGGAACTAAAAGCGGTGTTCGGTTCGATCTTCCAGTGCTTTCCCGCGCTGCGCCTGGCGGTGGCGCCCGAAGAACTGGAGTTGCGCAAGGAGATCATCACTGGCGGGTTCGTGGAGTTCCCGGTGCTCTGGTGATGCGCGGACGCCACGAGGAATCGCGATGTCCTCGAATTGCTGGCGCCCCTGCCGCGCGCCGATCAGATCAGCCAACCAACAGGTGACCAAGATGGACGTGCAAGAAACCACGGCAGCATGCCGGGACGCCTTCGCCGAACTCGCGTCGCCAGCGTGCATTCAGGACCCGTACCCATTCATGCGGTGGTTGCGCGAGCACGATCCGGTACATCGCGCGGCGTCGGGCCTCTTTCTGTTGAGCCGCCACGCCGACATCTACTGGGCGCTTAAAGCCACTGGCGATGCTTTTCGGGGGCCGGCACCAGGCGAACTGGCGCGCTATTTCCCGCGTGCGGCGACCAGCCTGTCGCTAAGTCTGCTGGCGTCCACTTTGGCGATGAAGGAACCTCCAACGCATACGCGTCTGCGCCGGCTGATCTCGCGCGATTTCACCATCGGCCAGATCGACAAGCTGAGGCCGGCCATCGCTCGCATTGTCGCAGCGCGCCTGGACGGCATGGCGCCCGCACTGGAGCGCGGGGAGGCAGTGGACCTGCATCAGGAATTCGCGCTGGCCTTGCCCATGCTGGTTTTCGGCGAACTGTTCGGCATGCCCCCGGACGACATTCTCGGGCTCGTCACCGGCATCAGCGCCATTCTGGAAGGCCTGAGCCCGCACGCCAGCGATCCCCAGCTCGCCGCGGCGGACTCGGCCAGCGCCAAGGTTCAGGCCTACTTCGGCGACCTCATACAGCGCAAGCGCTCCGATTCCAGCCACGACATCGTGTCAATGCTGGTCGGCGCACACGACGGCGATGCCGAGATGCTGTCGGATACGGAATTGATCAGCATGCTCTGGGGCATGTTGCTGGGCGGCTTCGCCACCACTGCCGCGGCCATCGGCCATGCTGTCCTGGCGATGCTGGCGTATCCCGAACAGCGGCACTGGCTGAAAGGAGATGCCATGGGGGTAAAGGCATTCGTCGAAGAAGCCCTGCGCTACGACGCGCCCGCCATGTTCAGCTCCATTCCGCGTATCGCCCAGCGCGACATCGAACTGGGCGGCGTGGTGATCCCGAAGAACGCGGACGTGCGCGTTCTGATCGCGGCCGGCAATCGTGACCCGGACGCCTTCGCCGATCCGGACCGCTTCGATCCCGTGCGGTTCTACGGCACCAGTCCTGGCATATCGATCGACGGGAAGATCATGCTGGCCTTCGGCCACGGCATCCACTTCTGCCTTGGTGCGCAACTGGCCCGGGTGCAGTTGGCCGAGAGCCTGCCGCGGATCCAGGCGCGCTTCCCCACGCTGGCATTGGCCGAGCAGCCGACCCGGGAGCCCTCCGCGTTCCTTAGGACGTTCCGCGCGCTGCCGGTGCGGCTGCATCGGCAGGAGGGCTGAGATGCGCGTCGTGGTCGATCAGGATCTGTGCGGAACTACCGGGCAGTGCGTGCTGACGCTGCCGGGCGCCTTTCGCCAGCGCGAACCGGACGGGGTGGCCGAAGTGTGCGTGGCGACGGTCCCGCAGGCGCTGCACGCCGCCGTGCGGCTTGCGGCCAACCAGTGCCCGGTCGCCGCCATTCGGGTCATCGAAAGCGATGCTGGCCATGACGAGCGCGCCAGCGCGGACCCTGCGCCTTCTCCGGCGCAGGCCGAGCGGCATGCTGCGAAAGACCAATGCAATTCAGGAGACACGATGGCAAGGTTTGAAGGCAAGGTGGCCGTGGTGACCGGCGCCGGCGCCGGCATCGGCAAGGCATGCGCTCTCGCCATCGCGCGCGGGGGCGGCAGAGTGGTGGTGGCCGACATTGATGGCTCGGCGGCCATCGCCTGCACCGCGCAGATCGCGGCCGAAGCAGGCCACGCGCTGCCCATAGCCATGGATATCGCCGATGAGCAGGCGGTGGCAGCGCTGTTCGAGACGGCGGAGCGGCACTTCGGGGGGGTCGACCTGCTGGTGAACAATGCGAGCGCCATGCATCTGACCCCGCGCGACTGCGCGATCCTCGACCTGGACCTGGCAGTCTGGGACCAGACCATGGCGACCAATCTGCGCGGCACGCTGCTCTGCTGCCGGCAGGCCATCCCACGGATGATCGACCGCGGCGGTGGCGCGATCGTCAACATGTCGTCGTGCCAAGGGCTCAGCGGTGACAAGGGGCAGACGTCCTACGGCGCGTCGAAGGCGGCGATGAACATGCTCTCGGCTTCGCTCGCCACCCAGTACGGTCATGCGCAGATTCGCTGCAACGCGGTTGCGCCGGGTCTTATCATGACCGAGCGTCTCCTCGCCAAGCTGGACGAGTGCATGCAACGGCATCTGCGCCGGCACCAGCTCCTGCAGCGCGTCGGCCGCCCCGAGGACGTGGCCGCGCTCGTGGCGTTCCTGCTCTCCGCCGATGCTGCGTTCATCACCGGCCAGGTCGTGTGCATCGATGGCGGCATGCTGGCGCATGTGCCGACATACGCCGACGGTGGCAACAGCTGCGCCGCGCGCCCTGCCGGCGACACCGAATCGGCGACGGCGGCGCGCTGCTGATGGACATACTGCTCAACCCACTCAACCGTCGGCACCGGCTGCGATCCGACATCCCGGTCATGCCCGGCGCTTTCCCCCTGGTCGGGCATCTTCCCGCCATTGTCTGCGACCTGCCGCGCCTGCTGCAACGCGCAGAACGGACGCTGGGCAGCCACTTCTGGCTGGATTTCGGCCCTGCCGGACATCTGATGACCTGTGTGGATCCGGACGCATTCTCTCTGCTCAAGCACAAGGACGTGTCCTCGGCGCTGATCGAAGAGATCGCGCCCGAATTGCTTGGCGGAACGTTGGTTGCCCTGGACGGCGGCGCGCACCGGCAGGCGCGCGATGCCATCAAGGCAGCGTTCTTGCCCAAGGGGCTGACCCAGGCCGGGATCGGCGACCTGTTCGCGCCGGTCATCCAGGCGCGGGTGCAGGCGTGGCGCGCCCGCGGCGAGGTAACTATCCTGCGCGAGACCGGCGACCTGATGCTGAAGCTCATCTTCAGCCTCATGGGAATCCCCGCGCAGGACCTGCCGGGATGGCATCGCAAGTACCGGCAATTGCTGCAGTTGATCATCGCGCCACCGGTCGACCTGCCCGGATTGCCTTTGCGGCGCGGCCGCTCCGCCCGCGACTGGATGGACGCGCAGTTGCGCCGGTTCGTCCGCGATGCGCGCGCGCATGCCGCGCGCACCGGGTTCATCAACGACATGGTGAGCGCTTTTGACAGCAGCGACGGTCCGCTCTCCGATGACGTCCTGGTCGCGAACATTCGCTTGCTGCTGCTTGCCGGTCACGACACCACTGCCTCGACGATGGCCTGGATCGTGATCGAGCTGGCGAGGCAGCCTGTGCTGTGGGACGCCCTGGTCGAGGAGGCGCAACGCGTGGGCGCGGTGCCGACCCGGCACGCGGACCTGGCGCAGTGTCCGGTCGCCGAGGCCCTGTTCCGCGAGACACTGCGCCTGCATCCGGCGACCACGCTCCTGCCGCGTCGCGCGCTGCAGGAATTGCAACTCGGCCAACGGCGTATTCCCGCGGGCACCCACCTATGCATCCCGCTGCTGCATTTCTCGACCTCGGCGCTGCTGCACGAGGCGCCTGATCAGTTCCGCCTGGCGCGGTGGCTGCTACGCACAGAACCGGTCCGGCCCGTGGACATGCTGCAGTTCGGTACCGGCCCACACGTCTGCATCGGCTACCACCTGGTATGGCTGGAAATGGTGCAGTTCTGCATCGCCTTGGCGCTGACCATGCACAAGGCCGGGGTGCGGCCGCAGTTGCTGAGCGACGTCGAAAAAGGCCGGCGCTATTACCCGACCGCACATCCGTCCATGGCAATCCGCATAGGCTTCTCATGAGCTGGCGTCGCACGCCCTGTGTGGCAAGGCAGCGGCGCCGGCGGGGCGCGGCATTGCTGCACTCAGCGCACGCACTCGTGTGACGACTTGCGCTCGCCGTGGCCGTCTCAGCTACAAGGACATGAACAACATGCAAACCGGTTCCACAATACACGACGACCGAACTGGCGTTTCCGCACTCGGCGGGTTGGGCGCGCAGGCGCGCGGCGCATCTGGCGGGCTGCTCCCGGAGATCTGGATGCAGGACGGCGCAAAGCGGGTCGAACAGGCGCTGGCGCGTCTGCTCTGCGCCGAAGACGACGGTAAGACAGAGCTGATGGCAGCCATGCGCTACGCCACCTTGCATGGCGGGAAGCGCACCAGAGCCTTGCTCTGTCTGGCTGCCGGCGCACTGGCGGGCACGCCGGCGCACATGCTCGACGACGTCGTTGCCGCCATCGAGATGATGCACGCCTGTACCCTGGTCCACGACGACCTGCCCGCGATGGACGACGACGTGCTTCGCCGCGGCCTTCCGACCGTGCACGTAAAGTTCGGCGAAGCCACTGCGATCCTGGTCGGCGATGCGCTGCAGGCCCACGCCTTCCTGACCCTGGCGAGCCTGGATGCGCCGGGCGACAATCGTATCGCGCTCGTGCGTGAACTGGCGCAGGCGGTGTCCGCCGAGGGTGCCGCAGGCGGGCAGGCCATGGATTTGTCGCTGGTCGGAAAGCACGCCGGGCTGGACAGGATCCTGGCGATGCACCGGATGAAAACCGGAGCGCTAGTGCGCGCGTCGGTTCGCATGGGCGCGCTATACTCCATCGCGGAGGATGCCGCGCACACTACGCTGTACAGTGCACTCGATCGCTACACCGCCTGTTATGGCCTGGCGTTGCAGGTGGCCGACGACATTCTCGACGCGACGGCGAATACCGCGACTCTTGGCAAGACCCCCGGCAAGGACGCGGCCGCGCAGAAGCCGACCTGCGCGTCGATCATGGGGTTGCAGGCAGCGCGCCAGTTCGCGCTGTTTTTGTTGCACGACGCCGGGGAGGCCATCGCCCCTCTGGGGGCCCGTGCGGAAGGGTTGGCGCAGATGCTGCAGCGGGCCAACGTCTATCTGTCCGCGCCATACGCATGAGCGCGCCCATCCATAAGGACTTGCCGCTGTGCTGCTGCGATCGGCCGGCGGGCGCTGCATGCTGCACTGTATCCGTGTCGGCGGCGACGTGCGCGGCGTCTGCCCGTTTCTGTTCTCATAGCCCTCTGCAGAAGGAAAATCCCGCGTGAACGCGCTGTCCGAACAGATCCTTTCCGAATTGCGCCACCTGCTGAGCGAGATGAGCGACGGCGGCAGCGTCGGTCCGTCCGTATACGACACGGCGCGAGCTCTGCAGTTCGACGGCAAAGTCACCGGTCGGCACGAGGCATATGCGTGGCTCATCGCGCAGCAACAGGCCGATGGCGGATGGGGAGGTGCGGACTTCCCGCTGTTTCGCCATGCGCCCACCTGGGCGGCGCTGCTGGCATTGCAGCGTGCCGATCCTCTTCCCGGCGCCGCCGACGCAGTCCAGGCTGCAATCCGGTTCCTCGAGCGCCAGCCCGATCCCTACGCGCATGCGGTGCCGGAAGACGCGCCCATCGGCGCGGAGCTGATCCTGCCGCAGTTGTGCGACGAGGCCGCATCCTTGCTGGGCGCCTTGGCGTTTCCGCGCCACCCGGCGCTGTTGCCGTTGCGGCAAGCACGCCTGGTCAAGCTGGGGGCTGTGGCGACCTTGCCGAGCGGCCATCCGTTGCTGCACTCCTGGGAAGCCTGGGGGGCGTCGCCGGCCACCGCATGCCCGGACGACGACGGCAGCATCGGCATCAGTCCGGCGGCCACCGCCGCGTGGCGTGCGCACGCCGTGACACAGGGAAGAACGCCGCAGGTCGGGCGCACCGACGGGTATCTGCAGGCGGCATCGCGGGCGACGCGCACCGGCATCGAAGGTGTCGTTCCCAACGTCTGGCCAATCAATGTGTTCGAGCCATGCTGGTCGCTGTACACCCTGCATCTGGCCGGTCTGTTCGCGCATCCCGCGCTCGCCGAGGCGGTGCAAGTGATCATCGCGCAACTCGACGCCCGCCTCGGAGCGCGCGGTCTGGGCCCGGCCTTGCACTTCGCGGCCGATGCGGACGACACCGCCGTTGCGTTGTGCGTCCTTCGCCTTGCAGGCCGCGACCCGGCGGTCGACGCGTTGCGCCATTTCGAAACCGGCGAGCTGTTCGTCACCTTCCCCGGCGAGCGCAATGCCTCGGTGTCGACCAACATCCATGCCCTGCATGCGTTGCGAATGTTGGGAAAACCCGCCGCCGGCACCAGCGCCTACGTCGAGGCCAATCGCAACCCGCACGGTCTATGGGACAACGAAAAATGGCACGTTTCGTGGCTGTATCCAACCGCGCATGCGGTCGCTGCGCTGGCGCAAGGCAACCCCCAGTGGCGCGACGAGCGCGCGCTGGCGGGGCTGCTGAAGGCGCAGCGCGACGACGGCGGCTGGGGCGCTGGTCGCGCGTCCACATTCGAGGAAACCGCCTATGCGCTGTTCGCGTTGCACGTGATGGACGGGAGCGAAGAGCCGACCCGGCGCCGGGGCATCGCGCAGGCGGTGGCGCGGGCGCTGAAGTGGATGCTCGCCTGCCACGTGGCGCATTCACTGCCCCAGACGCCGCTGTGGATCGGCAAGGAACTGTATTGCCCGACCCGGGTGGTGCGCGTGGCCGAACTCGCCGGGTTGTGGCTGGCGCTTCGTTGGGGGCGGCATGTTTTGGCCGAGGGAACAGGAGCCGGGCCATGATCCCGACCGATCGCGCGCTGCAGCAGGTGCTGGAATGGGGGCGTTCCCTGACCGGGTTCGCCGACGAGCATGGCCTGGAAGCAGTCAGGGGCGGCCAGTATATCCTACAGCGCATCCATCCGAGCCTGCGCGACACCAGCGCCCGCACCGGCCGCGATCCGCTGGACGAAACGCTGATCGTGGCCTTCTATCGCGAACTGGCGCTGCTGTTCTGGCTGGACGATTGCAACGACCTTGACCTGATCGCGCAGGAGCAGCTCGCCGCGGTGGAGCAGGCGCTGGGGCAGGGCGTGCCGTGCGCGCTACCAGGATTCGAGGGCTGTGCTGTGCTGCGCGCTTCGCTCGCCGGGCTCGCCTACGATCGTCGCGACTATGCACAGCTTCTCGAGGATACCCGGTGCTACTGCGCGGCGCTGCGCGCCGGACACGCGCAGGCGGCAGGGGCAGAGCGCTGGTCCTACGCCGAGTACTTGCAGAACGGCGTGGATTCGATCGCCTACACGAACGTGTTCTGTTGCCTGTCGTTGCTGTGGGGGCTGGACATGGCGACCTTGCGCGCGCATCCGGCGTTTCGCCAGGTCCTGCGGCTCATCTCCGCGATAGGGCGCTTGCAGAACGATCTGCATGGACAAGAAAAGGATAGGTCGGCCGGCGAGGCCAACAACGCGGCGATCCTGCTGCTGCAGCGCTATCCGGCCATGCCTGTCGTGGAGTTCCTCAAGGACGAGCTGGCCGGCCACACACGCATGCTGCACCGGGTGATGGCGCAAGAACGCTTTCCCCGGCCGTGGGGACCGCTGATCGAAGCCATGGCGGCCATCGGCGTGCAGTACTACCAGACCTCAAACAGTCGCTACCGCAGCGACCTTGCGGGGGCAGCCCAGCGTGCGCCGGCCTGAACGAGCGGAAAACGGCGGCGTGCGCGCGCTGCCGTCGGTCCGACCCGACGCAACGCCGTCGCCCGATGACGCGGATGGAGCGAGCATCAGCGACACCAAGTTGAGCCGGCGCAAGGACGACCATCTGGACATAGTGCTGGATCGGCCAACGGCACGGGCCAAGGCCGCTGGCTGGGAGTACATTCGTTTCGAACACTGCGCATTGCCCGAGTTGGACCTGACCCAGATCGACCTCAGCGCCTCGCTGCTGGGCAAGACCATGCGCGCGCCTCTGCTGATCAGCTCCATGACCGGCGGCATGCCACGCGCCGAGGCCATTAACCGCCATCTGAGCGAGGCAGCGCAAGCCTTGGGGATCGCCATGTGCGTCGGTTCGCAGCGCGTGAGCCTGCAATCCCGCAACTCCCAGGGGCTGACGCGCGCGCTGCGCCGCCTGGCCCCGGACGTTCCCTTGCTGGCCAATATCGGCGCCGCGCAACTGCGCGAGGCCGACGGCCTGGACCTCGCGCGCCGGGCGGTGGATGCACTAGAGGCCGATGGACTCATTGTCCATCTCAATCCGCTGCAGGAAGCGGTACAGCCGGAGGGCGACCGCGACTGGCGCGGCGTCCTGGCCCAGATCGCTCGCGCCGCACGTAGCGTCGGCGTGCCGATCGTGGCCAAGGAAGTGGGGTCGGGCCTCTCTGCCTCGGTGGCTTGTGCGCTCGTTCAGGCGGGCGTGGCGGTGATCGATGTCGCCGGCGCCGGCGGCACCAGTTGGGCCGCAGTGGAGGGCGAGCGGGCCCCCGATGCCGCCGACCGTACAGTTGCGATGGCGTTCGCCGATTGGGGGATCCCGACCCCGGCCAGCGTGCAGGCGGTACGTCGGGCGCTGCCAGCGGTGAAGCTGATCGCGTCGGGCGGGGTCAGCGACGGCGTCGACGTGGCCAAGGCTATCCGCCTCGGCGCGGACATCGCCGGGCAGGCAGCCGGCGTGCTGCGCGCGGCTACGGTATCCACCGAGGCCGTTGTCGCGCATTTCGAGATCGTCATCCGCCAGTTGGCCGTCGCCTGCTTCTGCACCGGCTCGGCTGATCTGGCGGCGTTGCGCCAGGCCCGCTTATTGCCCTCGGCCCATCTGCCCGCCGGTTGATGCTGGCGTAGCCCGCAGGTGGCGGCGGGCGCATAGCCTTACTGAGTGAGAAAGTCTCGGAAGCGGGGACGCGCTGGTCACGGGGTTGTTCGGGTGCTGCTTCGTGATCGGGGAGGCACCCCGCCATGCCCCGAACGGACAGCCGAGAGTAAAGCGGTATTCGACGGCTATGTCGATGCTTGATCAGGGTGGTCACGCCGATCGAGCCGAGCCCCTGAAAGGGCCGGAACACCAGGTGCGGCGGGAGACCGGCAGGAGCAGATGGTGCAAATCCATTGCAATGAAGGAGTATTCCTGCAAGCAACGGAGAAGGTAAGTCAGCCTCAATCCCTTGTGTTTGCTTGGTGTTATGCAAATTAGGCACCGATGCACATTGCCCCGGTAGTGTGCTGAGAGTTCTGCGCTGAGAGGGGGCGGTCATGGCAGGCTGGTGATTATTCACGTCACCTGATTCCCGCGAAGGAACGCCGCCATGACCAAGACTGAAGTTAAGACCGCCAGCGCTGCCGTCAAAGACATTTTGCTTTCGAACCCGGATGGATTGCACGAAGTGCT
>NZ_JAMYSB010000015.1:0-144772 GCF_040321695.1 Mesorhizobium sp. M0292
AGCCGATGCAGGCGCAACCGCCGACGCCGGCGCTGGGGGCCCCCCCCCCCCCCCCCCCCCCCCCCCCCCCCCCCCCCCGCCCGGGGGGGGGGCGCGCCCCCCCCGCCCCGGGGGGCCCCCCCACTGCGACCTACGAGGACCCCCACCCCGATCCGCTTCGCGGATCGACCCTCCCCACGAAACCCCTCAAAACTCGATCCCCTGCTGCGCCTTCACGCCGGCCGAAAAATGATGCTTCGTCACGCCCATCTCCGTCACCAGATCCGCCGCCTCGACCAGCGCCGGCTTGGCGTTGCGGCCGGTGACGACGACATGCAGACCTTCGCGCCGCGCTTTCAGCGCCGCCACCACTCTGTAGAGATCGAGATAGTCGTAACGCAGCGCGATGTTCAGTTCGTCCAGCACGACGAGGCTGATCGAGGGATCGGCGATCAGTTCCAGCGCCTTGGCCCAGGCGGCTTCGGCCGCCTTAATGTCGCGCTTCAGATCCTGCGTCTCCCAGGTGAAACCCTCGCCCATCGTGTGCCAGACGACGCGGTCGCCAAACGCCGCGAAGGCATCCTTCTCGCCGGTGTGCCATTTGCCCTTGATGAACTGGACGATTCCGACGCGCTTGCCATAGCCGAGCATGCGCAGCGCCAGCCCGAAGGCAGCCGTGGTCTTGCCCTTGCCGGGTCCGGTGTTGACGATCAGCAGCCCCTTCTCGACCGTCTTTTCCGCGACCTCGGCGTCCTGCACCGCCTTGCGCTTGGCCATCTTGGCGCGATGGCGCTCTTCGTCTTTTGTGTCGATATCGGTCATCTCATTTCACCTTGAGCGGCAGCCCCGCCACCATCAGAAGCACCATATCAGCTACGACCGCGATCTGCTGGTTGAGCCGGCCGGCGGCATCGCGGAACCGGCGTGCCAGCGCATTGTCGGGCACGATGCCTTGTCCGACTTCGTTGGAGACCACGAACCACGGTCCGCGCGGCCGCGAAAGCACATCGGCCAGCCGCCGGCACTCCCCCTCCAGATCATGATCGGCCAGCATATGATTGGTCAGCCACAGCGTCAGGCAGTCGACAAGCACCGGCTGGTTGTCCGGCAATGCCTCGAGCGCACCGGCAAGATCAAGCGGGGCGTCGATGGTCGCCCACCCCTCGCCACGGCGCGAGCGGTGCTGCGCGATGCGCTCGCGCATTTCGCCGTCATAGGCTAGCGCGGTGGCGATATAAGCCCATGGCGGCAGCAACGCCGTCGCCAAAGTTTCGGCATGCGCGCTCTTGCCGGAGCGCGCACCGCCGATGATGAAGGTCAAACTGCGATCAGGCAAAGCTGTCGCGCAGGCTGGTCGCGGTGCCGGCGAAGCGCGCGCGCACTACACCGACAACTGCGCCGAGCACCAGCCAGAACACCAGATTGGTCAGCGTCACCGCCACCACGAACTGATGATGCAGGCCCTCCGGGATCGGCGTTACGAAACTGTCAGGCTGCGGCGCGCCGACAATATGCGGGGCGACGATCAGGACGACGGCGAGCACGGTCAGGGGCGCCGACGTGCGGAAGGTGATAAGGGCAAGACCGATCGCCGTTGTCATCACCGTTGCCCACCACCAGATCTGGCGCTGCATGAGATCGGCCGCCGGCATTGCCGGCAGTTCCGGCGGCAGGCCGAGGCCCGGCGCCAGCGTGAACACGGCAAAGCCGGCCAAGCCCCAGAACACGCCCTGGCGCCAGCTGCCGATGCCGCCGGCGAACTCGGAAACCGCCACCAGGACCAGCGCGAAGCCGATGCCGGTGACGATATTGGCGACGACACTGAAGGCGAAACGCTCGAAGCCGTCGGCCGGCGCCCAGCCTTCGTCCTCCGCCGGCGCGGCTGCTTCAGCCGGTGCTGCGCTGCTCACCGCATTTTCCGCCGGCGCGGCGGTGCTCATGGCATCGGTGTCCGCAGCGTTGGCGGCGGGCGCCGCGGCATGCTGATGCTCATGGCCGCCACCAGCCTTTTCGTAGACCTCCGCCTTGAGGATCAGCGGCACGGTGGCGTAGGCCTGCATGCAGGCGAGAGCGACACCCGCCACGAGCCCTGCGATCGCCGCGATGAACACGACGTTGCGAAACAGGTTCATGATGTCAGATCCTCGTCAGTGGCAGGGAAACGCCATCGAATGGCGATAGTCGTGCGCCGCATTGTGGACCGCATCGATATGCGAGAAACCGACAACGCCGACGACGAAAATGCCCAGAAACGCGCTAAGCACGAGCTGCATGAAGCGCGACTGCGAGGAGACGGATGCGCCGAGGGAGACGGAAGCGGTATTCATATCTTGTCCTTTCGCCCTCCACCCGAGGGCATCGAAGTCAGTTCCCTGTCGCCGGCAGGTCTCCTGGCTCGCGGATCAGCGCCCTTCCCCACCTTCCCGAGGAAAAATCCTCAGTGGCTTGGAGAGGACTACCGCACACAGTTGCGGGGGCAGCCACGGCATTGGGCAACAAAGTCAGCCCTCACCGCATTCCCTCTTGGTCCCTAACGGAACCGACGACATGCATGACTATAGGCTGAAACGGCCGCATCCGGCAAACCAAATTCCGCCGGCCAACAGCGCGAATGCGCCATGCGGCGTTACGGGTTCAACGCGGTGATCCGCTCGGCAACCAGCCGCTGCAGCCGCCACAGATGGCGATCGTGAATGCCGCGCTCTTCAAGGTTTTTCACCGTGTTGTAGAGATAGTCGGCGCCCGATCCCCAGTGCCCGCAGGACGTGGCCAGCCTTTCGACGATCTTGCCTTCGTCGAGCGGGCCGGAATAGGTCAGGCCGTTGCGGTTGATCACGAAGGCCAATGCCCTGAGCGGTCCGGCCTCGCTTGCAAGCTTCAGCATGCGCGGCCGGTAGCTTGTCGGCTTCAGCGTGACTTCGCGCCGGAAAAGCCGGCCCAACTGCTCGCGCCGGTTATTGTCGGTCAGCCGAAAGGCGACGCCCTTGCATTGTCCGCCACGGTCCAGCGCCATCATCAGGCCGGGGCTGACCTTGGTGCCGCGCCAGCGCGTCATGTTCATGCAAAAGGACCGATGCCAGCCGCGCGCCAGCGCAACGCGGTCCTCGACATAATCTATTTCCGGTTTCCAGATCAGCGATCCATAGCCGAACAGCCATAGCGGTTCGCTATCCGGGAGTTCGACCTGCAATTCATCCAGAAGCGCGTCATAGTCGGCTTCATCGAGATGCATCGCGTCCGGATCAGGCCCGGGGTCCCTGATCTCGCGCCAGCAGCGCGCGACCAGCTCCGGCGTAAGCGACATCTGTCGTGCGGCCACGTCCGAATCCCCCCAATTCCGAATGTCCCATGTCCACGACATGATTATGCGCCGCGCCTGCAACCGGCAATGCGGCACTCTGATTGACAAACGATTTGCCGGGGTGTCGGCTGACGCTTCATAGGAAGCCAGCCATGCATCCCAACCCGAGCGAGCGCGACCCCTATAACGGCCTGAGCCGGGCCGAACCGACGCTACCGTCATCGGCCTATTGGGATAGCGAGGCTTACCAGCGCGATCTCGAGGCCATCTGGTACAAAAGCTGGCTGCTCGTCTGCCGCGAGGCCGATCTTGCCCAGCCTTTGGCATTCAGGACATTCCGCGTCGGCACGCAGGAAATCGTCGTGCTTCGCGACGACACCGGCGAGTTGCGCGCCTTCCACAACACCTGCCGGCATCGCGGCTCGCAGCTTTGCCAGGAAAGCGAGGGCCGGCTGAAAGCGCGGCTCATCACTTGCCCCTACCATGCCTGGTCCTACTCGCTGCGCGGCGATCTCGTGCGCGTTCCCTCGAAATCGCTGCCAGATGGTTTCGACAAGGCAGATCATCCGCTCTACCGGGTGGCGCTGTCGGTGTGGCGCGGCTTTGTCTTTGTGAACCTTCAGCAGGCGACGGCCGGCTCCGCCGAGACCTCCTTCGATCCCGCATCCGGCGACCTCGCCAACTGGCCGCTGGAAACGCTGGTATCAGGCCATGTCCTGCGCAAGGTGATGAACTGCAACTGGAAAATCTTCTGGGAGAACTTCAACGAGTGCCTGCATTGCCCAGGCGTCCACAAGGACCTGTCTCGGCTGGTGCCGATATACGGCCGCGGCCTGATGAGCCGGCACGACGACCCCGACTGGGTCCGCCATGCCGACAATGACGCACCGGAGTTTTCGGGTGGCCTGCGCGCCGGCGCCGAGACCTGGTCGCGCGACGGACATGCCCATGGCCCGGTCTTCCCGGGCCTGACGCCAGCCGAGCGTGCGGCCGGACAGACCTATGCCACCAGCCTGCCCTCGATGTTCATCGTCGGCCATGTCGATTATGTCAGGACGGTGCGACTGATGCCGCTCGGTCCCGAACAGACCGAACTCACCGCCGAATGGCTGTTCGCGCCCGAGGCGCTGGCTGAGACGGACATCGACAATGTCGTCGCCTTCGGCACCCAGGTGCTGGAGGAGGATGCCGCGATCTGCGAGATCAACCAGAAAGGCCTGCGCTCCATGCGTCACGCGGCCGGCGTGCTGATGCCGGAGGAGTACGATCTGCACCGCTTCCACAACTGGGTGTGCGAGCGGCATGCAGCGCTTGAGGCAACCGCCTGATCGGCGACTAAAGCGACTTCGGCAGATAGCGCCAGGTGATAAAGCCGCAAACAGCGGCCAGAATGCCCAGCGTCACGAACACCGAGCCGAGGCCGAAAAACGCCAGCACCACCGAATAGACCAGCGGCGGCGTCAGCTCGGAAAAGTCGAGATAGGTGCGGTAGACCGCGGCCATCTGCGCCCGCTCATAGGACCGCACCGAGCGCATGAAGGCGGTCGAGCCCAGTGCATCGAGCGCGATGGTGAAGAAGGCGCCGCAGAGCAGGAAAAAGCCCGTAAGCAGCGGCGCGGTAGTGCCGACCGCGCCCGCCGCAAGCAGCGTCGCCGACATCGCGAAATAGGCGAAGGTCATGGTGCGCCGGCCGCCGAAGCGTTTTCCCGCTTTGCCCCAGAAGATCGCCATGAACAACAGCGCATTGCCGGCCGAAACCAGCAGGCCGCCGGCAAGCTTGCCCTCGCCGGTAATCACCATGAACAGCGGCCCGTAGACGAAGAACGTCGTCCAGAAGCAGGAGCGGCCGAAGGCGATCAGCCAGGCCAGCCTGAGCCTGGGTTGTGCTACGAAGCGGCCGATATTGGCCAGCGGATTGGCCGGCCGTGTCTTGCCCGGCCGGATCGACCGGTTGTCGCCCAGCCTGTAGGTCCAGAACAGCGCCAGCAAGGCCAACGCAAACACCGCGACCGCGCCATGCGCGGCATAGATGCCGTAGCGTGTGTAGAGGAAGATGCCGAGCGTCGGCCCGCCGGTCCAGGCCAGCATCGACCACGCCATGCGCAGCGATTCGGCCTGCATGAAATCGGTCTTGCGGATGTGGTCCATGATGTAGAGGTTGAGCGTGATCGACAGGGCGCTCGCCCCCATGACGCGGCACAGCATGCCTGTCAGTTGCCCGGCAAGCGTGTGGGTGACGAAGAACAGAGAGCCTATCGCCAGCAGGCAGGCGCCGGCGGTATAGACCCAGCGCCGGGCAAACCTGCGGATCAACATCGGCATGAACAAGGTCACCGACAGGCCGAGCAGCGCCACGATGGTGTAGAGGATCGAGACGATCTGCTCGTTGTGCAGAATCTCATAAGCCTGGATCGGGATGACGCTCGATACCGTGGCGCGGGCGAAGGATTCGACCGCATAGAGCGAGGCAAAGGTGCGGGCATCCGCCGGACGCAGGGCCGGAAGCCAGATCGGATGGCGCACATGGGTGGACATTTGATCCCCAAATCAGACTCGCGGCGTCAAATCTGCGCTGGCGCTTCCTCCGCCGGTAACAGGAAACCGACCCCTTCCCGGCAAAAAGCGAATTCGGCCAAAGGCTTTCCGGCTCTGGCCTAAAGCGCCGCCCGATGCAGCCGCACGGCGCGACCCGGAGCGTAGAGGGCGGCCTTCTTTTGTCCGGTGCAACCGTGATAGTCGTCTTTGGGGCTGAATCAGATCGCGAGACCATGAGCATCCATACCGCACCCCCTGGAGATCAACTGAAGCGAGATCAACCGAAGCGCATCGTCGCCATCGATGTCGTACGCGGCATCGCGCTGATCGCCATGGCGAGCTACCACTTCACCTGGGATCTCGAAAATTTCCACTACACCGATCCCGGCCTCACCGCCGTCGGCTGGTGGAAGATCTATGCGCGCTGCATCGCCTCGACGTTCCTGTTCCTGGTCGGCGTCAGCCTGTTTCTCGCGCATGGCAGGCAGATCCGCTGGACCGGCTTCTGGAAACGCTTTGCCATGGTCGCCGTCGCGGCCGCCGCTATATCGGCGGTCACGTACTTCATCACGCCGGACAGCTTCATCTTCTTCGGCATCCTGCACGAGATCGCGCTGGCCAGCCTGCTCGGCCTTTTGTTCTTGCGGCTGCCGTCCTTGCTGACGCTTTTCGTGGCAGCTTTGGTGATCGCAGTCCCCCTGTATCTCCGATCCGAAGCCTTCGATCATCCGGCGCTGTGGTGGGTCGGCCTGTCGGCGATCAACCCGCGCTCCAACGATTACGTGCCGCTGTTTCCCTGGTTCGGCGCCGTACTTCTCGGCATCGCCGCGGCAAAGTTTGCGTCCACCACCGGCCTGCTGGCGCGGCTGGCCACGCTGGGATCAGGAAGCTGGACCAGGCCGCTCACCTTCATCGGCCGCCACAGCCTGGCTTTCTACCTGATCCACCAGCCGCTGCTGTTCGGCTGCGTCTGGCTGTTCTCGCAGATTGCGCCGGCGCCCGTCGAAACAAGGGAAGTGATCTTCCTCAAGGAATGCCAGGTATCTTGCGAACAGCAGCGCGACACGGAGTTCTGCACCAGCTATTGTGTGTGCATGCTGGACACGCTGCAAAGCGAAGCGGCATTCGACCGGCTCTACAATGGCGACCAGACCCCGGAGTTCAAAGCGCATCTCGGTGAACTCGCCGGCATCTGCACCGCCAGGACGGAGGAGAGCCCGATGACGCAGGGAGGGCAACAATGACCGACAAGCTCACAAAACCCGGGCTGGCAAAACCCGATCTATCGAGACCACGGCTGATCCCGTGGCCGCCACTGATCTACATCGCCGCCATCGCCATCAGCATCGTGCTCGGCCTGTTCTATCCTCTGCCCTGGATCGGCGACCTCTTGGGCGACCTTTTGTTTGCCGCCGGCTTTGTGGTGCTGTTTGCCGTCGCAGCCCTCTGGTTCACCGCTATCCGCGCCATGATCCGGGCCAAAACGACGATGAACCCCAATGGCGTGCCGGATCATCTGGTGACGTCCGGCCCGTTCGGCGTGACGCGCAACCCGATGTATCTGGCCAACACGCTGCTTTTGATCGGCGTCGCCTTCGTCTCGGGGATCGTATGGTTCCTGCCGCTGGCTTTGATCGCGGCATTTGCAACGCAGAAGGTCGCCATCGAGAGCGAGGAGAAGGTGCTGTTCGCCAAATTCGGCAAGAAGTACCGCGACTATGCGAAGCGGGTCAGGCGCTGGATTTGAGGCGGGTGTGATCGCTGGCAGGGTTCGCATGCCTTGGCGACTAGCCGAAACGCCCATCTCTTCGTCATCCACGGGCGAAGCAAGAAGCGTAGCGGCGCAGCGCAGACCCGAGGATCCATGCCGCGACTCCAGAGCGTTGCTATGGTCCAGAATTCGCTACCGCTGCACTCCACGACCGATGTCACGGAATGGATTCTAGGGTCTCCGCGACGGAGCTTCGCTCCTGCTTCGCCCTAGAATGACGAAGTGTGGAAGGCCTCCGCTAATCGCGAACGTTTGCGACGGGCGCGCAAACGCTCGACGGTCCGCTCAGGTATTAACCCCCAGCTCCACCAGCCGCTCGACGCAAGACTCCTCAGCCTGGTCGAGCTCCGCCAGCGTCTCCTCGAGATCGCGGCGCTTCTGCCTGAGATCCTCGCGCTTTTCCTCGATGCGCTTGATCATCAGCTTGAGTTGACCGACCTCGCCGGGCGGTTCCTTGTACATCTGGATGATTTCGCGGATCTCGTTGATCGAGAAGCCGAGCCGTTTCCCGCGCATGATCTGGCGGATCAGATGCCGGTCAGATGGGCGAAACAGCCTTGTGCGGCCCCGCCGGACCGGTTGCACCAGCCCCTCATCCTCGTAGAAGCGCAGCGTCCGCGTCGACACGTCGAATTCGCGGGTCAGTTCGGTGATCGAATAATATTCCCGCATCTTTGCTCCAAATGTCGGAACATCGGAAAACGCCCGGTCGCCCGGGATTTACAACGCATTCCGATCAACCCCGTTCCAAGCCGGACTCGGCATGAAACCCCGCGCAAGCCTCGCACCACATTTACGTAAAAGTCAATTGAGCCCGCAACGCCTCTTTCTCAAGGGATAGCGAACCACCAGGTGGCCAGCCCCAGGAAGGCAAAGAAGCCAACGACGTCGGTGACGGTGGTGACGAAAACCGCCGACGCCACCGCCGGATCGATCTTGAACCGGTCGAGCAATAGCGGGATCAGGATACCGGCAAGGGCTGCCACGAACATGTTGATGATCATCGCCGCCGCTATGATGCCGCCCAGATTGGCATCGCGGAACCAGACGGCCGCGACGATGCCGATCAGCACGGCGAAGATGATGCCGTTGATGGAACCCACGCCCATTTCGCGGCGGATGATGCGGCCGGCATTGTAGATGTCGAGATCCCTGGTCGCCAGCGCGCGTACCGTGACGGTCATGGTCTGCGAACCGGCATTGCCGCCCATGCCGGCCACGATCGGCATCAGCACGGCCAGTGCCACGATGTGCTCGATGGTGCGGTCGAACAGGCCGATCACCGACGCCGCCAGGAACGCCGTCAACAGGTTGACCAGCAGCCAGGGAACGCGCGAGCGCGAGGTCGAAAGAATGCTGTCGGACAACTCTTCGTCGCCGACGCCGCCCATGCGCAGCAGATCTTCCTCGGCCTCCTGCTGGATGACGTCGACGACGTCGTCGATGGTCAGCACGCCGACCAGCCGCTCGTTCTCGTCGACGACGGCGGCGGACAGAAGATCGTATTGCTCGAAGTCCCGCGCCGCCTCTTCCTGGTCCATGGTGGCCGGAATGGCGTGCCTCGTCTCGTGCATCACGTCTCCGACCTTGGTCGTGCGCTTGGTGCGCAGGATCTGGTCGAGGTCGATGGCGCCGAGCAACTTGAAGCTTGGATCGATGACGAAGATCTGGCTGAACCGCTCGGGCAGGTTCTTGTCTTCGCGCATGTAGTCGATGGTCTGGCCTATGGTCCAGAACGGCGGCACGGCGACGAACTCGGTCTGCATGCGGCGGCCGGCGGTCTCTTCCGGGTAGTCGAGCGAGCGGCGCAGCCTGATCCGCTCGGTGAACGGCAGCTGCGACAGGATCTCGTCCTGGTCTTCCTTTTCAAGATCTTCGAGAATGTAGACCGCGTCGTCGGAATCGAGGTCCTGCATGCCCTGGGCAATTTGCTCATTGGGCATATTGTCGACGATATCGCGGCGGATCGCCTCGTCGACCTCGGTCAGCGACGAGAAGTCGAAGTCGGCGCCGAGCAGTTCGACAAGGGCGCGACGCTGTTCGGGGTGCAGGGCCTCGAGCAGATCGCCAAGTTCCGACTGGTGCAGGTCGTCGACTTCGCGCTTCAGCGTCAGCGTATCGCGATCGGCGATCGCCGCCCCGATCTGGGCGAGGAATGATGACAGAACGGCGCCGTCCTCGCCATAGATGTCGGCGTGGGCATCGTCAGCGGCTTTGGCGCCGGTCGTGTGGTCGTCCTGGCGTTCCACCAGCGGCTCCCGCCATGGGAATTTCGGAAAAGGTGCCTGTCAGGTCTAGCGCGCAACGCACGGTAATATCAAACGAAATGCGCCCCGCCCTGCATATGGGCGAGAGCGATTTCATCAGGATATGACGCCGCCCAGGATTCAGGCGGCGCGACAGCGCATGTCGCTGGGGAAAGAGCACCCCAGCACGGTTGGGGCAGAATTGTCATGATGCAGGTTCAGGCAAAGGCCGGACCCGCCCAGGCGACAACCAGAACAGCCGGAAGCCCTTGAAGATCAGGTCGCAGACGCAGAAAGCAATCGAGGAACGGCGCGTGCGCGTGGTCGTGGCCGAACGCAATCCGCTCGTGATATCGGCGCTGCGCGACATGCTGGACTGCGACGGGCGCTTCGAGCTCCTGGCCTGCGTGCAAAGCGGCAGGCATTTTCTTGAGTTGGCAGCGGAAGGCGAATTCGACGTCGCAATCATCGGGTGGAAGCTTGCCGACATGGACGGCGCCGATGTGCTGGCCGAGGTTCACAGCCGCAAGCTCGGCGTGCGCATCGCGGTGTTTTCCAACGACCACGACATCGGCATCCTGAAGCAGTGCGTGCGGCTCGGCGCCCAGGGCTACTGCTTCCAGTTCGACGATCCGGCGATCATCTTCGAGACCATCCTGGCCGTCGCGCATGGCCGCATCTGCATCCCCTACATCGACATCAACAAGGTCAACGACACACCCTTGTCGCTGCTCACCGTGCGCGAGCGCGAACTGCTGGCCGTGCTGTCCGACGGCTGGACCAATTTGCAGATCGCGACGCGTACCGGGATTTCCGAGAACACGGTGAAGTATCACCTCAAGAATCTCTACGACAAGCTCGACGTCCGCAACCGGGCGATGGCCGTGGCGCTCTACGCGCGCGAGAGGCGTACCCAGAAGCAGCCGTTCGGGTAGGCAAGCGCTGAGCCGCGGGTAGGTCACCCGGGTAGGCAACCCCCACCCACGCGCGGCAAGATGTTACCCCTTGAGGTGTTGTCGCCTTTAGCCGTCGAAACGAAACTCCCCATCACCGCTTTGCTGGATCAGGAGGAGTTCGCGACATGGCCGGTTTCACCCATCTTTTCATTCCCGGACCGACCAACATCCCCGAACAGGTCCGCCAGGCGATGAACCTGCCGATGGAGGACATGCGTGCAGCATCCTTCCCCGATCTCACGCTACCGCTGTTCGAAGACATCAAGACGGTGTTCAAGAACGAGACCGGCCGCGTCTTCATCTATCCCTCCTCCGGCACCGGCGCCTGGGAAGCGGCGATGACCAATGTGCTCAGCCCCGGTGACCGCGTGCTGATGTCGCGCTTCGGCCAGTTCTCGCATCTGTGGGTCGACATGGCCGAACGGCTCGGCTTCGAGGTCGATGTCATCGACTGCGAATGGGGAACCGGCGTGCCGCTCGAGCTCTATGCCGAGCGGCTCAGGGCCGACAAGGCGCACCGCATCAAGGCAGTCTTCTGCACCCAAAACGAGACCGCGACCGGCGTGACCAGCGACGTCGCCGGCTGCCGCGCCGCGCTCGATGACGCCAACCACCCTGCTTTGCTCTTCGTCGACGGCGTCTCGTCGATCGGCTCGATCGACTTTCGCCAGGAGGAATGGGGCGTCGATTGCGCGGTCAGCGGCTCGCAGAAGGGTTTCATGCTGCCCGCCGGCCTCGGTTTCCTCTCCGTCAGCAAGAAGGCGCTGGTGGCCTCGCGGAGCGCCACGCACCGCCGCTGCTTCTTCTCCTTCGAGGACATGATCCGCGCCAACGATGCCGGCTACTTCCCTTATACGCCGGCTACACAGCTGCTGCGCGGCCTGCGCGCCTCGCTCGACCTGATCGCCGAGGAAGGGCTGGAAAACATCTTCGCCCGCCACCATCGTCTCGCCGAAGGAGTGCGCAAGGCGGTCGACGCCTGGGGCCTGAAGCTCTGCGCCAAGGCGTCGAAATGGCACTCCGATACGGTCAGCGCCATCCTGGTGCCGGACGGCGTCGACAGCGGCGATGTGGTCAAGCGCGCCTACCAGAAATACCAGACCGCGCTCGGCGGCGGCCTCAACAAGGTGATCGGCAAGGTCTTCCGCATCGGCCATCTCGGCTGGTTGAACGAGGTGATGGTGCTGGCCTCGCTCTCGGCCGCCGAAATGGCGCTGCTCGACTGCGGCGTACGGCTGGCGCCCGGCTCCGGCGTCGGCGCCGCCATCCAGCACTTCCGCGCCTCGGCCGCCGTGCCGGTCGCCGAAGCCGCCTGAGGAGCCGACAATGAGCCACACCATCAACCACCTCAAGAAATTACGGCTGCAGCGCAGCGAGCTGGCGGTTCCAGGCTCCAGCCCGGAAATGATCGACAAGGCGGCCAACAGCGCCGCCGACTTCATCTTCCTCGACATCGAGGATGCGGTCGCCCCGCCCGACAAGGAACGCGCCCGCAAGAACATCATCCAGGCGCTCAACGACATCGACTGGCGCGCCAAGGGCAAGACCGTCTCGGTGCGCATCAACGGCCTCGACACGCACTACATGTACCGCGACGTGGTCGACGTGATGGAACAGGCCGGTGACCGGCTGGACACCATCCTGGTGCCGAAGGTCGGCGTGCCGGCCGACCTCTACATGGTCGAGGCCATGGTCAACCAGATCGAGATGGCAAAGGGTTTCAGGACCCGCGTCGGCCTCGAAGCGCTGATCGAGACCGCGCTCGGCATGGCCAATGTCGAGGCGATTGCCGCGACACCCGGCCGGCTGGAAGCCATGCATTTCGGCGTCGCCGACTATGCGGCAAGCTGCAAGGCGCGCACCGTCAACATCGGTGGCCTCAACCCCGACTATCCCGGCGACCAGTGGCATTTCGCTTTGTCGCGCATGACCGTCGCCTGCCGCGCCTATGGCTTGCGCGCGATTGACGGGCCGTTCGGCGACTTCTCCGATCCGGAGGGCTACATCGCTGGCGCCAGGCGCGCGGCGGCCCTCGGCATCGAAGGCAAGTGGGCGATCCACCCCTCGCAGATCGCGCTTGCCAACGACGTCTTCTCGCCACCGGAAAAGGAGGTCACCCGTGCCCGGCGAATCCTTGAAGTGCTGAAGGAGGCGGAGGCGCAGGGCAAGGGAGCAGCCGCCCTCGACGGCAAGATGATCGATGCAGCGTCGGAACGCATGGCGCGCAATGTTCTGGTGGTCAACGAGGCAATCGAACGCGCCGGTCAATTCTCTAGCGAGCCGCGTGTCGCCGCGCATTGACCGTTCAGGGAGGACAAAATGGACATCCACGAATATCAGGCCAAGGAACTGCTGGCACGCCACGGCGTGCATGTGCCGCGCGGCGGGCTGGCCTACAGCCCCGAGCAGGCGACCTACAGGGCGCGCGAGATCGGCGGCGCCAAATGGGTCTTGAAGGCGCAGGTGCATTCCGGCGCCCGCGGCAAGGCCGGCGGCATCAAGCTCTGCGCCAATGACGAGGAGATCTCCAACGCTGCCGAAGCCATGCTCGGCCGCAAGCTGGTGACCCAGCAGACCGGCCCGCGCGGCAAGCTGATTTCGCGCCTGTATCTCGAGGAAGCCGTCGATATCGCGCAGGAGCTCTATGTCGGCTTCGTGCTCGACCGCAAGGAAGAGCGCGTCATGATCGTGGCGTCCGCGGCGGGCGGCATGGAGATCGAGGACATCGTCGAGAAGGCGCCCAATTCCATCCTGCGCACATCGGTCGATCCCGGTGTCGGCATGCAGCGTTTCCAGGCGCGCGAGATCGCCTTCGGGCTCGGCCTCGACCACAATCTGATCGGCAAGGCGACCGAGACCATCTTCAGCTGCTACCGGGTGTTTCGCGACTACGACGCCTCGATGCTGGAGATCAATCCGCTGGTGGTGACCCGCGACGGCAATCTGATCGCGCTCGACGCCAAGATGTCGTTCGACGAGAACGCGCTGTTCAGGCGGCCGGAAATCTCCGAGCTGCGCGACAAGAGCCAGGAAGACCCGCGCGAGACCTTCGCCAGCGACCGCGGCCTCTCCTATGTCGGGCTCGACGGCAACATCGGCTGCATCATCAATGGCGCCGGGCTGGCGATGGCTACCATGGACATGATCAAGATCGCCGGCGGCGAACCGGCCAACTTCCTCGACATCGGCGGCGGCGCCTCGCCCGAGCGGGTGGCGAAATCCTTCCGCGCCGTGCTCGGCGACAAGAATGTCGAGACCATCCTGGTCAACATCTTTGCCGGCATCAACCGCTGCGACTGGGTCGCCGAGGGCGTCATCAAGGCGATCCGCGAGGTCGGCGTCAACGTGCCGCTGGTGGTCCGTCTCTCCGGCACCAGGGCCGAGGAAGGCCGCCGCATCCTGGCTGATTCCGGCGAGGCGGTGATCGTCGCCGACACGTTGGCGGAAGCCGCCGAAAAGGCCGTCGCCGCATGGCGCGCGGCCACCAAGAAAAAAGCAGCCTAGAGCCGGATGATTTCAGGTCGAATCGACCTGAAATCTGAATCCGTCTCTAAAATCAAACAGATGGAGCATGATGTCGTCCGAAAACCGCTTCACACTTTTCGGCATCATGCTCTAGGGAGGTCGAGAAAATGGCAATCCTGCTCAACCGCAGCACCCGCGTCATCGTGCAAGGGTTCACCGGCAAGATCGGCAGCTTCCATGCCGAGGACATGAAGCGCTACGGCACCAAGCTGGTCGGCGGCGTTACGCCCGGCAAAGGCGGCCAGAAGCATCTTGGCCTGCCTGTCTTCAACACGGTCAAGGGCGCGGTGCGCGAGACCCGCGCCGAGGCCAGCATCGTCTTCGTGCCGCCGCCCTTTGCCGCCGATTCGATCATGGAAGCGGCGGACGCCGGCATTAAACTCTGCGTCTGCATCACCGACGGCATCCCCTCGCAGGACATGATGCAGGTCAAGCGCTACATGCTGCGCTACCGCTACGAGGACCGCATGCGGCTGATCGGCCCGAACTGCGCCGGCGTCATCACGCCCGGACAGGCGCTGATGGGCATCATGCCCGGCAGCATCTACCTCCCCGGCCGCGTCGGCATTGTCGGCCGCTCGGGAACCCTGGGCTACGAGGCGGCGTCGCAGATGAAGTCGCTCGGCATCGGCGTCTCGACCAGCGTCGGCATCGGCGGCGACCCGATCAACGGCTCCTCCTTCAAGGACGTGCTGAAACTGTTCGAACAGGATGACGACACCGACGCCGTGGTGATGATCGGCGAGATCGGCGGACCGCAGGAAGCCGAAGCTGCCATCTGGGCGCGCGACAACATGAGGAAGCCGCTGATCGCCTACATCGCCGGCCTCTCCGCCCCCAAAGGCCGCCGCATGGGCCACGCCGGCGCCATCATCTCGGCCTTCGGCGAGTCGGCGCAGGAGAAGGTCGAGATTCTAAAGGACGCCGGGGTGATCATCGTGCCGACGCCGTCGTCGTTTGGTGAGGTGGTTGCAGAGACACTATCACGTATGAAGAAGGCCGCCTGAACAGCGGCCTTCGCGTTCGACCGCGCCTCATGCCGCCTTGTCCGCTGCCGGCTTCGCGACCTTGGTGCGGCTGGCGCTGCGGCGGCCGTCGATGCTGACGGGAACGTCGCCGTCGACCGTGGCGCGACGCACCACCCGGTGCTGGTCGCCATAGTCGTTGACGGCGTAGTGCTGCGTCGCGCGGTTGTCCCAGATCGCCACATCGCCGGCTTTCCAGCGCCAGCGCACGGTGTTCTCCGGCGCCGTGACATAGGACTGGAACACCTCGTAAAGCTTCGCCGAATCGCTTTTGGAAAGGCCGATCAGCCGTTGCACGAAATTGCCGAGCAGCAGCGTGCGCTCGCCTGTTTCGGGATGGACGCGGACGACGGGATGCTCGGTCTCGTAGATCGTCGAGGTGAAGATTTCCTCGAAGTGCTTCTTTTCCGCGGCGCTCGCACGCGGCCGCACCGCGGCGTAATCGTAGGCGTTGCTGTGAACCGCCCAGAGATTGTCGGCCAGCAGCTTCAACGGCTCGGGCAGGTCCTGGTAGGCGGCCGCGGTGTTCGACCAGATGGTGTCGCCGCCGGCCGGCGGTATGACGACGCCGCGAAGAACGGAGAATTTCGGATAGGCGTCGACGAAGGTGACATCGGTATGCCATTGGTCGGCGCGACCGCCGCCACGGCTGGAATCGAGTTCGAGAATGGACGCCGTTCCCTTGACGGGACCTTGGGTCGGATGCGGGACGAGGTCGCCGAGACGCTGGGCAAAGCGCTCCTGCCCGGCATCGTCGAGATGCGCCTGGTCGCGGAAGAACACCACCTTGTGCCGCAACAGGATCTGGTTGATCGCCGCGACCGTCTGCTGTGGCAGGTCGCCGGAGAGCCGAATGTTCCTGATCTCTGCGCCGACGCGTCCGGTAAGCGGGACAATATCGGAAACCGGGATGATCTGCTCTACGGGGGTAAGTCTGGTCATGGGAACCTCTTCCTCTAAAGCCGCGGGCTGGTGGCAATGCTCCGCCGTCTGCCGGCCGCATAGCGATCGGCGGAGCAACTCCCTCATCGGGAGCCGACTTGCTTGGCAACGAGAGCACTGATCTCAACTCAGGAGGCGAAGGCCGCCAAGGCTTGCGAGCAGTACCGAGATCCCATTCAAAGCGTAATTCTACAAATTCCATAGACATTTCTTTTCAAAGTTCGGCGGCTCTGAGAAAAATGCCTTCTGTCCAATTCGTTCGTGAGCGGCAGGCGGTGGAGCGCTGCGCGACGCGGCCCGCACCAGTAGTGACGCTGTCGTATCCCTTCGATATTGGAGATGGCGGGTGAATTGCATGCCTGATATTGATGGCTTCCACGCATCACGCAGGCGCCGAGATGACAGACTCCGATAAGGCTGACGCTGTCGAGCAATTGCTCGATACGCCTGACCTCGCCACCGCGCTGGAAAGCGACCAGTTCAAGAAATTTCTCGACCAGATGCCGATCGCGATCGCCGTCTCGGAATTGATCGCGAAGGAGCGTGTCGTCTACGCCAATCCCGAATTCGAGAAGCTCTCGGACCTCAAGGCGCCGAAGCTTGCGCGGGAAAACTGGGCGGCCCTTTCCGGCAGGGGGCTTCATCGGCAGAAGGACAGGCCGCTCGCCGAGGCTGTCGTTGAAGACACCGATTTCGTCGGCACATTTCGCCTCGAGCGCGGCGAGGACAAGCCGGCAATCGTCGACGTTTATTCCAACGTTATCGAGGACGACAACGGCAAGCTCTGCTTCCGGCTGGTGGCGCTTGTCGACGTCACGGCACACGGTGAGACCGAGGACGCGCGACCCGCGGAGGAGCTCATCCGGGAGAAGGACACCCTATTGCGCGAACTGCAGCACCGGGTGAAAAACAATCTGCAGATGATCACCGCTTTGATCCGGATGGAAACCCGCAACGCCACCGAACCCGACCAGAAGCGTTTCGAAAGGCTTGCCGGCCGGGTAGACGCATTGGCAATCCTCTACCAGACATTGTCGGCTGACCAGCAGAAGGATGAGGTGGATCTTGGCGTGTATCTTAGCCAGATCGCGTCCGCCGTCATGGCGTCGCACGCAGTCGAAGGTATCCGCCTCGACCTTAAGGTGGATACCTATCCGGTATCCATCAACGTTGCCATGCCGACAGGCCTGGTCGTCAATGAGTTGCTGACCAACGCTCTCAAACATGCATTCGTCGGGCGCGAGGGCGGCACGATCACGCTGCACAGCGTCGTCAGCGGCGATGGTTGCCGGGTGACTGTCGCCGATGATGGGATCGGTCTGCCAACCGGTGAGACCTGGCCCAGGCCCGGCAAGCTCGGCTCCCTGATCGCGCGGTCGCTGACCGAAAATGCCAAGGCGCAATTCGACGTCAAGTCGAGTGCCGGCGAGGGAACCAAGGTCACCATCGTCTTCAAGCGATCGGCGGCGACGGACTGAGGCTATGCAACGGCGCGCCGGCAAATCCCGGCCGGACAGGTGCTTCGGGCGCTCGCGGGTGTGGCCTTAAGTCGCAAACGATTTGGCTGCAGAAGCGGGGCGCCGGGCTTCTTTGACGGTGCGATCAGCACCATATGTGGTCCACAGCCCTCCAAAACGAGAGAAGCTCGCCCCGGCGGGTCGCACCGCGGCCGTCAGCCGGCAATGGCTATGAACCAGGAAACTGAAAACCATCATGCATGAAAATATCAGACCAGCGTCTAGAGACGTCCCCCTCATTCAGCTAGGCCTCAACCAGTGCCGCTTCCCGGTGAGCGAAGACCGCTCGGTACCCGGTGGCTACCGTTTTTGTGCCGGGCCAACGTCGCCGGATCGCGTCTATTGCGATCACCACCACACCGTCGTGACGGCCGTTGACCCTCGTCGAGCCCGTCCGGGTCTCCATTTCCCTCAACGACGCGCCGCTTAGGTCGCCCAGAAAGCCGTCCCCTGCCCCGCCACCCGGTGCAGGAGGCTGGCAGGCGCGAGCTAACGTGTTCGCGTTGCGGTTTCTGCAAACTCCTGTTGCAACTCTGCAGCGGCCGGTTCAATCGCCAAAGCGATGATTCGGCCTCGACAGCCTGAAGTCGCAACGATTAAATGGCCGAAAAATAACTGGTGCGGTCGAGAAGACTCGAACTTCCACGGGTTGCCCCACAGCGACCTCAACGCTGCGCGTCTACCAATTCCGCCACGACCGCCCGTGGTAGGAGCCGGAACGAACCGGCTCGCGGCGTGTAGCAAATCGTTTCCGGCGAAACAAGGGCGCCGCGCGCAATAATCGCCGCGAATTGGCATATCGGCCTCTACAGCGCCGCGCGTCCTGTGGTACGCGCAAAGGACGGCGAACTGGACGTTTCAGCCGGATACCGCCATATGAAGGGCGAATGCATTCCGCCCCAGAGCGCAAGGCGGTTTTGCCAAGCGGCGTGCATTAAGCGAAAAACGAAAAGCCATGACCGAACGCAGCCAGATCGCCACGTCGTTCCTGCCCTTGCCCGGGTCAGCGCCGGTCGAATGGCGCATCGAGCCTGGCCTGACCGGCTACACCGATGCGCTGGCCCTGATGGAAGCGCGCGCCGAGGCGATCCGCACGGGTGCGGCCGCCGAGATGGTCTGGCTGGTCGAGCATCCGCCGCTTTACACCGCCGGCACCAGCGCCCGCATCGAGGATTTGATCGACCCCGACCGTTTCCCGGTGTTTGCCGCGGGGCGCGGCGGCGAATACACCTATCACGGCCCGGGGCAGCGGGTTGCCTATGTCATGCTTGACCTGAAGCGCCGGCGCGAGGATGTGCGCGCCTTCGTCGCCGCGCTCGAGCAGTGGATCATCGGCACGCTTGCCGCCTTCAATGTACGCGGCGAACGCCGCGAGGACCGCGTCGGAGTCTGGGTGGTGCGGCCCGAGCGCCCGTCCCTGCCCGACGGCTCGCCGGCTGAAGACAAGATCGCGGCCATCGGCATCCGGCTGCGGCGCTGGGTGAGCTTTCATGGCATTGCCGTCAATGTCGAGCCGGATCTCAGCCATTTCAGCGGCATCGTGCCATGCGGCGTGCCGGATCACGGCGTCACCAGCCTCGTCGACCTCGGCCTGCCCGTGACCATGGCCGATTTCGACCTGGCGCTGAAATCCGCCTTCGAGGATGTTTTCGGGGCAGCGGAGTCAACTTCTGCAGAACCGGCTCGCAAGGCCGGCTGAGTCTCGCCTCGACCAACGCTCAAAGCAACCGCGCCGAGGCCCACAACAGCCCGAAACCGTGAATGGCGAAGACGGCCAGCAGCGCGCCGGCCATGGCGAAACGGTCGAAGATGCGGATCGGCTTCAATTCGTGGCGCGGTTTTACCCCGCTACCCACTGTCATCAGGCTGAGGATGGCAAAGACGGCGCCCGCCACCAGCAGAAAGGTTTGGGAAAAGCCGGCCAGCCAGCCAAGCCACAGCAAGGCCGAGAGCAGGGAAAACGAGGCGAGCGCCAGGGCGACCGGCCCCGGGCAGATCTGGCGCAGTACCTGGCCGCCGTCGAATTTCCAAACCGGCACCAGATTGGCGATGTTGAACAATGCGGCAAAGCCGGCAAGCGTCGCCAGAAGGGCCGCGGCAAGCCGATGTCCCTCGCCGGATGCGAGCCCGCTGGCGACGATCAGCAGCGGAACCAGGAACGCGGAAAAGCCGGCGCCCATCAGCGCCACGAAGGCGACCTCGAAGCGGCTGTCATAAGGCCGGCCACCAATGGCGAGGCCGCCGAGCAGCGGAATAAAGATCATCCGCGCCTTGCGATGACCGGTCAGCCGAAAGGCCGCCATGTGGCCGAGCTCATGCAGGGCGACCACCGAGGTCAGGATCGCGGCCAGCGCCAGGCCGCCGAGATTGAGCCCGAAGAACGGCCACAGGATGAAAGCCGAAAGAACGGCGAAACCGACCTGGCTCAGCGGATGCTCGAACCAACCGCCCTTGCGATATTGTCCGGTCCTCGCCCAGACCTCCAGCTTGCCGAGCTCGCGGCGCATGGCGAAGTAGCGGAACACCAGGAAGGCGACGCCGCGATAGCGATCGGTCTGGCTGAGCGTCACCCGCGTGCCGGCACCTTCCGAGGTGAGTTCGGTGGTCTCATAAAAATCCTTCCAGAACGACGCGTCGAGCGCGGTATCCTCGATGACCCGCATCGAAAAACGACTGCCTTCGACGACGTCCTCGAAGCGCGACCTTCGCTCGATCGGCTGGCCGTCCCGGCCCTCCCAGGACAGCAGGATGCGGGCCGTGCCCTGCCCGTCCAGCGGCTGGGCCGAGAGTATCTCGCCGGACCAGCCGGCATCGCTGCCGAGCGGCCACAGCGCCTGCCAGAGGCGCTGCCGGTCCATTGCGACCACGCGGCTGAGCCTCACCGTGCGCAAACCGAGCGGCGCAGTCATCAGAAGGAAAATCAGTCCGAGATTACCGGCCACCAGAAGGGCCGTCACGATCGGCGACACCTGAGGTTTTTGCTCCCTGTCTTGGCGGGGCAGCCTAGCGTCATGGCGGCAAGAAAGGCTTAACGGCACAGCGCCTTCCTGCCCGCCTAAAACAGTGCGGCGAACCGCAGTTGCATCACATGGCGCCGATCCAGACAGCCATGGAAACCAGAAACGCACTCATGCACACCAACGAAACGACGTCCTGAACAAGATCGCTCATAACTCTCTCCTGTTGTTGCTATGTTCGTATTTTGTTCTAATTTTGTTCGAATGTCAACGATCAGGAGACGGCATGCCGACGAATCCTGACAGCTGGTTTGAGCAGGGTTAAGGAAAGGTTGACGGGGTGACGACAGTGTTGACGGAGGGCGCATCGCATGGCCGACACGCCCCAATCACTTCGTCATCCTAGCGTCTTCGCGACGGAGCTCCGCTCCTGCTTCGCCCTAGGATGACGAAGTTGGGGCCTACAACGGAACGACCTTGCCGTCCGCCAACGTCACCCGGCGGTCCATGCGCGAGGCGAGTTCGTGATTGTGGGTCGCGATCAGCGCGGCAAGGCCGGACTGCTTGACCAGCGCGCCAAGCGCCTCGAAGACATAGGAGGCGGTGACCGGGTCGAGATTGCCGGTCGGCTCGTCGGCGAGCAGCAGCAAGGGCGCATTGGCGACCGCGCGGGCAATGGCGACGCGCTGCTGCTCGCCGCCGGACAGCTCCGACGGACGGTGCGACGCGCGCTTGCCGATCTGCATATAGTCGAGCAGCTGTGCTGCGCGCTCCGACGCCTCCTTGCGCGAAAGCCCTTTGATCAGCTGCGGCATCATGATGTTTTCCAGTGCCGAAAACTCCGGCAGCAGATGATGGAACTGATAGACGAAGCCGACATCGTTGCGGCGGATTGCCGTGCGTTCGTCGTCGGAGAGCCGTCCGCAGGCGCGGCCGGCCAGAATGACGTCACCGGCGTCGGGGCGCTCGAGCAGGCCCGCCGTATGGAGCAGCGTCGACTTGCCGGTGCCCGACGGCGCCACCAGCGCCACCATCTCGCCGCGCTTCAGCGAAAAGTCGGCGCCGTTCAAAATGGTGAGCTTGCGCGGCCCCTGGACATAGTGCCGCTCGACGCTCTTCAGCTCGATAATGATCTCGGACTTCATTCGTATCTCAAGGCCTCGACCGGATCGAGCCGTGCGGCGCGCCATGCCGGAAACACTGTTGCCAGGAAGGACAGGCCGAGCGCCATCAGGATGACATAGGTGGTCTCGCGCGGGTCCATCTTTGCCGGCAGCTGGCTGAGGAAATAGAGTTCCGGATTGAACAGCACCTTGCCGGTCATCCAGGAGAAGAACTGGCGGATCGATTCGATGTTGGTGCAGATGAGCACCCCGAGCAGCACGCCGGCGAGCGTGCCGGTTACGCCGATCGCAGCGCCCGTCATCAGGAAGATGCGCAGGATGGCGCCGCGCGAGGCGCCCATCGTGCGCAGGATGGCGATATCGTGGCCCTTGTCCTTCACCAGCATGATCAGGCCGGAGATGATGTTGAGCGCCGCCACCAGCACGATCAGCGTCAGGATCATGAACATGACGTTGCGCTCGACCTGCAGTGCTGAAAAGAACGTCTCGTTGCGCTGGCGCCAGTCGACCATGTCGATCGGCCGTTGCGCCGCCGCATCCACCAGCGGTTTCAGCGCGTCGACATTGTCGGGATTGTCGACATAGATCTCGATCGTCTGCGCCCTGCCGTCCATGTTGAAATAGAGCTGCGCTTCGGAAAACGGCATGTAGACGATGGAGCTGTCATACTCCGACATGCCGACCTCGAAGATCGCCGCCACCTTGTAGCCCTTCAGCCGCGGCGTCGTGCCCATCGGCGTCACATCGCCGTCCGGCGAGATCAGCGTGATGGTGTCGCCGAGCACAAGGCCGAGATTCTCCGCCATGCGCTTGCCGATAGCGACGCCCTCGCCGGAGTCGAAGCCGTCAAGCGTGCCTTGCTTGACGTTTTGGGCGACGATGGCGATCTTGCCGAGGTCTTCGGCCCTGATACCGCGCACCAGCGCGCCCATGCCGCCGCCGACATTGCCCTGCGCCAGCACCTGGCCGTCGATCAGCGGGATCGCGTATTTGACGCCGGCCACGCCGTTGATGCGGGCTGCGACCTGCGCATAATCCTCAAGCGGCGAATCCAGCGGCTGCACGATCAGATGGCCGTTGACGCCGAGGATGCGGGTCAGAAGTTCGGCTCGAAACCCGTTCATGACGGCCATGACGACGATCAGCGTGGCGACGCCCAGCATGATGCCGAGGAAGGAGATCGAGGCGATGACCGAGATCACCGTCTCCTTGCGGCGCGACCGCAAATAACGCCAGGCGACCATGCGTTCGAACATGGAGAACGGGCCGGCGACCGGAGACTTGGTGACCGGAGACTTGGCGACCGGAGACTTGGCGACCGGAGACTTGCCAACCGGAGACTGGGCTACCGAAGACTTCGCTGCCGCGGCTTCGCTCATGCGGTTGCACCGAAGCGTTTCCTGGCCTCCGCGACCGGCAGCGTCTCGCGCTCGCCGGTCCGGCGGTTCTTGATCTCGATCTCGCCGGCGGCCACGCCGCGCGGCCCGACGATCACCTGCCAGGGCAGGCCGATCAGGTCGGCGGTGGCGAACTTGCCGCCCGGTCGCTGGTCGGTGTCGTCGTAAAGCACATCCTTGCCGGCGCCGGTGAAGGCGGCGTAGAGCTCGCCGCAAACGCGGTCGCACTCGGCGTCGCCGGCCTTCATGTTGATCAGGCCGATGTCGAACGGCGTCACCGCTTCCGGCCAGATGATGCCGTTGTCGTCATGGCTGGCCTCGATGATCGCCGCCACCAGCCGCGACGGACCGATACCGTAGGAGCCGCCGGAAACGAAATGATCCTTGCCGTCGGGCCCGGTCACCTTGGCGCCCATGGGCTTGGAATATTTGTCGCCGAAATGGAAGATGTGGCCGACCTCGATGCCGCGTGCCGAGACCCGGTCGGCTTCGCCAAGCTTGTCCCAGGCCGCCTCGTCATGCATCTCGTCGGTGGCGGCGTAAGGCGTCGTCCACGTTTTGACGATGTCGGCGATCTCGCCGTCATTGCCGAAGTCGGTTTTCTCGCCGGGCACCTGGAGCGACAGATATTCGCGGTCGCAATAGACCTGGCTCTCGCCGGTGTCGGCCAGGATGATGAATTCATGGCTGAGATCGCCGCCGATCGGCCCGGTGTCGGCCCGCATCGGAATGGCCTGCAGCCCCATGCGCGTGAACGTTCGGAGATAGGATACGAACATGCGGTTGTAGGCGGCTTTGGCTCCCTCGAAATCGAGGTCGAAGGAATAAGCGTCCTTCATCAGGAATTCGCGCGAGCGCATGACGCCGAAGCGCGGACGCACCTCGTCGCGGAACTTCCACTGGATGTGGTAGAGGTTGAGCGGCAAATCCTTGTACGACTTGACGTAGGCGCGCACGATCTCGGTGACCACTTCCTCATTGGTCGGACCGTAGAGCATGTCGCGGTCCTGTCGGTCCTTGATGCGCAACATCTCCTTGCCGTAATCGTCATAGCGGCCGCTTTCGCGCCACAGATCGGCCGACTGGATGGTCGGCATCAGGATTTCCAGCGCGCCGGCGCGGTTCTGCTCCTCGCGGATGATGCGGCAGACCTTGTCGAGCACCAGCTTGCCTAGCGGCAGCCAGGAAAAGCTGCCCTGCCCCTGCTGGCGGATCATGCCGGCACGCAGCATCAGCCGGTGCGAGACGATCTCGGCCTCGCGCGGATTTTCTTTCAGGATGGGCAGGAAAAACTGCGACAAACGCATGGACAGGTCCGTGAGAGAGGAGGCTGCGCCGGAATCGGCGCGGCTGGCTTGCTTGCCCCGGCTTCATAGCTATTTCGTGACGGAATGGAAACCCGACCGGCCGCATCGGTCCGAAATCGCAAAAATCGATTCTTCTTCCAAAGACCTTCGCACCGAAAAACGATAATGCTTCTGACGCAAAGTGATCGCCTGACGGCAAAGTCCTCACACACGCTTTGCGCGTCCGGGCAACCCAGCACACCTGGCCCCATTAATGCGGCAGCTCGGTGTTGTTCGTTTCGCAAGCAAAGCCTGCCGCACTATTGTGCACTGCAGCACAGATTGCCCGATTGCGGGCAAAATTCTGCGTGACAATTTCATCAGGGTTAGGCTAGTGTGCCCCGATAACCGAGAGGGTGGAGAAAAATCTGCTCTCCTACGCGGTCAAAGTCTTGGGAGGATGCGATCTAGGCGCGGTTACCCGCTGCCGCCGGAAACCGGAAAACAGATCGGAACGCGTTTAAATTGCAAGGCCTTGTGCCTTGCATTTTTTTTGCCCGATCATCTGGTTAGATCAACCTTTTCCCAAATTACGTGAGCTTGCGTCAGCCTGATACCCAGCCGTGATTCTAATACGGGTGGGCCATGCATGGCCGCCGATTGCGCATCGCAGGCTGGCGAGACAAAACCTGAGTTTAGCGCTCCGAAACAGGCACAAACCCACCCGATCCATCGGCAGAAACAGGTTTTAGTTAGCCGGCGCCTGGGTGGCTTCGGGGATGATGTGCGGGACTTCGTCGAGGCTGTAGCCCAGCCCGTGCGTCAGGCCGTAGAAAACCCCCATGACGACAGCCGTGACGATGGTGGTGCGGATCACGGCGCGCAGCATATGCGGTCCGCGCGGCGCGCTCGCAACCGTGCCCAGCGTCACGTCCTGGTCGTCATCCTGCGTCTTGACGCTGAACGGCAGCACAATGAACAACATCAGCCACCAGGTGATGAAGAACAGCGCGGCAAATGAAATCCAGCTCATGCCTGTTCCAGTTCGACCAACGTGCCGAAGAAATCCTTGGGATGCAGGAACAGCACCGGCTTGCCGTGAGCGCCGGTTTTGGGATTGCCGTCGCCCAGCACGCGGGCGCCGCTTGCTTTGAGGTGATCGCGCGCGGCAAGGATGTCGTCGACTTCGTAGCAGACATGATGCATGCCACCCGAGGGGTTCTTCGCCAGAAAGGCCGCGATCGGCGACCGTTCGCCCAGCGGCTCCAGGAGTTCGATCTTGGTGTTGCCGACATCGACGAACACCACCGTCACGCCATGCTCGGGCAAAGCCTGCGGCGCAGTCACCCGCGCGCCAAGTGTATCGCGATAGGCCGCAATCGCCGCGGCCAGGTCCGGTACGGCAAGTGCTACATGGTTCAGGCGTCCCAGCATGAAGTGCTCCACAAGTTAAGGGAGTAGGGAATAGGCAGCAGGCAGTAGTGATACATCCGCATTTTTCTCCACTGCCTACCGCCTACTGCCTATTCCCTCACCTCGTCACAAACACCGTCACCAGCGGCTTCTTGCCCCAGGCTTCGTTGGCGGCGCCGCGCACGGCGCGGCGCACCGCTTCCTGCACCAGATCGAGGTCCTTGCGGCGCTGGCGAGGGATCGAGTCAACCGCGCCGACGGCCGCGTCGAGCATCAGATCTTCCATGTTTTCGCCACGGGCATCGGCCTCGGCGACGCCGATGGCGACCAGATCGGGATCGCCGGCGAGCTCATATTTGTCGTCGAGCACGACATTGACCGCGACATGGCCGGCAAAGGATAGCTTCCGCCGGTCGCGTATGCCCATCGCCTGGTCGGTGCCGATCAGCCTGCCGTCCTTGTAGATGCGGCCGAACGGCACCTGGTCGATGATCGTGGCCGGACCCGGCGCCAGCCGCAGCATGTCGCCGTCGCGCACTTGCGCCACCTGGCCGATGCCCGACGTCGACATCAGCGACCCTTGCGCCACCAGATGCGCGGCTTCGCCGTGCACGGGAACGCCGATCTGCGGCCGCACCCATTCATACATCCTGCGCAATTCGCTGCGGCGGGGATGGCCGGAGACATGCACAAGCGCGTCGCCATCCTCGATGATCTTGATGCCGAGGTCGATGAGGCGGTTCTTGGTCTCGAGGATCGCCTTCTCGTTGCCGGGAATGGTGCGTGAGGAAAACACCACCGTGTCGCCGGCCGTCAGCGACACCGATTTCATCTCGTCGCGCGACAGTTTTGCCAGCGCTGCCAGCGCCTCGCCCTGGCTGCCGGTGCAGATGATGACCAGGTTCTCGCGCGGGATGAAGCCGAAATCCTCCTCGGCGATGAACTCCGGCAGCCCGTCCATGTAGCCGAGTTCGCCGGCGACATCGATGACCCGCTTCAGCGAGCGGCCGAGCACCAGGCACTGGCGGCCGGCATCGCGCGCCGCCTTGGCGATGGAGACGATGCGTCCGACATTGGAGGAGAAGGTGGTGACGGCGACACGGCCGACAGCGCTCTGGATGACGCCCCTGAGGCCTTCGCCCACCGCCACTTCCGACGGCGATTCGCCTTCGCGCAGCGCATTGGTGGAATCGCAGATCAGCGCCAGCACACCCTTGTCGCCATAGGCGCGAAACCGCGCCTCGTCGGTTTTCGGACCGATCGTCGGTTCCGGATCGATCTTCCAGTCGCCGGTATGGATGACGGTGCCGGCCGGCGAGGTGATCGCCAGCGACATCGGCTCGGGGATCGAGTGCGCCACCGGAATGGCCTCGATCGAGAACGGGCCGACAGTGAATGTTTCGCCTGCCCGGTAGATCGTCACCGGAATTTTCTTCGGCGCGCCCTGCTCGCCCTGGCGCTTGGCGTCCAGCAGTCCGGCGCTGAACGGTGTCATCCACACCGGCGCCTTCAGCTTCGGCCAGATGTCGAGCAGCGCCCCGTAATGGTCTTCATGCGCGTGGGTGATGATGATGCCGCGCAGGCCGGCGAGGTTCTCCTCGATGAAGCGCGTATCGGGCAGGATCAGGTCGACGCCAGGATGCGCCGCATCGGGAAAAGTCACGCCGACATCGACGACGATCCACTCGCGCGCGCTAGGCGGCCCATAGCCGTAAAGGGCGAAGTTCATGCCGATCTCGCCGACGCCGCCGAGCGGCACGAAGACGAGTTCGGCGTTTTGCGCTTTCGCCATCAATTTTCCCTTCCCGGCCCTTGCGACCAGCTCTAAATCTTTGCCGACGCGACGGCGCCGAAATGCACGTCGCCGGCGGCTACCGTCACGACCGACCCCTCATCATCGCGGATCACGAAACGGCAGTCCGCGTCAATGGTCTCGAAGGTACCGCGCACCACATTCCCGTCAATCCTGACAGCAACCTCGCCGCCAAGCCCCGCCGCGCGCGCCAGCCAGCGACGCCGGATGGCGTCGAGCCCGCGTCCGTCATCCCACAGCCGGGCATTGTCGGTCCAGGCATCGGACAGCGCCAAGAACAGCGTTTCGGCGTCGCATGTCGCGCCCAGCGCCTGAAGCGATGTCGCCGGATACGGCAAATCCGGCGGATGCGCCACCACATTGACGCCGATGCCCACCGCCACCGCGAAACGGCCGCCATCGAGAATGGCCGATTCCAGCAGGATGCCGGCCAGTTTGGCGCCGGAGGCAAGCACATCGTTCGGCCATTTCAGCTCGAAGCGGTTCTGCCCTTGGCTGGCGCCGTCGAGGCCGATGGCGATCCTGCCCTTCGGCACCACGGCGTCAAGCGCATCGGCCAGCGACAGGCCGGCGACGAAGCCCAGCGTCGCCGCCAGACGCAACTCACCGCCGGTGATGACCAGCAATGTCGCCGCCAGATTGCCCTCGGGAGATACCCAGGCCCTGCCGCGGCGGCCACGGCCGCTTTCCTGCTTCTTGGAAACGACCCACAATTTGCCGGGGTCGCCTGCCCTTGCATGGTCCAGCGCAAGCGTGTTGGTGGAACCCACGCTGTCATGGGCCTCGAGCCGGAACCCTTCCGTCTCAGAGGTTGGAGCCAGCCGAAATGCCATCCGGTCAGAAAAATGTCTTGGCGGCGGCTTCGGCGTAGGTCGCGATCGGACCGCCGATCAACACATAGAACAGCACGAAAGCGCCGGAGACACCAAGCACGAGGCGCAGCTCAACCGCCATCGGCACGAAGCCACCGGCCGGTTCGTCGAACCACATGATCTTGATGATACGCAGATAGTAGAAAGCGCCCACGACGGAGGCCAGCACGCCGATGATCGCCAGCGCATAGAGGTTGGCGTTGATGGCGGCGAGGAACACGTACCATTTCCCCCAGAAACCGGCGAGCGGCGGGATGCCGGCCAGCGAGAACATCAGGATGGTCAGGATCGTCGCCATGATCGGGTTGGTCGACGACAGACCGGCGAGATCGCTGATCTGCTCGACATTGCCTTCCTTGCGCCGCATGGCGAGGATGAAGGCGAAGGTGCCGAGCGTCATGACGAGATAGATCAGCATGTAGATGGCGACGCCGCGCACGCCGGCCTGGCTGTTGGCGGCTAGGCCGACCAGCGCGTAGCCCATATGGCCGATCGAGGAGTACGCCATCAGCCGCTTGATGTTGGTTTGGCCGATCGCGGCGAAGGAGCCGAGCGCCATCGAGGCGATCGAGATGAAGACGATGATCTGCTGCCAGTCGGAAGCGATCGGCTTGAAGGCGCCCATGGTGACGCGCACGATCAGCGCCATTGCCGCCATTTTGGGGGCAGCCGCCAGGAAGGCGGTGACCGGCGTCGGCGCGCCCTCGTAGACATCGGGCGTCCACATGTGGAACGGCACCGCGGAAATCTTGAAGGCAAGACCGGCCAAAACGAAAACCAGGCCGACGACGAGGCCGAGCTGGCGCTCACCGCTGCCAAGCGCCGAGGCGATTTCCTGGAAGCCGACATTGCCGGTGTAGCCGTAAATGAGGCTGATTCCGTAAAGCAGCATGCCCGACGACAGCGCGCCGAGCACAAAATACTTCAAACCGGCCTCGGTCGAACGCAGATTGTCGCGATTGATCGCCGCCAGCACGTAAATCGCCAGCGACTGCAGTTCGAGGCCGAGATAGAGCCCGATCATGCCGTTGGCCGAGATCATCAGCATCATGCCGAGCGTGCACAACAGGATCAGCACCGGGTATTCGAACTTGTCGAAATGCTCCTGCCTGGCGAAGCGCATCGACATCACCAGCGTCACCGCCGAACCGATCAGCGACAGCACCTTCATGAAGCGGGAGAACGGATCCTGGATGAAGGCGTTGCCATAGGCTGCGCCCTGCCCCGTGGGAAAGATCAGCCATAGGCCTGCGATCACCAGCACGGCGACGGCAAGGCCGGTCACCAGAATGGCAGTGTTGGCGCGCGAATAGGCGCCGACCATCAACAGCGCCAGCGCGCCGATGGCGAGGATCAGCTCCGGCGTCGAGAGCGAAAGGCTGGAGTAAAGGTCCGGCGTCATGGTTCGCAAAACCTCTGGTCAGTTCGCCGCCGCGGTCTGCGCGGCGCCGATGGATGCGGTGACATTGGTGACGAGCGCCTTGACCGACTGGGCCGTGGCATCGAAGACGGGAGCGGGATAAACGCCGAAGAAGATGACCAGCACGACCAGCGGGTAGATGATTGCCTTCTCGCGCGTCGACAGATCGAGCAGGCCCTTCAGGCTTTCCTTGGTCAGCGCGCCGAAGATGACCCGGCGGTAGAGCCAGAGCGCGTAGGCCGCCGACAGGATGACGCCGGTGGCGGCGAAGAAAGCCACCCAGGTGTTGACCCGGAACACGCCGAGCATGGTCAGGAACTCGCCGACGAAGCCTGACGTGCCGGGCAAGCCGACATTGGCCATGGTGAAGATCAGGAACACGGTTGCGTATTTCGGCATGTTGTTGACCAAGCCGCCATAGGCGTCGATCTCTCGCGTGTGCATGCGGTCGTAAATGACGCCGACGCACAGGAACAGTGCGCCCGAGACGAGGCCGTGGCTCAGCATCTGGAAGATCGCGCCCTGCACGCCTTCCTGGTTCATGGCGAAGATGCCCATGGTGACGAAGCCCATATGGGCGACGGAGGAATAGGCGATCAGCTTCTTCATGTCCTCCTGCATCAGCGCCACCAGCGAGGTGTAGATGATGGCGACGACCGACAGCGTGAACACCAGCGGTGCGAACATTTCCGACGCCAGCGGGAACATCGGCAGGGAGAAGCGCAGGAAGCCGTACCCGCCCATTTTCAACAGTATGCCCGCCAGGATCACCGAGCCCGCCGTCGGCGCTTCGACATGCGCATCGGGCAGCCAGGTGTGCACCGGCCACATCGGCATCTTCACCGCGAAGGAGGCGAAGAAGGCTAGAAATAGCCATGTCTGCATGTGGGCCGGGAAGTTGTGGGTCAGCAGCGTCGGGATGTCGGTGGTGCCCGCCTGGAAGAACATCGCCATGATGGCGAGCAGCATCAGCACCGAGCCGGCCAACGTGTAGAGGAAGAACTTGAACGAGGCATAGACGCGGCGCTTGCCGCCCCAGACGCCGATGATGATGAACATCGGGATCAGGCCGGCCTCGAAGAAGACGTAGAACAGCACGATGTCGAGCGCGCAGAACACGCCGATCATCAGCGTTTCCAAGAGCAGGAAGGCAATCATGTAGGCCTTGACGCGCTTGTCGATCGCTTCCCACGACGCCAGGATGCAGAGCGGCATGAGGAACGTCGTCAGGATGACGAACAGCATCGAAATGCCGTCGACGCCCATATGGTAGGAGATGCCGGAATCCAACCAGGCAAACTTCTCGACGAACTGGAAGCCGGCTTGCGAATTGTCGAAGCCGGTCCAGATGAACAGCGAGATGATGAAGGTGGCCGCTGTCGTCGTGAACGCGATGGCGCGGATGTTGCGACGCGCATTCGGGCTGTCATCCCTGATGAACAGGATCAGCAGCACACCTACAAGCGGCAGGAAGGTGACCAGCGAGAGGATTGGCCAGGCGGTCATCAGAGCATCATCCAGGTGACGAGTGCGGCCACGCCGATCAGCATGGCGAAGGCATAGTGATAGAGATAGCCGGTCTGTAGCTTGACGACGCGGTCGGTGACGTCGACGACACGCGCCGAAATGCCGTCAGGGCCGAGCCCGTCGATGATGGTGCCGTCGCCGGTCTTCCACAAGAACCTGCCCAGCGCCTTTGCCGGCCGCACGAACAGGACGTCGTAGAGCTCGTCAAAGTACCATTTGTTGAGCAGGAAGGCATACAGCAGCCGATGGTTGGCGGCGACGCTCCGGGGCAGTTCCGGCGAGCGGATGTAGAACTTCCAGGCGACGGCAAAGCCGATGATCATGGCGACGAACGGTGCCAGCTCGACCCACAGCGGCAATTCGTGGATATCGTGCAGGATGTGGTTGTCCGGCAGCGTGAACAGCGACGCCTTCCAGAATTCGGTATAGCCTTCGCCGATGAAGGCACCATGGAAGATAACGCCGGCAAACAGCGCCCCCGCGGCCAGGATGAACAGCGGCACCAGCATCACCGGCGGCGATTCATGGACATGGTGCATGACGTCGTGGCTCGCCCGCGGCTCGCCATGGAAGGTCATGAAGATCAGCCGCCAGGAGTAGAAGGAGGTGAAGCAGGCGGCGATGACCAGCAGGACAAAAGCGAGGCCAGCGACCGAATTGTGGCCGGCAAAGGCAGCCTCGATGATGGCATCCTTGGAGAAGAAGCCGGCGGTGCCGATGACGGTCACCGGAATGCCGACGCCGGTCAGCGCCAGCGTGCCGATCACCATCATCCAGTAGGTCTTCGGAATGAGCTTCCGCAGGCCGCCCATCTTGCGCATGTCCTGCTCGTCGGAGACGGCATGGATGACCGAGCCGGAGCCCAGGAACAGCAGCGCCTTGAAGAAGGCGTGCGTGAACAGATGGAAGATCGCCGCGCCATAGGCGCCGACGCCGAGCGCGACGAACATGTAGCCGAGCTGCGAACAGGTCGAATAGGCGATGACGCGCTTGATGTCGTTCTGGACCAGGCCGACGGTCGCCGCGAAGAAGGCGGTGAAGGCGCCGATGAAGGTCACCACGGTCAGCGCCGAATGCGACAGTTCGAACAGCGGCGACAGCCGCGCCAGCATGAACACGCCGGCCGTGACCATGGTGGCGGCATGGATCAGCGCGGAAACCGGGGTCGGGCCCTCCATCGCGTCCGGCAGCCAGGTGTGCAGCGGCACCTGCGCCGACTTGCCCATGGCGCCCATGAACAGCAGCAGGCAGACGATGGTCATGGCTGCCTGCTTGTCCAGCGCGTAGCCGAGGAAGGTCAGCACGGCCGCGCCTTGTGGGGCGCCTTCAGCCGGAATGAACGTCGCGGCATTGGCGAAGATGGTGCCGAGATTGACCGAGCCGAACAAAACGAAGACGCCGAAAATGCCGAGCGCGAAGCCAAAATCGCCGACGCGGTTGACGACGAAGGCCTTGATGGCAGCAGCATTGGCCGACGGCCTCTTGTACCAGAAGCCGATCAGCAAATAGGAGGCGAGACCCACCCCTTCCCAGCCGAAGAACATCTGCACGAGGTTGTCCGCCGTCACCAGCATCAGCATGGCGAAGGTGAACAACGACAGATAGGCGAAGAAGCGCGGCCGGTTCGGATCGTGGTGCATGTAGCCGATCGAATAGATGTGGACCAGCGCCGACACCGTGTTGACCACCACCAGCATGACCACCGTCAGCGTATCGATCCTGAGCGCCCAGGACGCGTCCAAGCCGCCGGATTGGATCCAGCGCAGTACCGGCACGGTGAACACCTCGCCTTCGCCGAAGCCGACGGAGAAGAAGGCGACCCAGGACAGCACGGCCGAGATCACCAGGAAGCCTGAGGTGATATATTCCGATGCCTTGGCGCCGAGCGCATTGCCGAACAGGCCGACAATCAGGAAGCCGAGCAGCGGAAGGAAGACGATCGCTTGATACATGTTAGCCCCGTCAACCCTTCATCTGGTTCACGTCTTCGACCGCGATCGAGCCGCGGTTGCGGAAGAAGACGACGAGAATGGCAAGACCGATGGCCGCTTCGGCGGCCGCGACCGTCAGCACGAACAGGGCAAACACCTGGCCGACGAGATCGCCCAATGCCGCCGAGAAGGCGACGAAATTGATGTTGACCGCCAAAAGGATCAGCTCGATCGACATCAGGATGACGATGATGTTCCTGCGGTTCAGGAAGATGCCGAACACGCCGAGCGTGAACAGGATCGCCGATACGGTCAGGTAATGTGCGATGCCGACGACCATCTCAGAGCCCCTCGCCCGACTTGACCTTGCGGATTTCCATGCCTGTCGCCGGCGTGCGGCCGACCTGGGCGGCGATCGACTGCCGCTTGACCCCTTCCTTGTGGCGCAGCGTCAGCACGATGGCGCCAATCATGGCGACCAGCAGGATGAGGCCCGAAATCTGGAAGTAGTAGAGGTAGTCCGTATAGAGGATGTCGCCGAGTGCTGCGGTGTTTGTCCGCGCGGCAAGATCCGGGATGGGTTTGGAGACCGTCGAGGCCAGTTGCGGCGCGAAGGTGTAGCCGCCGAGCACCACGATCAGCTCGGCCGCCAGGATCAGCCCGACCAGCGCGCCGATCGGCGCATATTGCAGGGCGCCTTCCTTCATCTCGGCGAAGTCGACATCGAGCATCATGACGACGAACAGGAACAGCACCATGACCGCGCCGACATAGACGACGAGCAGGATCATCGCCAGGAACTCGGCGCCGGTCAGCATGAACAGGCCGGCGGCGTTAAAGAAGGTCAGGATCAGGAACAGCACGGAATGCACGGGGTTGCGCGACGAAATGACCATGAAGGCCGACGCCACCGCGACAAAGGCGAAGAGGTAGAAAAAGGCCGCCTCTAGTCCACTCAGCATTGGGGATCCCCCGGGTTCCTGTCCAAACAGGACATCCGTCCTGTTTGATTTCTGCGACCGCCTCAGGCCGGCAAGTTGCGTTGTCCTTAGACGAGGGCCCTCGCCCCGTCCATGCGTCAAATGTCAGCGGTAAGGCGAGTCCAGCGAGATGTTGCGCGCCAGTTCGCGCTCCCAGCGGTCGCCATTCGCCAGCAGCCTGTCCTTGTCGTAGTAAAGCTCTTCGCGCGTCTCCGTCGCGAACTCGAAATTCGGCCCCTCGACGATGGCGTCGACCGGGCAGGCTTCCTGGCAGAAGCCGCAATAGATGCACTTCACCATGTCGATGTCGTAGCGCACGGTGCGGCGCGTGCCGTCATTGCGGCGCGGGCCGGCCTCGATGGTGATCGCCTGCGCCGGACAGATCGCTTCGCACAATTTGCAGGCGATGCAGCGTTCCTCGCCATTGGGATAGCGGCGCAGCGCGTGCTCGCCACGGAAGCGCGGGCTGGTCGGCCCTTTCTCGTGCGGATAGTTGATCGTTTCCTTCGGCGCGAAGAACTGGCGCATCGACAGGAAGAAGGCGCTGACGAAATCCTGCAGCAGCAGCGATTTTGCGGCCTGGCCAAAAGCGGACATCACGCAAACCCCGTGATTTTGAGGAAGGCCGCGGTGGCAACGACCATGAACAGGGAGATCGGCAGGAACACTTTCCAGCCCAGCCGCATCAGCTGGTCGTAGCGGTAGCGCGGCACGAAGGCCTTCACCATCGAGAACATGAAGAACATCAGGCAGATCTTGAGCACGAACCAGATCACGCCGGGCACCCAGGTGAAGGGGGCGAAGTCGAAGGGCGGCAGCCAGCCGCCGAGGAACAGGATGGTGGCCAACGCGCACATCATCACCACGGCGACGTATTCGCCGAGGAAGAACAACAGGAACGGCGTCGAGGAGTATTCGACCATATGGCCGGCGACGAGTTCCGACTCGGCTTCCACCAGGTCGAAGGGCGGGCGGTTGGTCTCGGCCAGCGCCGAGATGAAGAAAATGACGAACATCGGGAACAGCGCCAGCCAGTGCCAGTCGAGGAAGCTGTTGGGCAGGCCAAGCTTGGTGCCCAGCCCATCCTGCTGCGACAGCACGATGTCCGACAGGTTGAGCGAGCCGACGCAGAGCAGCACGGTGACGATGACGAAGCCGATCGAGACTTCGTAGGACACCATCTGCGCCGCCGAGCGCAGCGCGCCGAGGAACGGGTATTTCGAGTTGGACGCCCAGCCGCCCATGATCACGCCATAGACCTCGAGCGAGGAGATGGCGAAGACGTAGAGGATGCCGACATTGACGTTGGCGATCCCCCAGCCGGCATTGACGGGAATGACCGCCCAGGCCGAGATTGCCAGCACGGCCGACACCAGCGGCGCCAGCAGGAACACGCCCTTGTTGGCGCCGGACGGAATGACCGGTTCCTTGAAGACGAATTTTAGCAGATCGGCGAAAGCCTGCAGCGTGCCCCACGGGCCGACGACGTTCGGGCCGCGGCGCAATTGCACCGCCGCCCAGATCTTGCGGTCGGCGTAAAGCAGGTAGGCAACCCCGATCAGCAAAACGACGATCAGCACGACCGACTTTAAAAGGATGATCAGCGTCGGCAGCACGTAGAAGGAGAAGAAGGTGTCCATGTCTACTCTGCCGCCTGCCTGAAGCCGTTTTTCGCCAGCGCCGAGCATTCCGCCATGACGGCGGAGGCCCGCGCAATCGGGTTGGTCAGATAGAAATCCGTGACCGGCGAGGTGAAAGTGCCCTTGTTCAGCCGCCCGCCGAGCTTCGCCACCCTAGCGACGTCATAGGCATTGCCGGCTTCGACATGATCGATGCGGGCGAGATGCGGGTATTCGCCATAGAGTTTGGCGCGCAACTGCTGCAGCGAATCGAAGGGTAGTTTCTTGCCCAGCACATCGGACAATGCCCTCAGGATCGCCCAGTCTTCGCGCGCGTCGCCCGGCGCGAAGCCCGCGCGGTTGGTCTGCTGCACGCGTCCCTCGGTGTTGACATAGGTGCCGGACTTTTCGGTGTAGGCGGCTCCCGGCAGGATGACATTGGCGCGGTGCGCACCGGCGTCGCCATGCGTGCCGACATAGACGACGAAGGCGCCGCCGGTCTTGGACATGTCGATCTCGTCGGCGCCGAGCAGGAACAGAACCTCGCTCTCCCCCAGCATGCCGGCAACGTTCTTGCCGCCCTTGCCAGGCACGAAGCCGACATCGAGACCGCCGACGCGCGCGGCCGCAGTGTGCAGCACGGCAAAGCCGTTCCAGTCGGCGCGGGCAGCGTTGACGGCGGTGGCGAGTTTCGCCGCCTGGCCGAGCACCGCCGCGCCGTCGGCACGCGACAGCGCGCCCTGGCCGACGATGATCAGCGGATGCGTCGCCTTCTTCAGCACCTGGAAGAACTTCCCGTTGCCGTCGGCCAGGTCTTTCAGCGACTCCGGGCCGGCGCCGAGCTGTTCGTAGTCGTAACGCGTGTCGCCGACCTCGCCGATGACGCCGACCGGCAGATTGCTGATCCGCCAGCGCTTGCGGATGCGGGCATTGAGCACCGAGGCCTCGAAGCGCGGATTGGCGCCGATGATCAGCACCGCGTCGGCCTGCTCGATGCCCTCGATGGTGGGGTTGAAGATGTAGCTGGCGCGGCCGAGCGCGGGATCGAGTGCGGCGCCGTCCTGGCGGCAATCGGTGTTCTTCGAGCCCAACGCAGCCATAAGCTGCTTCAGCGCGTAGATTTCCTCGACGGCGGCAAGATCGCCCGCAATTGCGCCGATTTTCTCGGGCGCAGCATTCGACACCCCATCCCTGATCGCAACGAACGCTTCGGCCCAGCTGGCCGGCGCCAACTTTCCGTCCTTGCGGACATAGGGGCGGTCGAGGCGCTGCGTGCGCAATCCGTCCCAGATGAAGCGGGTCTTGTCGGAAATCCACTCCTCGTTGACCGCCTCATTGACGCGCGGCAGGATGCGCATCACCTCGCGGCCGCGGCTGTCGACGCGGATTGCCGAGCCGACGGCGTCCATGACGTCGATGGATTCTGTCTTGGTCAGCTCCCACGGCCGTGCCTGAAAGGCGAAAGGCTTGGAGGTCAGCGCGCCGACCGGGCAGAGGTCGATGACATTGCCCTGCAGCTCCGAGGTCATGGCGCTTTCGAGATAGGTGGTGATCTCGGCATCCTCGCCGCGGCCGATCAGGCCAAGCTCGGAAATGCCCGCAACTTCCGTGGTGAAGCGAACGCAGCGCGTGCAGTGGATGCAGCGGTTCATAACCGTCTTGACCAATGGGCCGATATACTTGTCTTCGACCGCGCGCTTGTTCTCGTGATAGCGCGAGGAATCGACGCCGAAGGCCATCGCCTGGTCCTGCAGGTCGCATTCGCCGCCCTGGTCGCAGATCGGGCAATCCAGCGGATGGTTGATCAAAAGGAATTCCATCACGCCTTCGCGGGCCTTCTTGACCATCGGCGTGTTGGTGAAGATTTCAGGCGCCTCGCCGTTGGGTCCCGGACGCAGGTCGCGCACATTCATGGCGCAGGAGGCCTGCGGTTTGGGCGGCCCGCCCTTCACCTCGATCAGGCACATGCGGCAATTGCCGGCGATCGACAGCCGCTCATGGAAGCAGAAGCGCGGCACTTCCGCACCGGCGTCCTCGGCCGCCTGCAGCAGCGTGTAGTGGTCGGGTACAGTGATCTCTTTCCCGTCGACCTTGAGCTTTGCCATCAATTGCCCCCGGCGGTCTGCGCCGTCTCATATGCCTGAAACAGATCGCTCAGCCTGATGCCATTGATCATCATGCCGGCGACTTCAGCGTTTTCTATCTTCAAATTGCTCATATTCACATTGCTGAAAAACGCGTTCGAGAGGTTCGCGTCCTCCACCACGGCCGCCGACAGGTCGACGTTGTGAAACTGCGTGTTCGACAGGTTCACATCGTCAAATCTGGAGTTGCTGACGATGGCATTGCGCACATCGAGAACATCGCTCCTGTCGTGGATCTCCATGCCTGCCACCCCTACTTCTTCGCCTTGGCAGCCAGCGTCAGCGCCGCGGCCTGGCGGGTCCACTCGTCGCGGCCGATACGGCCGGTGAGCGACAGGTAGTCCTCGACCCAGGCGATCTCTTCCGGCGCCCAGGCGGCGATCTGGGCAAAGGTCCAGATGCCGAGGCCGTTCAGCACCTTTTCCAGCTTCGGCCCAACGCCGGTGATCGCCTTGAGATCCGACGGCTTGGCCGGACGAGCCACGGCCTTGGGCTGTCTGAAATCCTCCGGCATCAATCCGATCGTCGCGCCTTCGGCGACGGCATCGGTCTTCTCCGGCTCGGCGTCTACGGTGCGAGCGGCAATATCGGTCACGTCCTGGGCAAAAGTCTGCGCCTCGGCGATCAGGGTTCTGGTCGCCGCGCGCGCCTTGCTGGCCGGCGCGGTCTCGGAGAACTCTTGGCTGCGCTGCTCGAAATCGTCGATGATCGGCTGGAAAATCCGCTGCGATGCCTCGGCAGCACCCGACAAGGCGCCTAGCCACACGCCAAAGGCATGGTTGGCAAGGCCGAAGCCCAGCGCCGACATGGCGGCGGCACCCGCGACAGGATGCGCGAGAAGTTTGACGGCGCTGGCCATCTCCTTCGGCATCATCCTTGTCAAATCCTGGTTCATCTTCTCAAGCTGGTCCAAATTGGGCATCAAAGGGTTCGAATAGGGCGCCATAGACATCTCCTGGTCGTTTCTTCGTCAGCCCCGCCCCTATATTTCCGTCCGGGGCTTGCGCCCGATTTCAATCTACTCAGCAGCCACCATCACCGGTTCGGCCCGGTGCGCGTTGCGCGAAAACTCGTCGATGCGCCGCTCCACCTCGCCGCGGAAATGCCGCATCAGGCCCTGGATCGGCCATGCCGCGGCATCGCCCAGCGCGCAGATCGTATGACCCTCCACCTGTTTGGTGACGTCGAGCAGCATGTCGATCTCGCGCTTCTGCGCCTCGCCGCGCACCAGCCGCTCCATCACCCGCCACATCCAGCCGGTGCCTTCGCGGCATGGCGTGCACTGGCCGCAGCTCTCATGCTTGTAGAAATAGGAAAGCCTGGCGATCGCCTTCACGATATCGGTCGATTTGTCCATGACGATGACAGCCGCCGTGCCGAGGCCGGATTTCAGGTCGCGCAAAGCATCGAAATCCATCGGCGCATCGATGATCTGCTCGGCCGGCACCAGCGGCACCGAAGCGCCGCCCGGAATGACCGCCAGGAGATTGTCCCAGCCGCCGCGAATGCCGCCGCAATGGGTTTCGATCAGCTCGCGGAACGGGATCGACATCGCCTCTTCGACGGTGCACGGATTGTTGACGTGGCCCGAGATGCAAAACAGCTTGGTGCCGACATTGTTGGGCCGGCCGAAGGACGAGAACCAGGCCGCGCCGCGGCGCAAAATGGTCGGCGCCACCGCGATGGACTCGACATTGTTCACGGTTGTCGGACAACCGTACAAGCCGACATTGGCTGGGAATGGCGGCTTCAGCCGGGGCTGGCCCTTCTTGCCTTCGAGGCTTTCGAGCAGCGCTGTTTCCTCGCCGCAGATGTAGGCGCCGGCGCCGTGGTGCATGTAGATGTCGAAATCGTATCCGGACGTGTTGTTCTTGCCGATCAGCCTGGCCTCGTAGGCCTCGTCGATGGCGCGCTGCAGCGCTTCGCGCTCGCGGATGAACTCGCCGCGCACATAGATGTAGGCGGCGACCGCGCCCATGGCGAAGCCGGCGATGAACGAGCCCTCGACCAGCGTGTGCGGATCGTTGCGCAGGATATCGCGGTCCTTGCACGTGCCGGGCTCGGATTCGTCGGCGTTGACAACGAGATAGCTCGGCCTTCCGTCGCTCTGCTTGGGCATGAACGACCATTTCAGCCCGGTCGGGAAACCGGCGCCGCCACGGCCGCGCAGGCCTGACGCCTTCATCTCGTTGACGATCCACTCGCGCCCCTTGGCGATGATGCCTGGCGTGTTGTCCCAGGCGCCGCGCGCCATGGCGCCGGCCAGCGACTTATCGAACAGGCCGTAGATGTTGTTGAAGATGCGGTCTTTGTCAGCCAGCATGACTTACCTCTTTCCCCGCAAGACGATCGAGAACCACACCAGCACGCCCATGCCGGTCGCGGCCATCGATTCCAGGGTATCCGAAAACGGCAATTCGACGAGGCGCCGAAGCCCCTCCAGAAGGATGTTGGCAGCAGCGATGCAGACAACGCCGATGACAATGCTGCGCAGCGTCAGCAAAGATCCGGTGCTTTGCGCTTCAGCCATCAACGTGGCTCCTTGCCGAAGACGCGGATGTATTCGGCGACGCCGCCCTTGGCGAGCGCCTTGGCCTGCTTGCCCCAGTCGTCGCGCTCGATGCGGCCCTGGAAAGCGAGATATCCATCCACCCAGTCGCGCTCGGCCTTATTCCAGGATGCGACCTGTGTGAAGGTGAAGATGCCAAGCGAATGAAGGATGCCCTCGATCTTCGGGCCAATGCCCGAGATCAGCTTGAGATCGTCGACCGCAGCCGGCCTGTCGATTCCGGCCGGACGGTTCTTGTCCTCGAGCGACGGCTTTGCGGGCCTGGCTGCCGGCGCCTTGACGGCCGGGGCCACCGCGGCCTTGACCGCTGGCGCCTTGAATTCCGGCGCAGTGAAGGCAGTTGCCGGCGTGGCGGTGGTCTTCGGGCCATTACGCTGCTTGGCGACCTTCTCGACTTCAGGCGCCGCGGTGTTGGCGTTGGCGGCCGAATGCAGGGGCGCCGGGACGCTCGCCGCTTTTTCCGCCGCCGGTGCAACCTTGGCCCTGGAGGGCGACTTCAACGCCGAGCTGGTTTCCGGCGCATCGGTCTTCGGCTTGCCGGCGTTGGATGGCGCCACCGGGGCGGCCGCTGCAGGAGCGGCAGGCGCCGGAACAGGCGCTGCAATGATCGCGTCGGGCGCCGCGTGGGCAGCCTTGCTCGCCGCCCTGGCTTCCTTGTCGCGCGTCGCTTTGAGGATCGCCTTTTCGCTCTTCAGCGTCGTCAGGCCAGGCGCCGGCTCCGAGCCGGTTCTGCCATTTTGCGGTCCCGTGGGAACCGAGGCGCCCTTGCCTGCATCATAAAGATCGATGATTTCGGCCAGCCGCTCAGGCGTCAGATCCTCGAACGTATCCTTGAAGACCATCACCATCGGCGCGTTGACGCAGGCGCCGAGGCATTCGACCTCCTCCCACGACAGCGTGCCCTTGTCGTTGGTGTGGAACTGGTCGTGATGGATTTTCGAGCGGCACACATCCATCAGCGCTTCCGAGCCGCGCAGCATGCAGGGCGTGGTGCCGCAGACCTGGATATGCGCGCGCGTGCCGACCGGATTGAGCTGGTACTGCGTGTAGAAGGTCGCGACTTCGAGCCCGCGAATGCGCGGCATGCCGAGCATGTCCGAAATCGTCTCGATCGCCGCCTTGGTGACCCAGCCTTCCTGCTCCTGCGCAATCATCAGCAAGGGAATGATCGCCGACTGCTCGCGGCCCTTCGGATATTTCTTGATCCATTGCTTCGCAACCGCCGCATTCGCCCGGTTGAAGGCGAAGGTGGCTGGCTGGACGCTTGCTTCTGCGAGACGGCGGACTGACATTTAGCGATCGACCTCACCAAACACGATGTCGAGGGAACCCAGGACGGCAGTGACGTCGGCCAGCATGTGGCCACGGCAGAGGAAATCCATGGCTTGCAGATGCGCGAAGCCGGGCGCGCGCAGCTTGCAGCGGTAGGGCTTGTTGGTGCCGTCGGAGACGAGATAGACGCCGAACTCCCCCTTCGGCGCCTCGACCGCGGCATAGACCTCGCCGGCCGGCACGCGGTAACCCTCAGTATAGAGCTTGAAATGATGGATCAGCGCTTCCATCGAGCGCTTCATCGCCTGGCGCTTGGGCGGCACCACCTTGCCGTCGAGGTTCGACACCGGCCCGGTGCTCTCCTTGCCGAGCAGAAGGTCGACGCACTGACGCATGATCTTGGCCGACTGGCGCATTTCTTCCATGCGCACGAGATAACGGTCGTAGCAGTCGCCGTTCTTGCCGATCGGGATGTCGAAATCCATCTCGGAATAGCATTCATAGGGCTGCGACTTGCGCAAATCCCAGGCAGCACCCGAGCCGCGCACCATGACGCCGGAAAAACCCCAGGCCCAGGCGTCGGCAAGCGACACGATACCGATATCGACATTGCGTTGCTTGAAGATGCGGTTGCCGGTAAGCAGCTTGTCGAGGTCGTCAAGCGACTTCAGGAACGGGTCGATCCACTTGCCGATGTCGTCGACCAGCTTCGCCGGCAGATCCTGGTGCACACCGCCCGGACGGAAATAGGCCGCGTGCATGCGCGAACCGGAAGCGCGCTCATAAAACACCATCAGCTTTTCGCGTTCGACGAAACCCCACAGCGGCGGCGTCAGCGCGCCGATATCCAGCGCCTGCGTCGTCACATTGAGGATGTGCGACATGATGCGGCTGAGCTCGGAATAGAGCACGCGGATCAGCTGGCCGCGCCTCGGCACTTCGATGCCGAGCAACCGCTCGGTGGCGAGCGCGAAGGCATGCTCCTGGTTCATCGGTGCGCAATAGTCGAGCCGGTCGAGATAGGGCACGGCCTGCAGATAGGTCTTGTGCTCGATCAGCTTTTCGGTGCCGCGATGCAGCAAGCCGATATGCGGATCGACGCGGTCGACCACCTCGCCGTCAAGCTCCAGCACAAGACGCAAAACACCGTGTGCCGCAGGGTGCTGCGGTCCGAAGTTGATGTTAAAGTTGCGGACGGAGTGCTCGGTCATGCTAGATTCCAAGCCTTTCCTTGGCTGACGGCGTCAGTTCCATGAAGCGGACCGTCTGCGGCCCGGCCACATATTCTTTTGCTCTCTGCTCGCATTGCTCAATGGTCTCGTTGGAAGGCTGGAGATCGGCCAGCTCTCCAGCATCGCGCAAGGCGTTCAAAATCTGGTCCAATTCAATCTGCATCGCAGGCTTGATACGAAATATCGTCGGGCAGTTCTTCACCGTGTCGTTCGCCACGACAGCTCGCGCCGCCGAATAGCAATCCACTCCAGCTACTTTGCAGTCGTTCGCAAAAGCATTCTGCAAGCCGGCACAGCAAAACAGGCTTAGTAGCGCTACGCGGATCATCGCCACGCCGCCGCCCCTACTGTTTCGCCTTCTCATCGCCCGGCAGGACGTAGTCCGTCCCTTCCCATGGCGAGAGAAAATCGAAGTTCCTGAATTCCTGCTTCAATTCCACCGGCTCGTAGATCACGCGCTTGGCTTCGTCGTCGTAGCGCACCTCGACGAAACCTGTCAGCGGGAAGTCCTTGCGCAGGGGATGGCCCTCGAAGCCGTAATCCGTGAGGATGCGGCGCAGGTCCGGATGGCCGGAGAACAGCACGCCATAGAGATCGTAGGCTTCGCGCTCATACCAGTCGGCGCCGGGATAGACAGCGGTGAGCGACGGCACCAGCGTCTCTTCGTCGGCCTGCACCTTGATGCGGATGCGCAAATTCTGCTTCGGCGACAGCAGATGATAGACGACATCGAAACGCTTGACGCGCGACGGGTAGTCGGCGCCGCAGATATCGATGATCGAAATGAACTGGCAACCCGAATCGTCACGCAGGAAGCTTGTCACCTCGATCAGATTGTCTGTAGCAACCGAGATCGTCAGTTCGCCATAGGCAAGCACTGCATCGGTGACGCGGCCCGGCAGCTTTTCGCCGAGATAGGTCGACAGTTCGCTCAGGGATGCGGCCATGGGTCTACCGTTCGATCGTGCCGGTGCGGCGGATCTTCTTCTGCAGGAGAAGAATGCCGTAGAGCAGCGCTTCGGCGCTTGGCGGGCAGCCGGGCACATAGATGTCGACCGGCACGATGCGGTCGCAGCCGCGCACCACCGAATAGGAATAGTGATAATAGCCGCCGCCATTGGCGCAGGAACCCATCGAGATGACGTAGCGCGGCTCCGGCATCTGGTCGTAGACCTTGCGCAAAGCGGGGGCCATCTTGTTGGTCAGCGTTCCCGCCACGATCATGATGTCCGACTGGCGCGGCGACGCGCGAGGAGCCACGCCAAACCGCTCCGAATCATAGCGCGGCATCGAGGTGTGGATCATCTCGACGGCACAGCAGGCGAGACCGAAGGTCATGAACATCAGCGAGCCGCTGCGCGCCCAGGTGATCAGCGCCTCGGTCGAGGTGACCAGAAAACCCTTGTCGGCCAGTTCATTGTTGATCTCGAGGAAGAACGGATCGTCGGAACCGACCGGACGTCCGGTATTGGGGTCGATCAGGCCTCTGGGCTTCGGCGCGACGAGCGTTCCGGAACTGTCGTTCAATCCCATTCCAGCGCTCCTTTTTTCCACTCATAGGCAAAGCCGATGGTCAGCACCCCCAAAAACACCATCATCGACCAGAAACCGAGCATGCCGATCTTCGAGAACGACACCGCCCACGGAAACAGGAAGGCCACTTCCAGATCGAAGATGATGAACAGGATCGACACCAGGTAGAAGCGGATGTCGAATTTCATCCGGGCATCGTCGAACGAGTTGAACCCGCACTCGTAGGCGGAAAGCTTCTCCGGATCGGGATTGCGATAAGCCACCAGAAACGGCGCGATGATAAGCGCCAAGCCTACAACCGCGGCCACGGCGATGAAGAGGACGATGGGCAGGTATGAACTGAGGAGTACGTTCATGCTCGGCTTTCCGTTGGCGGCCAATCCACTTTGATTACAGCAACCAACCCTAATGCGGAAGCGCGACAGTTTAACCGCTGAACCGTTTTAGGTGCCTTTGCTGCAACGCGGCGAGGGTTAGCGCACGGCTTTCAGCGAAGCAAGTCAAACCTTGTTCAAAAGACAGTGCTGGACGGCAGGCCGGGAAAAACTGGTCCGATCTCCTCCTGTTTGGTTTCCTTCATCTTTCACTCCACTTTTGTCTCCTGACACATCTCCCGCCATTTGCCTGCTAGCATGACCGGAATCGCCGGCTAAAGTCGGGAAAATGGTTCGAGGCAAGACACTTTGACGAAGGACAAAATCTCACTCCCGACGGCCAGGCGCATCGCGCTCGCCGCGCAAGGATTTCTCGATCCGCGCCCGGGCGGCACGCCCGATCGCCGCCACCTCGCCCGCGTGCTGTCGCGCACCGGCTTGCTGCAGATCGATTCCGTCAGCGCGGTGGTGCGCGCCCACTATATGCCGCTCTATTCGCGGCTTGGCCCCTACCCGCTGGCTTTGCTCGACAATGCGGCCATCACCCGCAAACGCACGGTGTTCGAATACTGGGCGCATGAGGCCTCGTTCCTGCCGGTCGAGACCTACCCACTGATGCGCTGGCGCATGCAGCGCGCTGAAAGCGGCGACGAAATGTATCTGGGCCTCGCCAAATGGGGCCGCGAGCACGCCGCCTATATCGAAGAGATCTACCGCGCGGTCGCCGAGCGCGGCCCGATTGCCGCTTCGGCACTGGAGGGCCAGAAAGGTTCGGGCGGCTGGTGGGGCTGGAGCCACGCCAAGCACGCCTTCGAATGGCTCTTCTGGGCCGGACGCATCACCACGGCGCACCGCCGTGGCTTCGAGCGTTTCTACGACCTGCCCGAGCGCGTGCTGCCGCAGGCGATCCTCGACCTGCCGGTGCCGGCGGCCGAGGACGCGCACCGCGAATTGCTGCGCATTTCCGCCCGCGCCCACGGCATCGCGACGTCGGGTGACCTGCGCGATTATTTCCGCTTGTCGCCAGCCGACATGAAGGGCCGGTTGGAGGAACTGGTTGAGATGGGCGAGTTGCTGCCGGTAAACGTCGAAGGCTGGGACAAGCCGGCTTACCTCTATAAGGACGCCCGTCTGCCGCGAAAGATCGAGGCCCGCGCGCTACTGGCGCCCTTCGATCCGGTGGTCTTCGAGCGCTCGCGCACCGAGCGCCTGTTCGATTTCCACTACCGCATCGAGATCTACACGCCGGCCGAAAAGCGCCAATATGGCTACTACGTGCTGCCCTTCCTGCTCGGCGACCGGATCGTCGCCCGCGTCGATCTCAAGGCCGACCGGCCTGCGAGTGTCTTACGCGTCCACGCCGCCTACGCCGAAGCAGGCGCACCGCCTGAGACAGCTGCAGAGTTGTTCGAGGAATTGAAGCAGATGCAGGGCTGGCTCGGCCTTGAGCGCGTCGAAGTAACGCCGGCCGGCAATTTGGGGAAGCCTTTGGCCGACATCGCCATGTCGTAGCCGTGCGTTGACACAACTCCCCGCAACAGCCTAAATCCGTTCCAGACGGTCCCCTGCCCGCAACGGCAAGGGCCAAGAGGGAATGCGGTACGGGACGAAAATCCCAAATCCGCGGCTGTCCCCGCAACTGTAAGCGACGAGCCAAGGCCGAAAGCCACTGGGTAACACCGGGAAGGCGGCTAACCAAGGCGATGACCCGCGAGCCAGGAGACCTGCCGTCTGAGACAAAGTATCCGATCGCCTGGCGGGTTTCCGGGCAAGGAGCACGGTTTTTGGACCAGAACAGCAGTTTTTCGGCTGGCACAGCGGATGTTTCGTCTGCCAATAGCGGCGCGTTGGCTGGCGTGACCGTCATCGTCTGCGCCTCATGCCGCGATGAAACCGGCTCAGACGCTCACCCCCGCGCCGGCGAACTGCTGGCCGACGACACGCGCCTCGCCGCAGCCGATGACAACATCCGCGTCCGCACCGCCGAATGTCTCGGCAATTGCAAGCGCCGCCTCAGCGCCGCGATTCTGCGTGATGGCTGCTGGAGCTATGTCTTCGGCGATCTGGCCCCAACCAGCGGCGCCGACCTCGTCACCGGCGCAAAGCTCTTCGCGACTTCGACCGACGGTCTCATCCCGTGGCGCGGCCGGCCCGATAGCCTCAAGCGCGGCCTCGTTGCCCGCATCCCACCCCTCGATATGCTGAAGGACTGACGATGAACGTTTCAAACCCGACCGGCAATCTCTCCCGTGTTCCCTGCACCGTCGTCACCGGCTTTCTCGGTGCCGGCAAGACGACGCTGGTCCGCCATCTCCTGGAAAACGCCGGGGGCAAGCGCATTGCCATCATTGTCAACGAGTTCGGCGACATCGGCATCGACGGCGAGATTCTCAAAGGGTGCGGCATCGACACTTGCCCCGAGGAAAACATCGTCGAACTGGCCAATGGCTGCATCTGCTGTACAGTCGCCGACGATTTCGTGCCCGCCCTCGACAAGGTCCTCGCGCTGACACCGAAGGTTGACCACATCCTGATCGAGACCTCGGGCCTGGCTCTGCCCAAGCCGCTGGTCCAGGCGTTCCAGTGGCCGAGCGTGAAGAGCCGGGTAACCGTCGACGGTGTCATCGCCGTGGTAGACGGCCCGGCGCTGGCCGAAGGCCGCGTCGCCAACGACATGGACGCTTTGCAGGCACAGCGCGCTCAGGACGAGACGCTCGACCACGACGATCCGGTCGAAGAAGTCTTCGAGGACCAGATCGCCTGCGCCGACCTGATCATCCTGTCGAAGAGCGATTTGATGGATTCAGCCGGTTCGGCCCGCGCCAACGCCATCATCAATGAACATTCCGCCCGCGCCGTGAAGATCGTGCCGACCGCACATGGCAAGGTCGATCCCTCGGTGCTGCTCGGCCTCGGCCTCGCCGTCGAGGACGACATCGAGAACCGCAAATCGCACCATGACGGCGCCTTCGATCACGAGCATGACGATTTCGACACCTTCATCGTCGACATCCCCTCCATCACCAATCCGGACGAACTGGCCAGGCGTGTCGCTACGGTGGCCGAGGAAGAGAATGTGCTGCGCGTCAAAGGCTTCGTCGATGTCGGCGGCAAGCCGATGCGCCTTTTGCTGCAGGCCGTCGGCCCACGCGTCAACCACTACTATGACCGCGCCTGGACGGCCGAGGACGATCGCCGCTCGCGTCTTGTCGTCATCGGCCTGAAGGGGCTGAACCGCCCGGCGATCGAGCGTATACTCGCCGGCTGATCTCAGGCACGAGCCGCGATGCACATACTCACCACGACCTCCGCGTCGCTCGACGATCTCGCCGAGCCAGTTGATCTCCGGCAGACGCCGGCGGATATCGTGGCGCTGTCCTTCACGGACAGCGACCTCGCCGGCCTCGCGGCGGCCTGGAAGGCCGATGCCGTCCGCCTGCCGTCGATGCGGCTGGCGGCGCTGCGCGACCTGCGCCATCCCATGTCCGTGGACCTCTGGTTCGACAGCGTCGCCCGCCACGCCAAGGTGATTTTGGTGCGCATCCTCGGCGGCTACGACTGGTGGCGCTATGGCTGCGACCAGCTTGCCGCGACTGCCCGTGCGAACGGCATCAAGCTGGCGCTGCTGCCTGGTGAAAGCCACGACGAGGATCTCAGGCTGATCGAAGCCTCGACGCTGCCGCGCGAGGAGTTGGACGGCCTGCTTGGTTATTTCCGCGAGGGTGGCCCGGAGAATATGACGGCGCTGGTGCAGCGGCTAGCGGGGTTGGCTGGGTCCGATGTGGCGGCGGCTGAGCCGGTCAGCGTGCCGAAAGCTGGCTACTACGAGCCAGGCTGCGGCGTCGTAGGCAAGTTGGATTTTGCCGATGTCGGCGTTCCTTCACACCCCCCTCTGTCCTGCCGGACATCTCCCCCGCAAGGGGGGAGATCAGCCGGCGCGGACCTCGGCACTTTTTCTGCCCAGCCGATAATAGATTCCTCTGCAACATCCCCGATCGGCGAAAGCGTCGATGACAGCGCAATCTCCCCCCTTGCGGGGGAGATGTCCGGCAGGACAGAGGGGGGTGGGCGGGAACTCGGCGCAGACAACATCAACCCTCCCATCATCCCCATCCTCTTCTACCGCTCGATGCTGCTGGCCGCCGATGTCGCGCCAATCGATGCCCTCTTTGATGCACTCCGCCAGCGCGGCATGAGACCGATCCCGATCTTCGTCTCCAGCCTCAAAGACCCGACCTCCCTGGCCTTCGTCGAAACTGCTCTGGCCGCGCTCAACCCCGCCGCCATCATCACCGCAACCGCCTTCGCCTCCGGCGCCGAACCCGGCGTCCAAACCCTGTTCGACCGCGCCGGCGTGCCTGTCTTCCAGGTCATCGTCGCCACCACCCGCCGCGACGTCTGGGACAACAACCAGCGCGGCCTGGCGCCCGCCGACCTCGCCATGCATGTCGTGCTGCCCGAACTCGACGGCCGCATCCTCGCCGGCGCGATTTCCTTCAAGGGCGAGAGCGAGACCGACCCGGCGCTCGGCCACCGCGCCTTCGCCAACCGCCCGGAACCGGATCGCGTGGCGCAAGTGGCGGACAGGCTAGCGGCGTTCACACGGTTGCAGCAGACGCCCCGCGCGACGCGTAAGTTGGCGATCCTCATTCCGGACTATCCGAGCGCGCCCGGCCGCACTGGCTATGCAGTGGGCCTGGATGTGCCGTCCAGCGTGCTGGCCATGCTGCATGACCTGAAGGAGCAGGGCTATCGCGTTGACGGGATTCCAGAAACGCCGCGTGCGCTGCTGGACGCGTTGGAGCGGAGCGATGGTGGGCTGGGGCTGGATGAGTATCTGGACTTCTCAAAGGATTTGCCGGCTGAGGCACTGGCTGCAGTCGAGGCGGCATGGGGTGCTCCTTCACGCTCCCCCTTGTGGGGAGGGTCGGTTCGCGACATTCGCGAAGCGGATGGCGCGAAACGGGGTGGGGGTAGCGGTGCACCACCCGGCCCTGCGGGCCACCCTCCCCACAAGGGGGAGGGTAAGAGCGGCTTCCCCTTCCGCGCCGCCACCTTCGGCAACATCACTGTCGCTCTCGCCCCCGACCGTGGCCGCTCGGCCGACCGGCGCGCCGATTACCACGACCCGACGCTGCCGCCGCGCCACGATCTGCTGGCCTTCGGCCTGTGGCTGCGCAAATCGCTCCGCATCCATGCTCTCATCCATGTCGGCGCCCATGGCACGCTGGAATGGCTGCCCGGCAAGACGGTAGCGCTCTCACAAAACTGCTTCCCCGAGATCGTCACCGGCTCGCTGCCCGTCATCTATCCCTTCATCGTCTCCAATCCCGGCGAGGCGGCGCAAGCCAAGCGGCGCATAGCAGCCGTCACGCTTGGCCATCTGCCGCCACCACTGGCAGCTGCTGGCCTTGATGAAGAGCAGCACAAGCTCGAGCGCCTCGTCGACGAATACGCCCAGGCCGACGGCCTCGACCGCCGCCGGCGCGATCGTCTGGCCAAGCTGATCGTCGACACCGCGCAGAAGACCGGCATCGCCTCCGAAGCCGGCGTCGCCAAAACCGACGCGCCCGACGAGGCGCTGCGCCGCATCGACGCCTGGCTCTGCGACCTCAAGGATTTCGCCATCAAGGACGGCCTGCACATCTATGGCCGCGCTCCCGACGACGAGCCCGACGCCATGCGCGTGCAAAGCGCGGAGGCCGAGAAAGCAGCACTTCTTGCCGCGCTCGACGGCCGTCACATCAAGGCGGGTCCGGCGGGCGCACCGGCGCGTGGCCGCTCCGACGTGCTGCCCACCGGCCGCAACCTGTTCACCTCCGACCCGCGCACCATGCCGACGCCGACCGCCTACGATCTGGGAAAGGCGGCGGCAGAAGAAGTCGTGCGCGGCTATATGCAGTCGCATGGCGACTGGCCGCGCTCGCTGGTCATCGACCTCTGGGGCTCGGCCTCGCTGCGCACTGGCGGCGAGGAGATCGCGCAAGGCCTGGCGCTGATGGGCTGCCGGCCGCAATGGGACAGTGCCACCGGCCGCATCACCGGCATCGAAGTGCTGCCGCCGGCCACGCTCGGTCGCCCGCGCGTCGATGTCACCTGGCGGATTTCGGGTCTGTTCCGCGACATGTTCCCGACCCAGATCGCGCTGATCGACGCCGCCGCCAACGCCGTAGCCGCGCGCGACGAGGACGATTCGGAAAACCCGCTCGCCGCCAGAACCCGCGCCGATGGCAAGATCGGCCCGCGCATCTTCGGCACCTCGCCCGGCACCTACGGCGCCGGCGTCGAGGACCTGCTGTCCAGCGGCGACTGGGTCGGGCGCGAAGAAATCGGCCGCGCCTATCTCGATGCGACATCGCATGCCTATGGCGGCGCCGAGGGCGAAGGCATTGCCTCCCCCGGCGCTTTCGAGACCCGCATCGCCGAGGCCGATCTGCTCGTCCACACCGGCGACGATCCCGGCCGCGACATTCTCGAGGGCTCCGCCGACGTCGCCTTCATCGGCGGCTTTTCGGCTGCACTTGCGACGCTCGGCCGAAATGCCGACGTCATCGTGCTCGACACCACCGACCCGCACAAGCCGAAGCCGCGCTCGGTCGGCGAGGCTGTGTCGCGGGTTGTGCGGGCGCGAGCCGTCAATGCGCGTTTCATCGCCGGCCAGATGCGGCACGGCCCGCGCGGCGCCTCCGAATTCGCCGAAACGGTCGACCGCCTCATCGGCTTCGCTGAAACCACGCACGCCATTTCAGGCGCGCTGATCGAGGCCGTGCATGATGCCTATGTCGGTGATCCCGATGTCCGCGCCTTCATCCTGCGCGAAAACCCGGCCGCAGCCAAAGTCATCGCCGAACGCTTCCTGTCGGCGCGCCGGCGTGGTCTCTGGCATCCCTTGCGCAACGCGATCGACGACGATCTCGCGGCGTTGATCGCCGAGGCCGAGGCGCTCGGGGTCGCGGCATGAACGCCTTCTCGCGCCGCGGCGCCTGTCCGGCTCTCTCGGCGCCGATGCAGACCGGCGATGGCCTGCTGGTGCGGCTCAACCCGGTTGCTGGAGGGCTTTCCCCCAAGTCGCTGATCGGACTCTGCGAATCCGCCTTGAAGCGCGGCAACGGCATCATGGAAGTGACCGCACGAGGCAGCCTGCAGATACGCGGCCTGACGGCGGAAAGTGCGGTGCTGTTGGCGGCGGAGGTCGATGCACTGGGGATTGCAGTGCGTACCGGCGTGCCGGTCGAGACCGGGCCGCTGGCTGGCATCGATCCGCGGGAGATTGCCGATCCGCGATCTTTGGCTGAGCGGGTCAGGGCTGCGGTCGAGGAAGCTGGGCTGACGCCAAGGCTCGGGCCGAAGGTTTCGGTGGTTGTCGATGGCGGCGGGCAGTTGACGATGGATGGGGTGACGGCCGATGTCAGGCTGAAGGCGGTGCGATTCAGCGCTAGCGTTCTGTGGGCTTTGTCTGTTGCCAGCGATGGCCAAAGCGCGAGGCCGCTTGCGACGGCCGATGAGGATGCAGCGCGCGATATTGCGGTTGCTGTGCTGAGGATGGTTGCCGAGAAGGGGCGTGACGCACATTCTCGGGATTTGTCGGAGAGGCAATTGGCCTCTCTCGCAAGCTGGCATTCCTTCGCACCCCCCTCTGTCCTGCCGGACATCTCCCCCTCAAGGGGGGAGATCAGCAGGGTCGCCGGCGGCTCTCCACTTTCGACGCTGAAAATTGGCGAAATCGCCCACGAAGACGCAATCTCCCCCCAAGCGGGGGAGATGTCCGGCAGGACAGAGGGGGGTGTGCAGGATCGCCGGCCTATCGGTCTTTTCCCCTTATCCAACGACACCACCGCTCTCGGCATAGCCCTCCCCTATGGCAGCATGCCGGCCGAAAAACTCATCGCCCTCGCCCAAAGCGCCCTGTCCCTCGGCGTCGCCGAAATCCGCCTCGCCCCCGGCCGCGCCTTGCTTTTCCTCGGCCAACCATCGTCCGCAAACCACCTCCTGCAAGCCACCGCCACCGCGCTCGGCTTCGTCACCACCGCCGCCGACCCGCGCACCCGCATCGCCGCCTGCCCCGGCACCCCTGCGTGTGCCTCCGGCCGCATCGCCACGCGCGACATCGCCGAGACAATCGCCGCCGAAAACGCTGATATCCTCGACTTCACACTGCACATTTCCGGCTGCGCCAAGGGCTGCGCTCACCCCGGCTCTGCCGCGCTAACAATCGTCGGCGGCGAAAACGGAGCCGGACTTGTCGTGAACGCGACGGCAAAGGCCCTTCCTGCGGGCTACAGGCCGGGCTATGACGCCGCACGCGGCGTCAGTCGCGTCGCGGCGATGGTCCGCAGCGCACGATTTCAGGGCGAAACCGCCGCCGCTTGCCTGACAAGGCTCGGGCCGGCGGCAATCGCCGAAAGCTACCGACAGGAATAAGCATGGCCGCCTACGATTACATCCATGACGGCAACGCCATCTATGAGCGCTCTTTTGCCATCATCCGCGCCGAGGCCGATTTGTCCCTCTTTTCCGAGGCCGAGGCCGACGTCGCCATCCGCATGATCCATGCCTGCGGCCAGGTCGAAGCATCAAGTCATTTTGTCTTCTCCAGCGATTTCGTCGCCGCCGCCCGCAGCGCCTTGGCGGCCGGCGCGCCGATCTTCTGCGATGCCGAAATGGTCTCGCATGGCGTCACCCGCGCCAGGCTGCCGGCCGGCAACGAGGTGATCTGCACCTTGCGCGACCCGCGCACGCACGACATCGCCAAGGAGATCGGCAACACCCGCTCGGCGGCGGCAATCGATCTGTGGGGCGAGCGTATGGCCGGTTCGGTGGTCGCCATAGGCAATGCGCCGACGGCACTGTTCTATCTCCTGGAAAAGTTGCGCGACGGCGCGCCGAAGCCGGCAGCCATCATCGGCATGCCGGTCGGCTTCGTCGGTGCCGCCGAATCCAAGGATGCGCTGGCCGAGAATTCCTATGGCGTACCCTACGCCATCGTGCGCGGCAGGCTTGGCGGCAGCGCCATGACCGCAGCCGCGCTCAATTCGCTGGCGAGGCCCGGCCTGTGAACGCAGCCGTCAAAGAAGATCTGGCAAAAGGCCGTCTTGTCGGCGTCGGCACGGGGCCTGGCGACCCCGAGCTGCTGACGCTGAAGGCCGCGCGCGTTCTGGCCGAGGCCGATGTCGTCGCCTACTTCGCCAAGCGCGGCAACAACAGCAACGCGCGCGCCATCGTCGAGGCGCGTTTCCGGCCGGATATGCTGGAACTGCCGCTTCTCTATCCCGTCACCACCGAGATCGACAAGGATCACGACGACTACCGTTCGCAGATCACCGATTTCTACGAGGAGTCGGCCGAGAAGGTCGCCGAACACCTCGAAGCCGGCCGCATGGTCGCCGTGCTCTCCGAAGGCGACCCGCTGTTCTACGGCTCCTACATGCACCTGCATGTGCGCCTCGCGCATCGCTTCCGAACCGAAGTCATCCCCGGCGTCACCGCCATGTCGGGCTGCTGGTCGCAGACCGGCGTGCCGATCGTCCAGGGCGACGATGTGCTGACGGTTTTGCCCGGCACGATGAGCGAATTCGAACTGACACGCCGTCTCGCCGACACCGATGCCGCCGTCATCATGAAGGTCGGCCGCAACCTGCCCAAGATCAGGCGGGCGCTGGAAGCCACCGGCAAGCTCGCCCGCGCCGTTTATGTCGAGCGCGGCACCATGGCCGGTAGCATCTCGATGAAGCTTGCCGACAAGCCGGACGACAAGGCGCCTTATTTCGCCATCGTGCTGGTTGCCGGCTGGTCCGGCCGGCCTGGCGTCATGGGAGCCAAGCCATGAGCGGCCGCCTCACCGTCATCGGCCTTGGGCCCGGCAATGCCGATCAGGTGACGCCGCAAGCCAGCCGCGCCGTCGCCGAGGCAAAGTTCTTCTATGGCTACAAGCCTTATCTCGACCGGCTGGAGCTGCGCCCGGACCAGACCCGCGTCGCCTCGGACAATCGCGAGGAACTCGCCCGCTCCAAGGACGCGCTGGTAAAGGCGGCGGACGGCCATGACGTCGCCGTCGTCTCCGGCGGCGATCCCGGCGTCTTTGCCATGGCCGCCGCGGTCTGTGAGGCGATCGAGGCCGGTCCGGCCGAGTGGCGCGCGGTCGATGTCGCCGTCGTGCCGGGCATCACTGCGATGCTGGCTGTCGCCGCCCGCATCGGCGCGCCACTCGGCCATGATTTCTGCGCCATCTCGCTGTCCGACAATCTCAAACCGTGGGATCTGATCGAGCTGCGCCTTTTGGCGGCGGCCGGCGCCGGCTTCGTCATCGCGCTCTATAACCCGATCAGCAAGGCGCGCCCTTGGCAGCTCGGCCGCGCCTTCGAATGCCTGCGCGCCATCCTGCCCGGCACCACGCCGGTCATCTTCGGCCGCGCCGCCGGCCGCCCGGACGAGCGCATCGAGGTCTTTTTGCTGGCCGATGTCGACGCGCAAAAAGCCGACATGGCGACCTGCATCATCATCGGTTCGCCGGAGACAAGGATCATCAAGCGCGGTGACAAACCGGCGCTGGTCTACACACCGCGTTCCGCGACGGGGTCGAGACCATGATCGATCATCGCGGCCAATGCTTCGACAGTTTCGGCCGACGGCACCTCCGGCAGGATGGGCCTGCGCACCATCACCACCTCGATACCGAGCGCCCGCGCCGCCGCGATCTTGCCGTAGGTCGCCTCACCGCCGCTGTTCTTGGACACGACACCATCGATGCGGTGCTCCTCGAGCAGTGCGCGTTCATCCGCCTCGCGAAACGGCCCGCGCGCCAGAAGGTAGGTCGCATCCGGCACCGCCAGTTTCGGCTCGACCGGATCGACGCTGCGGATGAGGTAGTGATGCTGCGGCGCCGCCTCGAAAGCCGCGACCTCTTGCCGGCCGAGCGCCAGGAAGGCGCGGCGCGGCGTCGATCCAAGCGCGTGCACCGCATCGCCTGTCCTATCGACCTGCGTCCAGCGGTCGCCGTCGACAGGCTTCCAGCCGGGACGGCGCAGCGCCAGGATCGGCACACCGGTCAGGCGCGAGGCTTGCGCCGCATTGGCGGATATCTGCGCCGCATAGGGATGTGTGGCGTCGATCAGCAGGTCGATGCCCGCCTCCCTGAGATAGGCGGCCAGCCCGTCGGCGCCGCCAAATCCGCCGCTGCGCACCGGCACGCCTTGCGCGACCGGGCTTTCGGTGCGGCCGGCCAGCGACAGGGTGACACGGAAATCTTCCACCAGTTTTTCGGCCAATTGGCGCGCTTCTGTCGTGCCGCCAAGGATCAGAATCTTCTTCATGAGCACCATGTTGAACAGCGTCGGCGCTGCCCCTCACCCCTACCCTCTCCCCCTGAAGAACGGGGAGAGGGAGGCGTCAGCGCCGGAGCGTCTCCCTTCTCCCCGTCACTACACGGGGAGGTGAGGAGTGGTCTGGCTGGCAGACGAAAAGTCAATTGCTTGACTTTTCGAACGACGAACGCCTCAGGCGGATGAGGGGCGGCGCGACATGTCAAAAAAACAGCCCACGCCAAAATGGCTTACAATCATCGGCATCGGCGAGGACGGTTTAGCGGGTCTCGGCGACAAGGCCAAGCGGTTGATCGCCGAGGCCGAATTCGTCTTCGGCGGCAAGCGGCATCTGGCGCTGGTGGCCTCCCTGGCCAAGGGCGAGGCGCGCGCCTGGCCGGTTCCTTTCGATGCCGGCATGGCAGACGTGCTGGCGCTGGCCGGCCGGCAGGTCTGCGTGCTCGCCTCCGGCGATCCGTTCTTCCATGGTGTCGGCGCTACGCTTGCCCGCAAGGTGAAGCCTGGGCAAATGCATGTTATCCCCGCGCCATCGGCGATTTCGCTGGCTGCCGCCCGGCTCGGCTGGGCGTTGCAGGACATCGAGACGATCTCGCTGCATGGCCGCCCACTCGATCTGATCCGGCCGCTGCTGCATCCCAGGGCGCGCATCCTGGCGCTGACATCGGACGGCGACGCACCAGCGACAATAGCGCGCCTGCTCGTAGAGCTCGACTTCGGCGGTTCGCGGCTGACCGTTCTGGAAGCGCTGGGCGGACCGAACGAGAAGCTTCGCTCGGCACGTGCCGACGCTTTCGATCTCAGAGACATCAATCCGCTCAACGTGCTGGCGCTTGAGCTTGAATCGACACAAGAGGCCCGCATCCTGCCGCTGACCGTTGGCCGCGCCGACCATCTGTTCGAGCACGACGGCCAGATCACCAAGCACGACATCCGCGCCATCACGCTTGCGGCGCTGGCGCCGAGGCGTGGCGAATTGCTGTGGGACATCGGCGCCGGTTCCGGCTCCATCGGCATCGAATGGATGCTCGCCCATCCCTCGATGCGCGCCATTGCCATCGAGGCCAACAGCGACCGCGCCGCCCGCATCGTCCGCAACGCCACGCATTGCGGCGTGCCCGGTCTTGTCGTGGTGGAAGGGTCGGCGCCCAAGGCACTGGCCGGGCTGGACACGCCGGATGCGATCTTCATCGGCGGAGGTGGCAGCGACGCCGGCTTACTGAACGCCGCCATCAAGTTGCTGCCATCCCGTGGCCGTCTCGTTGCTAATGCGGTGACGCTGGAGATGGAGGCGCTGCTTCTCGCGGAGCACATCAAGCGCGGCGGCGACCTTACCCGCATCACCATTTCCCGCGCTTCTCCTGTCGGTTCGATGCAGGCCTGGCGCCCGGCCATGCCGGTCACCCAGTGGAGCTGGGTGAAGCCATGATGGTGGCGGGCATCGGCAGCCGGAAGGGCGTGAGCGTCGAAGACGTGCTCGCGGCGATCGAAACCGCCCTCGAAGCGCACGGGCTGGCGATAACGGCGCTGTCGGCCTTGGCCACCGCCGCGCTCAAGAAAGACGAAGAAGCGATCTCTGCCGCTGGCCGCACGCTCAACCTTCCCGTCATCATCGTTGATGACGCAGCACTTCAGGCCGTCTCGTCGGAGGCACTCAGCAAATCCGATCTCTCGCAGGATCTCGCCGGCACACCCTCAGTCTCAGAAGCCTCCGCCCTTGCCGTTGCCGGCCCCGGTGCAAAGCTGCTTGGTCCACGCACCGTGCTCGGCCCGGTCACCTGCGCCATCGCCATCAGCGGAGACGCGCCATGACCGTGCATTTCATCGGCGCCGGTCCCGGTGCCGCCGACCTCATGACACTGCGCGGCGCCAAGCTGCTGGCAAGCTGCCCGGTCTGTCTGCATGCCGGCTCGATCGTCGCGCCGGAATTGCTGCAGCACTGCGCGCCTGGCACAAAACTGATCGACACCGCGCCCATGTCGCTCGACGAGATCGAGGCCGCGTATCTGGAAGCCCATCAGGCCGGCCATGACATCGCCCGACTGCATTCCGGCGATCTCTCGGTGTGGAGTGCGGTTGCCGAGCAGATCCGCCGGCTGGAAAAGCACGGCATCCCCTACACGCTGACGCCGGGCGTTCCCTCTTTCGCCGCCGCAGCCGCAGCCCTTCGCCGCGAACTGACCATTCCCGAGGTGGCGCAAAGCCTGGTGCTGACCCGCGTCTCCGGCCGCGCCTCGAAAATGCCGCCGGGCGAAACGCTGGCCGGCTTCGGCCGCACCGGCGCGACGATGGCCATTCATCTCGCCATCCACGCCATCGACCGAGTCGTCGCCGAATTGTCGCCGCATTATGGCGGCGATTGCCCGGTGGCGATCGTCTTTCGCGCTTCATGGCCGGACGAGCGCGTGCTGACCGGCACGCTCGCCACGATCGAGGCACTGCTCGCCGCCGACCCGATGGAGCGCACGGCGATCATCTTCGTCGGCCGCTCGCTGGCAGCGGAAGGTTTTGGCGAGAGTTCATTGTACGACGCCCACTATCAGCGGCGTTTCCGGGGACGGACGGATTGTGAGCGGTAAAAGCGAAAACACCACGCTCGAACAGGCCCTTGCCCGGCTGAACTTCAAGCCGCGCCGGCTTGAGCCGGGCCATGTCTGGCTGGCCGGCGCCGGCCCCGGCGATCCCGGCTGCCTGACGCTGGAAGTGCTGGCGGCATTGGCCGAGGCCGACGCTGTGGTCTATGACGCGCTGGTCTCCTCTGACGTTGTCGCCGTTGCGGACAATGCCCAGCTGTTCTTTGCGGGAAAGCGCGGCGGCAAGCCGTCGATGAAGCAGGACGACATCACCGCTTTGCTGGTGCGGCTGGCGCGCGATGGCCGCCGCGTCATCAGGCTGAAGGGTGGCGATCCCTATATTTTCGGCCGTGGCGGCGAAGAGGCGCTGGCGCTGGCGCGCGAAAAAATCCCGTTCCGCGTCCTGCCCGGCCTGACATCGGGGCTGAGCGCGCTGGCCGCCACCGGCATTCCCGCAACCATGCGCGGCATCAACAAGGCGATCATCCTGGCGACAGGTCATGCCGCCGGCACAGATGACGATCTCGACTGGGGCGCGATCGCCCGCACCGGCCAGCCGGTGGTCATCTATATGGGCATGGCCAATCTGCCTGTTATCGCCGCGTCGCTGCTCGAAGGCGGGCTGGCGCCGTCGACGCCGGCGGCTGTCATCGTTTCGGCGACGACACCGCAGGAGCGGACCGTCGTCGCGACACTCGCCACCATTTCCGAAGCGGCCGCCGCGGCGGAATTGGCCTCGCCGGCCCTCATTGTCGTCGGCGGCATCGTCGCCATGCGCGCAGCACTGGCGGGTAACGCATGACCCGCGCCATCATCATCGGCGCGCCGCGTTCCGGCTCCGGCAAGACCAGCGTCACCATCGGCATTTTGCGCGCGCTCGCCCGGCGCGGCATCAAGGTGCGCGGCGCCAAGTCCGGCCCCGACTATATCGATCCGGGTTTTCATACCGCCGCCACTGGCCTGTCCGGCGTCAACCTGGACAGCTGGGCGATGTCGCCTGACCTGCTCAACGCGTTGGCCGGCAATGCCACCGAGGACGCCGATTTTATCTTCCTCGAAAGCGCCATGGGCCTGTTCGACGGCATCCCGGCCGGACAAGGCCGCACCGGCTCGGCCGCCGATCTGGCGCGGCTCTACCACCTGCCGGTGCTTTTGGTGCTCGACGTCTCGGGACAGTCGACGACGGCGGCCGCCGTCGCGAAGGGTTTTGCCACCTACGACCCGGATGTGCGCATGGCCGGAATCGTGCTCAACCGTCTCGGCAGCGAGCGGCACCGCAAGCTGTGCAGCGAGGCGATCGAAACGCTCGGCCTGCCGGTCGTCGGTGCCATCCTGCGCGATCCCACGCTCAATTTGCCGGAGCGCCATCTCGGCCTCGTCCAGGCCGGCGAATATGCCGACCTGATGACGCATCTCGACCGCCTCGCCGACATGGTCGAGAAATCCCTCGACCTTGACGCCATCATGGCGCTGGCCGCGCCGTTTTCGCCGTCACCGGGCAGTTTCGAAAATGCCTTGCAGCCGCCCGGCCAGCGCATCGCACTCGCCGAAGATGCCGCCTTCACCTTCCTCTATCCGCATGTCGCCGCCCACTGGCGTCAGGCCGGCGCCGAGCTCGTGCCGTTCTCGCCGCTCGCCGACGAAGCACCGGCGCAGAATTGCGATGTCTGCTGGCTGCCCGGCGGCTATCCCGAGCTCCACTCCGGCCGCCTCGCGGCGGCGACCAATTTCCGAGCTGGCATGGCCAGGTTTGCCGAGACCAAGCCGATCCATGGCGAGTGCGGCGGCTTCATGGTGCTGGGCGAAGCGCTGGAGGACGCGGCCGGCGAGACGCACGCCATGCTTGGCCTGCTCGGCCATTCCACCAGCTTTGCCAAGCGCAAGATGAACCTCGGCTACCGCGAGGCACGCCTGCGCGTCGCCTGTCCGCTGGGGCCGCAAGGCGCGCTGATCCGTGGCCATGAATTCCACTATGCGCAGATGATCGCCACCGGCAATGACGAGCCGTTGGCCGATCTCGCCGACGGCCAGGGCAATCCGCTCGGCGCCTCCGGCTATCGCCGCGGCCATGTCAGCGGCACCTTCTTCCACGCCATTGCGAGGGGTGCATGACCTCCGTGCCCTCGCCCCGGCAAGCGCTCGACGACGTCGCGCTTTGCCTCGTCTTCTTCACCCGGCTGCCGCTGCCGGTCTTCGACCTTCGTGGCCGCAGCCTGGCCGATGCGATCTGGGCGGCGCCTGTCGCCGGCCTCGCCGTCGCTGTGGCTGGTGCTGTCGTCTACGCCGCGGGCGTACAGCTCGGCCTCGCCCCCGGCCCGGCAGCAGCCCTTGCGCTTGCAGCAACCCTGCTCGCCACGGGCTGCCTGCATGAGGACGGGCTGTCGGATGTCGCAGATGGCTTTGGCGGCGGCAAGACACGCGATAAAAAACTGGAGATCATGCGCGACAGCCGCATCGGCGCCTATGGCGCAGCAGCTCTTGGCCTGTCGATGCTCATCCGCTGGAGCGCGCTGTCGCAACTGGCCAATCCGACAGGCGTGCTCTTCGCGCTGATCGCCGCCCACGCCGCATCGCGCGGCCTGCTCGGCGCGTTCATGCATTTGGCGCCGGCGGCGCGCAGTGACGGCCTGTCTGCCGGCGCCGGGACCGTCTCGACCCAGACAGCTGTTCTCGGCGCCGTGCTCGGGGCCATCCCGCTTCTGACTCTGGGGCTCGGCGGCGCCTTTGCCGCACTGATCCTGCTCGCTCTCGTGTTCAGCGCCTTGCGCGCGCTCTGCCTCAACCAGATTGGCGGCCACACCGGTGACACGATCGGCGCCCTGCAGCAGTTGGGCGAGATCACTGTCCTGCTCGTCGCTTCCATTTCCCTGTCCTGATTCTTCCCCGGAGATTCCTTCCCCATGCCCTTCAAATCATTCGATGAACTGCGCGCCGCCTGTTTCGATCTGCCTGCCGGCAGCGATACCGCCGCCAATGCAGTCGCCCGCCGCCAGGACACGCTGACGAAGCCGCAAGGCAGCCTGGGCCGGCTGGAAACCCTCGCCGCCTGGCTGGCACGCTGGCAGGGCCGCGACATGCCGAAACTCGATCGCGTCAAAGTCTTCGTGTTCGCCGGCAATCACGGCGTCACCGCGCAGGGCGTGTCGGCCTTCCCGTCGGAAGTGACCGTGCAGATGTTGGCGAATTTTGCCGGCGGCGGCGCCGCCATCAACCAGCTTGCCCGCATCGCCGGCGCGGAACTCGACGTCATCCCGCTCCATCTCGATCATCCGACAGGCGACTTCACTGACGTGCCGGCAATGGACGAAAAAAACTTCCTCGCCGCCGTCTCGGCTGGCTATGACGCGGTGACGAACGACCTCGACCTCGTCTGTTTCGGCGAGATGGGCATCGGCAACACCACGCCGGCGGCCGCCATCTCGACCGCCCTGTTCGGCGGCGGCGCTGAAAAATGGACCGGGCGCGGCACCGGCGTCGACGATGCCGGGCTGAAGCGCAAGGTCACCGCCATTGAATCCGGCCTTAAGCGCCATGCCGACGCGCTGTCCGACCCGCTGAAGATCGCCGCCGCCCTTGGCGGCCGCGAACTCGCCGCCATCTTCGGCGCCACGCTCGCCGCCCGCCGCAAGAACGTCCCGGTGCTGCTCGACGGCTTCGTCTGCACGGCCGCCGCAGCACCCCTGGCGCGGCTGCACCCCAACGGCCTTGCCCACACCATCGCCGCCCATGTCTCAGCCGAATCCGGCCACCGCCGCCTGCTCGAAGCGCTCGGCCTGCCGCCGCTGCTCGACCTCGGCATGCGGCTCGGCGAAGGCTCGGGCGCCTGCCTCGCCGTCAACATCGTCCGCTCGGCACTGGAATGCCATGCGAGGATGGCGAGTTTTGCCGAGGCTGGCGTGTCGGAGAAGTAGCTAGAGCGATTTGACGGGAGGGCGCCGGCCCGAACCTTCACTGACCATCGTCGGGCCGGTCACTGGCATTCCGGGCTGGTGGCTCGAACAGCACGGCCGCTGAAAGATTCCCCACCTGGGGGTTGGCCCGCTGCTTCTGTGGTAGGCTCTTTTTACTGGCACTATTCGCCGCCGTTGCCGACAAAATGTGATTGACGTAACGGTGACCAGGCGCAATCATTACGGATTGTGCAGGGTGAGGGCGTTTTCAATGAAACTCGTTGTCTTTGGCGTAGCAATAGTATTGGCCGTTACCGGAGCAGCTGTTGCGAAAGAGAAGAAAAAGGTGGCCACCGCTCAGGCTACAACCTCGTGTTCTACAGCTCATAAGAAGGCTGGCAGCAAGCCGACCGCGAAACCGGATTGCAAATCGACAGGCACCGTGGTTGCGCGACCGTCAAATAGGGCCGAAAACTTCCTGGATCATTATAATCCGCGCTTAGGGTATGACACCAGTCCGTGGTTTCAAACTGGCTTTAATTGATGGCGGCTTCGGCTTCCGGGCCTTTCTTGATCCAGCGCGGCCTTCCCTCCTTCGCCAAATAGCGCACCGGCTTACCGGCCGCCGAGTTTAAGGCAAACCTGCCCCATGATTGAGGCATGTCGAGGCGCGTCAACGCGTCCGGCATTCCAAGGTCTTCCACCAACTTTTCTAGAAATTTGGTGGGTGCGCACAGGATTGAACTGTGGACCCGCTGATTAAGAGTCAGCTGCTCTACCAACTGAGCTACGCACCCACTCGGCCGGCAAAAACCGGCGTTGGCGGGCATATAGCCGCCGATACCGGTCCTGTCCAGCCCTGCCGGAATCATTTCCCGACAAATCGCTCCGGGCTTCGGTTTCGAGTGTTGCAGCGAAGCAAAAACCAGAGTCGTCGGCGGGACAGCGCCCCCCTCTGCCCTGCCGGGCATCTCCCCCACTTGGGGGGAGATTGGCAGCCTTGCCGTTTCGCCTGTCTTTCGGCGTTGGAGATTGGCGAAAGCCAATGCGACATCCGATCTCCCCCCTCGTGGGGGAGATGTCCGGCAGGACAGAGGGGGGCGTGAAGGATCGCCGACAGCGACGATCTCAGCCACGGGCTCAAACGAACAGCTTGCCTTCCGCCACCTTGATGGCATGGCCGCCGATGCGCGCCGAGGCCAGTTTTCCGCCCTCGACAGTGAGTTCGAGCCGGATACGCGATGGCCGGCCCATCTCCAGCCCCTGCTCGATCCACAGCTGCGAAATGCCGTCGGTCGGGCCATCGAACTGCATGATGGCGCCGGCAAAGGCCGCCGCCGCCGACCCGGTCGCCGGGTCTTCATAGGACGGCGTGCCCGGCACGATCATGCGGACATGGAAGGCGCTGTCATGGTTCACCGTCTGGCGGCAATAGACATACGGGCTGGCGAAGGCCCATTCGCTCTTGCGCGGCGCCAGTTCCGACCAGGCCTGGTTGTCGAGCTTGATCCGGCCGGCAGCCTCCAGATTGGCAACCGGAATGGTGACGTAAGGCACGCCTGCCGACCAGAACGACACCAGGTGATTCTCGAAGCCGATCTCGTGCGGCGCCAGCCCGAGGGCGGCGCCGATCGCCTCCGGGTCGGCATCGAGCTTCAGCGGCTCCGGCAGCTTCGCCAGGTCGAACTCGGCAAAGGTGGCGCCATCGTGCCGGCTGACGGCGCAGCGCACCGGGCCGATATTCTCCTCCAGCACGAAGATGCCGGCTTCGCCCTCGCCTGTCAGTTCGGCCAGCGCGATCGCGGCGCCAACGGTCGGATGTCCGGCGAACGGCATCTCATAGTCGGGCGTGAAAATGCGGATGCGGTTGCGATGTTTTGGATTGTCCGGCGGCAGTACGAAGACCGATTCGGACAGGTTGAACTCGCGCGCAATGGCCTGCATGGCGGCTGTATCCAGCCCTTGGCTGTCGAGCACGACGGCCAGCGGATTGCCGGCCAGCCGTTCCGTCGTAAACACATCGTAAAGCAAGTAATTGCGCATCTGCATCTTGGAAACCTTCCGCCTCAATCCGAACATGGCCGAAATTTAATTTGATATTCGAACCACCAAGCCTGATCTGTCCACCTATAGGGACATTACGCTTTCATAGGGGTCCGGCGTGGACCAGCTTGTCAATCTGCCAAAGACGGAATCGGATTCCGCCATCGAGGCGGCGCTCGGGCTTGATCAGAGCGGCGTGCGCAAGACGCGCCGCCGGGGCTGGCTTTACGCGCTGCTGGCGCTGATCGCACTTGCCGCCGGGTTGGCTGGCTACCAGTGGTTTGCCGGCTCCCCGGCCAAGATCGACTACACCACCACGCCGGCTACCATTGCTGACCTCACCGTCGCGTTTTCGGCGACCGGCACGCTGCAGCCCCTCACCCAGGTCGACATTTCAAGCGAGCTGTCCGGTATCATCCGCTCGGTCTCGGCCGAAGAGAACCAGCAGGTCAAGAAGGGCGACGTGCTGGCGACGCTCGACACGGTGAAACTCGAGGTCCAGATCGAACGCGCCGAAGCCTCGGCCAAGGCCGCTGCCGCCAATGTCGAGGACGCCACGGTAACCCTGAAGGAGAACGAAAGCGCCCTCACCCGCGCGGCCGAACTGACCAGGCGTGGCATGGCGACCGATCAGTCGCTCGAGGCGGCGACTGCCACGCGCGACCGCTCCAAGGCGGCGCTCGATAGTGCGCAGGCCAATCTCGCCATCGCCCAGGCCGATCTCAAGGCGCAGCAGACCGACCTTGCCAAGAGCACCATCTATGCGCCGATCGACGGCATCGTCTTGACGCGTTCCGTCGACCCCGGCCAGACGGTCGCCTCCTCGCTGCAGGCGCCGGTTCTGTTCATCATCGCCGCCGATTTGAGGAACATGGAATTGGTGGCGGCGGTCGACGAGGCCGATATCGGCGCGGTCAAACCAGGCCAGCATGCACGCTTCACCGTCGATGCCTTTCCGGAGCGGCCGTTCGACGCCGAGATCCGCGACATCTCCTACGCCTCGGTCACCACCGACGGCGTCGTCACCTACAATGCACGGTTGGAAGTCGACAATAACGAGCTTTTGCTGCGGCCCGGCATGACCGCCACGGTTTCGGTCGTCACCAGGCAGGCCAAGAGCGTGCTCACCGTGCCTTCAACAGCGTTTCGCTATCGGCCATCGGCACCTGCTGCCCGCACGTGGAGCCTCAGCGATCTGTTCACCGGCCGCATGGGTCGTGGCGGCAACCGCCGCCAGCCGGTGAAGGCGCCCACCGACGGCTCACGCACGCTCTATGTGCTGGAGAACGGCCGGCCGCACCCGGTCAACGTCAAGATCGGCTCCACCGACGGCGAACTGACCGAGATCACCTCCGGGCTGGATGAAGGTGCAGAGGTTATCACGACCTCGCAGCTGCGGAGCTGACGCCATGGCCGCGGGCCTCATCGGTTTCGACACGGTCTGGAAGAGCTATGGCCAGGGCGAAGCCAAGGTCCATGCGCTGGCCGGCGTCGACCTCGCCATCCAGCGTGGCGAATTCGTCGCCATCATGGGCCCGTCCGGTTCGGGCAAATCGACCGCGATGAACATCATCGGTTGCCTCGACACGCCGACGGCCGGAACCTACTCCTTCATGGGCATCGACGCCGGGCGGCTCGACCGCAACCGCCGGGCGCTTCTGCGCAATCTCTATATCGGCTTCGTCTTCCAGGGTTACAATCTGTTGCCGCGCACCACGGCGGCGGAAAATGTCGAGCTGCCGCTGATCTATCGCGGCGCGCCGGCCCGCGAGCGCCGCGATCTTGCCATGCAGGCGCTGGCGGAGGTCGGCCTGGTCGGGCGCGAACATCACACGCCGGCCGAACTCTCCGGTGGTCAGCAACAGCGCGTGGCGATCGCGCGCGCCATCGTCACCAGGCCGACGCTGCTCGTCGCCGACGAGCCGACCGGCAATCTCGACACCGCCCGCACGCATGAGATCATGGAGCTGTTGACGCGGCTGAACCGGGAGCTCGGCTTGACCATCGCCATGGTCACCCACGAGGCCGATGTCGCCGATTATGCCGAGCGCACCATCCGCTTCCTCGACGGCCACGTCGCGTCCGACACGGCCAAGTCGGAGTTGGCGTCATGATCTGGGAAACCGTCCGCCTCTCTCTGCGCTCCATCCGCCGCAATGTGCTGCGCTCGTTCCTGACGCTGCTCGGCATCGTCATCGGTGTCGCCGCCGTCATCGCCATGCTGACCATCGGCTCCGGCACCACCGCCAAGGTCAAGTCGGACATCGCCAAGCTCGGCTCGAACCTGCTCGTCGTCCGTTCCGGCCGCCCGGCAGGCACTGGCGGACCAGGCGGGCTCGACCAGGCGGTACGGCCTCTGGCCGACAAGGATGTAGCCGCCCTCGTCGCGCATCTGACCGGTGCGCGCGCCATCGCGCCGGCGTCGCAGAAACAAGTCCGCGTCATCTTCGGCACCGAGAGCCTGACCTCGGGCGTCACCGGCACCGACAGCGCCTATCTCGACGCCCGCGACTGGAAGCTGGTGTCGGGCCGCCCATTCAGCGATTCGGAGACACGCTCGGGCACCGGCGTCTGCCTGATCGGCGAGACGGTGCGCCAGCAATTCTTCGGCGCCGGCGAACCCGAGGGCGAGATCATCCGCGTCAACCGCACCTCGTGCAAGATCATCGGCCTGCTCGAACCCAAGGGCTATACCGGCTTCGGCCAGGACCAGGACAATGTCGTCTTGATGCCGCTTGCCGCCTATCAGCGCCGCATCGCCGGCAACCGCGACATCGACAACATCTACGTCGTCGCCGACGACCGCACGCCGACCACCGAATTGCAGCCGCGAGTCGAGGACATTTTGCGCGACACCCGCCGCATCACGCCGGACCGCGAAGACGATTTCTCGATCCGCGACATGACCCAGATCGCCGACGCCATGGCCAGCGCCACCACCACCATGACCGGCATGCTGGGCGCCGTCGCGGGCGTCAGCCTGCTGGTCGGCGGCATCGGGATCATGAACATCATGCTGGTCTCGGTCACTGAGCGCACCCGCGAGATCGGCATCAGGCTCGCCATCGGCGCGCATGAAAAGCACATCCTCATCCAGTTCCTGGTCGAGGCGACGGTGCTGTCGCTGCTCGGCGGCATTATCGGCATCCTGATCGGCCTGGCGCTGGCCGGCCTCGCCTCGGCAACGCTGGCCATACCGTTTGCGCCGAGCCCGGCGGTCATCCTGCTCGCCGTCGGTTTTTCGGCGCTGATCGGCATGGTGTTCGGCTTCTTCCCGGCGCTGCGCGGCGCCAGGCTCGACCCGATCGACGCGCTGCGCCACGAATAAGCGCCAGATCAGCTCCACCGCAACCAACCGCTATCCACAAGGATGGGTGCTTGTCGACATCGGCAATACTTGTTGTCGTCCGGTCTGCGATGCTAATTTTAGAGCAAAGCATCTAGTCAAGGAGTTGCAATGAGCAAGAAGGCGCGGCTGATTCTGACGATGGTGATCATCGAAGGCGCCCTTGCGGGACTTTGGTGGTATCTCGCCCGCTACGGCATGGCCAATCCCGATCGTGTCACCGCCGATTTTCAGGCAGTCGTCGGCCAGACGATGGGCATGGTCATGGGTGGATTGCTGGGCATCGGCGTTATCCTGTTCCTCGTCGCCGCCCGCAACGACCGCAAGGCGGCGCAGAACAATCCGCGCCGTTAGCCCCCGCCACCGCCAAAATGCCACTCGACCAGCGGCTTCATATGCGGTGCCAGCCCTTCCGGCAGGTCGGCGGCGTGGCGGATGATCACCGGCCCCTCGATCTCCGGCTCGGTCTCGGTCGCGACGAAGGCGCCGATGCGCCGCGCAACCTCGTCGGCCGGCGCATCGACGTGGTAGCGGCGGAAGAGGACCGTGCCGGTCGAAGTCGACAGCGCATGGTAGCGCTTGCCGCGCGCAGCGCCTGTCAGGTCAAGCCCGGTCTCCTCGCGCACTTCACGGATCATGTTGAAATCGACATCGACGCGGCCATCGCGAAAATCGATCGGCTCGAACGAGCCGGCAGCGAAGTAGACACTGCCGGCCGGGACCGTGTGCGCGCCCATGCGGATCGCCACCAGGGCGTTGTCGCCGGCGACCAGCATGGCGTGGCCATAGGCATGCTCGGCGCCCGTCCCCTGCCGGTTCTTTCGCCACAGCAGGAAGGTCGAGTACTTCACCGCGTGACAACGCCCGACGATCCGCTTGTCGCGCCAGGCGAGCGCCGAGAGCAGCACCACCGTGCCGTCGAACAACGCCGGATTGGCCGTGACCTCGCGCCGCCAGTTGTCAGTGATCGCCTGCGCGTTGTCGCGCTCGAACGGATGCGGGCCGGGGTCGAGCCGGACGTCGATTTCGTCGACGGGCAGGATGACGTTGCGCGGCAGGTCGAAGCTCACCGTGCTCAAGCCATGTCCAGGGTAATTGCGACGGGACAATGGTCCGACGCCTTCGGCCGGTCCCAGCCGGCGCGCGGAAAGCGCTCCACCGCCTGTCCGGCCGGAAAGATGGTGCGCCAGGGCTGGCCGTTGCGGATGATGTCGGGAACCGCCGTCGCATTCTTCGCCGCCAGCCCTTTCGACAGCAGGATGTAGTCGAGCTGGCACAGATGCCGCTCCTTCGGCCCGCGCGTGTGGTAGAAACTCCAGCGGTCCATCTCCGGCCGGCGTTCGACGACATTCTCGCAAAAGCCGCCGGCGGTGAGCACATCGATACAGGACTGGCTCTCGTCGATCACCTGGAAGCGGTAGCCGTCGATAGCGTCGCCCTCGATCTTCACCCGCTGCCGGTAGTCGTTCATGTCGCCGCAGATCGCCCAGTTTTTGTCGGCTGCGTGCTCTTTGCCGAAGCGCTCCTCGATAATGCGGCGCACCGCTTGCGCCTCGGCGATGCGCACCGGCATCGTCGCCTCGCGGCCGTCGAGCCCATTGCGCGGCGAGCCCATCGATTTGAAATGGACGAGGTAAAGCGTCAGCGGCACGCCGCCGACCTTGATGTCGACCTCCAGGCAGTCGCGCCGGAAGATGCGTTCATTGGCCAGGTTGCCGAGCGCCTCGAGTTCAGGCGTGTGCAATCCGAACTGCTCGAACGTGACATAGGCATGGCTGGTCATTCGCACGAACTCGATCGGCTGACCTTGCGCGGTCTCGTTGCGCATCATCACGGCAACGTCGATGCCGCGCGAATCATTGCCGGCGGTGGTGTATTTCTGCCGGTAACCCTCGCCCACCATCTTGAAGAGATAGCCGTACTCGAAGGCCTTCAGCGCCTCGATGTTGTCGACCTCCTGCATGCAGATGATGTCCGCACGGGTGGCGGCAATGGCGAGCGCGGTCAACTGGCGCGTATCGTCGGATTGCGCGATGGCGCGCGCCTGCTCCAGCATCCGGTATTCGGCTTCGCTCTGGATGTCGAAAAGCGCCAGCGTGCGGTCTTCGTTGAGCTGGTTGCGGAAGCCCGAGAAATCGAACCTGTTCATCAGGTTTTCGACATTGAAAGTGGCGAGGCGCAGCGACATGGACTGACCTTTGCCTGCAAGCGCCCATGAAAACAAGGGCTGCTTGTCATGGCTGATGGAACCTTTCTGTTCATCCTCCGTTCAGACGCCAAGGTCCATCAATAGGCCACTTCCCTGGGGTATCCGGGCGTGGGGCCTGTATCACTTGGAGAGTGCAATGAGCTCGCTCTTTTCGTCCACAGTCAAATCCGGGCTGTTAGCGCTCGGTCTTTTCTCGGGTCTCACGGCGCCATCCGCCGCCGGCCCGATCCTGCAGCCAAACCTGGCGGTGCCGACAAGCACCGCATTGTCTGACATCACACCGGTTCGCGACAGCTGGGCGGGCGGCAATGACCGCCGCTCCTTCAACGATTGGCAGTGGCGCCGCCACGACGGCCGTCACTTTGCCCGGTCAGGCAACTGGAACAACGGCAACTGGAATGGCGGCAACTGGAACGGCGGCGACAACTGGCGCTGGCGCCATCACCGTCACCATCGCGGCCGTGATTTTGACAGCGGCGCCGCAGCAGTTCTCGGCCTCGGCCTGGGTCTCGGCCTCGGCAGCATCTACAACAACGGCTACTACAACAACGGCTATTACAATGACGGCTATTACGTGCAGCCGGCGCCCCGCCGCTATTACCGCACGCAGCGTCTGTCCAGCGCCCATGTCCAGTGGTGCTACGACCGCTATCGGTCCTACCGGGCCTGGGACAACACGTTCCAGCCCTATGGTGGCCCGCGCCAGCAATGCTGGTCGCCCTACAGCTGAACTATAAACGACAATACACGACGGCGCCGCCCCATCGCGGCGCCGTTTTCATTTGGGAAAGACGGCTGGTCTCGGTCACCGCTAACCATATGTTTATCGGCTCAGCCTATCCGTGATATCGTGCCCCATCTGACGATCGCGCCGATCCGGTCGCGAAGGACGTGCCGTCATGGCCGACAACGAATTGCGAAACAAACACCGGCAGCGCGTGCTGAAAGGCGCGACGATTCTGACCGGCCTCACCAATTCCGAGGTCAAGTGCACGGTGCGCAACATGCATGCCGGCGGCGCCGAGCTGAAAGTGTCTATAGACGCGCGCGTCCCGGACGAGTTCCTGCTCTATGTGCCGGTCGACGGCATCGGCTACAAGGCCATCGTGCGCTGGCGCCGCGACGACCGCATCGGCGTCGAGTTCACCGGCACCGAGCCGAAGCCCCATTGGCACTATGGCTGAGTATCCTGATCGATAAACCGGCATGAAAGAGCCGGCGGATCGCTCCGCCGGCTCTTTGCTCCCAATCCCGACGACTGCGGGTTAGTTCTTGGCCTTGTCGACCAGCTTGTTCTTGGAAATCCAGGGCATCATGGCGCGCAGCTTGGCGCCGACTTCCTCGATCTGGTGGCTGTCATTGTTGCGGCGGATGCCTTTGAAGCGCGACATGCCGGCGCGGTATTCCTGCATCCATTCCGAGGTGAACTTACCGGTCTGGATGTCCTTCAGCACGCGCTTCATCTCGGCCTTGGTCTCGGCGGTGATGATGCGCGGGCCCGAGACATATTCGCCCCATTCGGCGGTGTTCGAGATCGAGTAGTTCATGTTGGCGATGCCGCCTTCATAAATCAGGTCGACGATCAGCTTGACCTCGTGCAGGCACTCGAAATAGGCCATTTCGGGCGCATAGCCGGCTTCCACCAGCGTCTCAAAACCGGCGCGGATCAGTTCGACCAGGCCGCCGCAGAGCACGACCTGCTCGCCGAACAGATCGGTCTCGCATTCCTCGCGGAAATTGGTCTCGATGATGCCCGAACGGCCGCCGCCGACGCCGCAGGCGTAGGACAGAGCGAGATCGAGCGCGTTGCCGGAAGCATCCTGGTTGACGGCGACCAGGCACGGCACGCCGCCGCCCTTCTGGTATTCGCCGCGCACCGTGTGGCCGGGGCCTTTCGGCGCGATCATGACGACATCGACGGTCGACTTCGGCTCGATGAGGCCGAAATGCACGTTGAGGCCGTGCGCGAAGGCAATCGCGGCGCCGTCACGAATGTTTGGCGCGATTTCGTTTTTGTAGATGTCGGCCTGCAATTCGTCAGGCGTCGCCATCATCATCAAATCGGCCCATTTGGCAGCGTCCGCCACGCTCATCACCTTGAGCCCGTCAGCCTCGACCTTCTTGGCGGTCGCCGATCCCGCCTTGAGGCCGATGGCGATTTCCTTGGCGCCGGAATCCTTGAGGTTGAGCGCGTGCGCCCGGCCCTGGCTGCCATAGCCGATAATGGCGACCTTCTTGCCCTTGATCAGATTGAGATCGGCGTCGCGATCGTAATAGACACGCATCTTTTGCTTCCTTCCCACAGAGATTAGAGGCCTTGCGGCCCGGTTTTTGCTCCATAAAGAGCGAGAAACTGCTGCGTCGCCCGGGCGGCATCGCCGCCGATCGCCGCTTCAGTCAATTCCAGCCTGTCGCCGAGCAGCAGACGGATCTGCACGTCGCGGGCGACCAGCCCGAAAAAGGTCCGGAACGCCATTTCGGCGTCCGTAAAGTCGAGCAGCCCGGCCTGCTTGCCGGCAAGCAGCACCGGCTTCAACCGTCTGGCCAGCGCGAAACGGCCATTCTCCAGCACGATCGCGCCGAGATCGTCCTTTCCGGATCCGGCATGGCCGATCGCGACGCGGTTCAGCGCGATCGAGGTATCGCTCGAAATCACCTTCAGCCAGTCCGAGGCGAAGCCTTCCAGGCTTGCCGTCAGCGAGGCAAGATCGAGCCGCTCACCGTCGACCGGCACCACGCGCACTTTCGATGCCTGCCACTGCACGGTCGCCGTCAGCAGTCCGTCGCGGTCGCCGAACCATTTGTAGAGCGTTTCCTTCGAGCAGCTGGCGCGGCGCGCCACCGCCGTCATGGTCAGATTGTCGCCCTCCTCGACCAGCAGCCGCAAAGCCGCGTCCAGGACGGCCTTTTGCCGCTCTGTCAGCACTTCGCTGGTATCGATCTCGGCCCTTGCCTGCAACAATTTCCTGCCCATTCGATGAGGTCGCCGGGTCGCCTCAAACGGCGTACCGTACGTTACGGTTCGGCATATTGCGCAATCCTGTGCTCGACGCAAGGGGTTCGGTAGAAAAATCGTCGACGTGAGAGCCGCCGAGCAAACCACGAGATTCTGACGGATCAATCATCGGCGGGCGGATGGCGCAGCTCTCCAAGCAGGCTCGCCAGTATCTTCAGCTCCTCCGCGGAGAGTTTTGCGCCGACCAATTCCGCAATCGACCGTCCATAGACAGCCCACATCCGTCGCCGCGTCTGACGGCCCTTGGCCGAGATGCGGATGGTCTGGCCGCGGCCGTCATCGGCAACCCTGAGTTTCTCGACCAGTCCTTCGGCCTCGAGCCGCGCCAGAAGCCGCGAGATATTATACTGCGCAAACAGTGTGCGCTCGGTTAGCTGGAATGGCCGCAGCCCGCCCTCACCCGCCTCGGCGAGTTCATGCAGCACGTCATACCAGTCGAGCGGCGGCAAGCCGCTGGTCTTCAAAGCCTCTTCCGCCTTTTCGATGAGCTGGCGCGAAACCCGCATCAGGCGGGCCCAGGCCTTGACGGCTTCGGGCGAAGGCGTGGTTGTTTTGGTCATGACCCATCCTAGGCGATAGATGCAGTTGCATCAAGCTTGACGATCGATGCACTAGCATCAAGCTTGACGATCGATGCACTTGCATCTATATGCATGCAACTGCATCAATCCGGGAAAGATCCATGAAACACGAAATCTGCAAAGTCGCCGACGTCCCACAGACGGGCAGCCTGATCGCGCCATTCTTCGGCCGCGAGGTCCATATTTGGCGCAGCGGTGAGCGCATCCGCGCCGCCGCCAATGTCTGCCTGCATTTCGGCGGGCCGCTCGACTGCAAGGACGGCAAGCTGGTCTGCCAATGGCACGGCGCCGCCTTCGACATGACATCAGGCGACCGGATCGAAGGTCCGGCGCCAAAAGCGTCGCGACTGATGTTCCTGTCGACGCGCGTCGAGGCCGGCGCGTTGAACTATGTCTGGGGAGAGTGACATGCCTGAGAAGAATGAAATGCCTGAGAAGAATGAAATGACTGGCAAGCTCATTCTCGTCAGCCATCATCTATGCCCCTATGTGCAGCGCGCGGCGATCTCGCTGGCCGAGAAAGGCGTGCCGTTTGATCGTGTCACCATCGACCTCGCCAACAAGCCGGACTGGTTCAAGGCGATTTCGCCGCTGGGCAAGGTGCCGCTGCTGATCGTCCAGGCAAATGGCGAGGAGACGGTGATCTTCGAATCCGCCGTCATTCTCGAATTCCTCGAGGAGACGCAAGCCAATCCTCTGCATCCGGCCGACGCCTACGCCCGTGCCCGGCATCGCGCCTGGATCGAGTTCGGCTCGGCGACATTGAACGCCATCGGCCGGTTCTACACGGCTTCGACGGAGGCCGCCTTCCTGGCAGAGTCCACGGCACTTTCGGCCATGTTCGATCGTCTGGAGGACGAACTGGCCGACCAGGCCGGACCGTGGTTCAATGGCGAGTGCTTTTGCCTCGTCGATGCCGTCTACGGCCCGGTCTTCCGCTATCTCGACGCCTTCGACCGGATCGGCAATTTCGGCATTCTGGACGGCAAGCCATTGGTCCAGGCCTGGCGCAAGGCGTTGAGCGAACGCGCCTCGATCAAGGGTGCCGTGGCGCCGGACTATCCGCAGCGGCTGCGTCTATTCCTGTGTGCGAGAAATTCGCTTTTCTCGACCCTGATCCCGCCGGATGATCTGGCCAGTGCACCTCCTCTAGCCCGATCCGCCTGAACGGATCGATCAGCGTGCCGGCCACCATCGAGGCAAGCACGCTTGGCACTGGCGGGATTTTGGCGATGGTTGCCACCAGCCTGTCGCGGAAGAAGGGCAGCATCGTGCCGTCCGACTGGTAGAACGGCGTCAGCGCCAGCGACAGCAGCTGGAAGATCCGGACATGCCATCGCCGCGCCCGGGCGTAGCTTTCCAGCGCTGCCTCGACGTTGCCCGTCTGTGCCAAGGCATGGCTGAGCGCTGCCGCGTCGAGCAGCGCCATGTTGGCGCCTTGCCCGAGCTGCGGGCTGGTCGAATGCGCGGCGTCGCCGATCACCGCCAGCCGGCGGCCGGTCGGCAGCTTCATCGTGTGATGGCCGTAGCGCGCCAGCGACAGCTGGTCGAAGCTGTCGATCTGGCTGGTGAACGCCTCGCACTGTGGCCACAGCGAGACCAGTCTCGCCTTCCAGGCGTCGAGCCCTGCCGCGCGCACGTTTTCGGCATCCGCCGGCTTCAGGCTCCAGAAGAACGCCGCCATCTTTTCCCCGCCCGGTTCCGGTCGGCCGATCGGCAGGACGCCGATCATCACGCTGGCCTTGTCGTAGCGCTGCAGCAGCGCATTTTCGTCGAAGCCTTGGCGCCAGCCGAGCGAGGCCCAGAACGCGCCGTAAGTGAGCTGCCGCGGCTGGGCCGGATCGTTGAGGCACCGGCGCAGCTTCGAACGCGAGCCGCTGGCGTCGACCACGAGGTCGAACGGCCCTGCCCTGCGGCCCCCCACCGTTCGGCTCTTGTCGAAGATCAGGATCGCCCGCTCACCGACGTCCAGCGTCTCGATCTCGACACCGGTTTCGATGGCGATGCCTTGGCGCTGCGCGGCGCGAAACAACATGTTGAACAACGCCGCCCGGTGCACCGCCAGCCCGAAACGGCCGCCAGGCTGCGCATCGTAGCGCACGGCGAGCACGGTGCGGCCGCTCGAGGCATCGGCGCCATGCAGACGCTCGATGCGGCTCCCCAGCGCCAGAATGTCGTCGAGCAGGCCGAGATCGGCGAGCACGCTCAGCCCGGTCGGCTGCAGGATCAGTCCGGAACCGACGGGCTTGGGTTCCTCGAAACGTTCGAAGATGGTGACGTTGTGGCCCGCGCGCTTGAGATAGAGCGCGGTGGCGAGCCCCGCCGGGCCGGCGCCCGCAATCGGGATGTCGAGAGATTTTTCCATTGCCCGCCCAACTACTGGCCGGACAATCCTTCAGCGCCATTGTCAAATCAAGCCTTTGCTGCATGGACCAAAATATCAGCCACCGGCGTCGAAGGCAGCGCGCGCCTTGCGCACCGCACCATGGTTGAGTTCGGCCCACAGGATCAATTGATGCAAGGCGCCGAACATCGAACGGCCGAGATCGGTCAGGCTGTATTCGACGCTTGGCGGCTTGGTCGGGAACACTTCGCGATGAACAAAGCCGTCGCGCTGCAGATCGTGGAGCGTCTGGGTGAGCATGCGCTGCGAGATGTCGGGCACCAGGCGCCGCAACTCGCCGAAACGATAGGGCTGCTCTGCGAGCGCCGCCATCAGCAGCGAACTCCATTTGCCGTTCACGCCCTGCATCACGTCGCGAACCGGGCAATCGGCAATGTTTGCGCCATCGCTGGTGGCTTTGAATATATTGAGCTTGGTTCTCAGATTGACGACCTTGCCGTCCATGGCTGCTGGTTCCCTGGCGGTGCCTACCTCCCTAAAAACTGCCTTCTTTACGGTGGCCGGTCAATTCTTATTTTAGTGCTGGTCTCTTTTTGAGACTGTCAGAAGCACCCGCCACCCGGCGCAATCTCAGGATCCCCCATGACCGCAACCCTTCTCGTCACCGGCGCTTCCGGCCAGCTTGGCCGCGGCGTCATCAACCACCTGCTGGACACATTAAAGATCCCCGCAAACCGCATCATCGCCACCACCCGTACACCCGCCAACCTTGCCGATCTGGCGGCGCGCGGCGTCGTCGTCAGAGCCGCTGACTTCAACGACCCGCAATCGCTTGCCGAGGCCTTCGCGGGAGCCGACCGGGCACTCGTCATCTCGACCAACGAACTTGAGGTACAGGGGAAGCGGCGCGAGCAGCAGCTTGCGGCGGTGACGGCGGCCAAACAGGCTGGCGTCGGCCACCTGCTGTACACCTCGATGCCCAACCCCGAGCCTGGTTCGCCGGTTGTTTTCGCGCCCGACCACTACGACACCGAACAGGCGATCAAGGCGAGCGGGATCCCCTACACGATATTCCGCAATGGCTGGTATAACGAGAACCTGTTCATGGCGTTGCCGCAGGTTCTGGCGTCGGGTCAGTGGTACACCTCCGCCGGCGACGGCGCCATTTCCTACGGCACGCGTGACGATTTCGCGGCGGCGATCGCAGCGGGGCTCGCCTCGGACAGCAGCGAAAGCGCGACTTACACGCTCACCGGCCCCAGTGCGTATACGGCTGCCGAAGTGGCGGCGTTGGTCACCGAGGTCACCAGCAAGCCGATCAAGGTCATCCAGCTTTCCGACGAAGCCCTGACCGAGGGAATGAAGTCGGCCGGCCTGCCTGAACCCTTCGCCAAGGTGCTGGTGTCGTTCGACGCTGCCGCACGCGCAGGTGACCTCGGCATGGTGACAGACGCGGTCGAAAAACTCTCCGGCCGAAAGTCGGTGCCGCTGAAGCAGTTTCTGGAGACGAACAAGGCTGCACTGGCCGGCTGAAAGCTGCCGTTGCGGGACGCCGAGCCCTTAAGGTTCGGCCTCCCGCACAATTACTTACGTCGCTTGACCAGTCCCAGCCGGATCAGGCTTTCGCCCGTGGCAATCAAAGCATCTTCGCGCGAGCGTGGCGCCCAGCCGAGCACGCGCACCGCCTTGGCGTTGGTGGCGTTCTTGATCTTGCCCAGTTCCGTTGCGAGTTGGGCCGCTTCCGGATTGAACAGCCCGATGATGCGCACCAGCCAATCGGGAAACTCCCGCGTCGAGACGCGCGACGCCGCCGGCCCGAGCCGCGTCGTCAGGGTCTGCGCGATCTCGCGGACCGTCATGAAATCGCCGGCGACAGCGAGGAACCGTTCGCCCTTGGCGGCGGGGTGGGTCATGGCGCGAACATGCAGATCCGCCACGTCGCGCGCGTCGACGACGCCGAAGGACAGGCGCGGCAGCCCAGGCACGGCGCCGTTCAGCATGCGCTGGACAAATTCGGTCGAGGTCGAATGGTCCGCGCCGAGCACCGGTCCAAAGATGCCAACGGGATTGACGACCGCAAGCTCCAGCGCGCCGCCCTGCTCGGCGATGAAATCCCAGGCCGCGCGCTCGGCGAGCGTCTTGGACTTCACATAGGCGCTGACCTTGCCTGCCGGATCGGTCCAGTTTTCCTCGTTGAAAGGCTGCCCATCCGCGCGCATTTTGCCATAGCCGACGGCCGCGAAGGATGAGGTGAGCACGACGCGCCTGACCCCGGTATCCCGCGCCGCCCGCAGCACGCGCAACGCGCCCTCGCGCGCCGGAAGGATCAGGTCATCCTCATGCGTGGGCACGCCGGGCGGAAAAGGCGATGCGACATGCAGCACGTAATCGCAGCCGGCCACCGCCGCCGGCCAGCCTGCGTCGGCCATCAGATCGGCATGGGCGAATGAAAGGGCGTCACCGGGCTCCGTGCCACCTGCCTTGAGCATGGCGAGCACATCGGCTTCGCGCCTGGCCGATCGCACGGAGGTGCGGACGCGGTAGCCGGCCTTCAACAGTTCGAGGATGCAGTGAGCGCCGAGGAAGCCGGACCCGCCGGTGACCAGCACCAATTCGCCGCTCATATTAGCCTCCTCGACGATTTATCCCTTCGAGACCCCTCAGATCGCCACCTGCGTGCCGATCTCGACCACACGTCCGGTCGGGATCTGGAAATACTCCGTCGCATCGGCCGCCGAGCGGGCGAGCCCGATGAACAGCTTGTCCTGCCACACCGGCATGCCGGAATTGGGCGATGCCTTGAGCGAGCGCCGCGACAGGAAGAACGAAGTCGTCATGATGTCGAACTTCCAGCCCTGCTTGCGGCAGATCGCCAGCGCGCGCGGAATGTTGGGCTGCTCCATATAGCCGAAGGTCAGCGTCACCCGCATGAACAGCTCGTTGACTGTCTCCATCTTGACCCGCTCGCTGTCGGGCACCAGCGGCTGCGGTGCGGTGACCACCGACAGAATGACGTTCTGCTCGTGCAGCACCTTGTAGTGCTTCAGGCTGTGCATCAGCGCTGTCGGCGCGCTTTGCGGATCGCTGGTCAGGAACACGGCGGTGCCGGACACCAGCTGCGGCTTCTTCTTCAGCAGATTGCCGGCGAGGAAATCGAGCGGGATTTCGTTGCGCCGGGTCTTGTCGAACAGATAGCGGCTGCCGCGCACCCAGGTCCACATCGCCAGAACGATGGTGAAGGCCACCGCAAGCGACGCCCAGCCGCCCTCGAACACCTTCACGATGTTGGAGGCGAAGAAGCCGATGTCGATGAAGCCGAACACCGCCGTCATGGCGACCGCCACCCACAGCCGCCATTTCCAGATGCGCGTCATGACGACGAACAGCAGCACCGTCGTCACCAGCATGTTGCCGGTCACCGAGATGCCATAGGCGGAGGCCAGCTTGCTCGATTCGCCGAAACCGACGACCAGCAACATCACCGCCAACGCCAGCAAAACATTGACGCGGGGCATGTAGATCTGGCCCGACTGCCGTTCCGACGTGTGCAGGATTTCGAGGCGCGGCAGCATATTGAGCTGCACCGCCTGCCGGGTCAGCGAGAAGGCGCCGGAGATGACCGCCTGGCTGGCGATAACCGTCGCCGCGGTTGCCAATACCACCATCGGGATCAGCGTCCAGCCTTCGTTCATCTCGAAGAATGGATGGCCGACGTGACCGTTCTTCGCCAGCACGAAAGCGCCCTGCCCGGCATAGTTTAGCAGTAGGCAGGGAAACACGATGGCCAGCCAGGCGAGCACGATGGGCTTGCGGCCGAAATGGCCGAGATCGGCATAAAGCGCTTCGGCGCCGGTGACGGCGAGGAAGATGGCGCCGATGGTGACGAAGGCGACATCGGGCGAATTGATCAGGAAGGCGACGATGTAGTGCGGGCTGACCGCCCACAGGATTTCGGGATCGGCGATGATGTGGTTCAAGCCCGAAAGACCGATAGCCAGGAACCAGACCGCCGTGATCGGGCCAAAGATCAGCGCCACACCGCCGGTCCCGAAGCGCTGCACCGAAAACAGGATCGCCAGGATGACCAGCGTCAGCGGCACGACGTAGGGCTGGAAGGTCGGGGTAACGACATTCATGCCTTCAACCGCCGAAAGCACCGAGATTGCCGGCGTGATGACGGCGTCACCGAAGAACAATGACGCGCCGACAACACCGATGGCCAGGATGATCGCCGAGCGGGTCGGGAAACTGCCGCGCGCCAGCGCCATCAGCGACAGCACGCCGCCCTCGCCTCGGTTGTCGGCTCTGAGCACGAACATGATGTATTTGATGGTGACGATAATCGTCAACGACCAGATGATCAGCGACAGCACGCCCAGAATATCGCCGCGCTCGGCGATTTCGCCGCCGGAGGACGCAACAAGCGCTTCCCGGAAGGCGTAGATCGGGCTGGTGCCGATGTCGCCATAGACCACACCGAGCGCGCCCAGCATCAGAACTTTGGTGCTGTGCTGTTCGATTTCGGGATGGCTCGATTGTTCGACGGGTTCTGCCTCAATACCAGCATTGGTAAGGGCCATGGACGACACTCCGATAAGCGCGCGGTGCTCTACGCTTGCTGCGATGCAATATCAAGTGCCGTGACGGTAGGGCTACCATGTTCCCAGCGCAGGGCTTGCCCCGCAATGACCGGTGCGTGGCGTCAAAGGCTGCCGGAAACCTCAGATCGCCACCTGCGTGCCGATCTCGACCACACGTCCGGTCGGGATCTGGAAATACTCCGTCGCATCGGCCGCCGAGCGGGCGAGCCCGATGAACAGCTTGTCCTGCCACACCGGCATGCCGGAATTGGGCGATGCCTTGAGCGAGCGCCGCGACAGGAAGAACGACGTCGTCATGATGTCGAACTTCCAGCCCTGCTTGCGGCAGATCGCCAGCGCGCGCGGAATGTTGGGCTGCTCCATATAGCCGAAGGTCAGCGTCACCCGCATGAACAACTCGTTGACTGTCTCCATCTTGACCCGCTCGCTGTCGGGCACCAGCGGCTGCGGTGCGGTGACCACCGACAGAATGACGTTCTGCTCGTGCAGCACCTTGTAGTGCTTCAGGCTGTGCATCAGCGCTGTCGGCGCGCTTTGCGGATCGCTGGTCAGGAACACGGCGGTGCCGGACACCAGCTGCGGCTTCTTCTTCAACAGATTGCCGGCGAGGAAATCGAGCGGGATTTCGTTGCGACGGGTCTTGTCGAACAGATAGCGGCTGCCGCGTATCCAGGTGGTCATGATCAGCCCCATGAGGCAGGCAACGGATATTGACACCCATCCGCCTTCCACGATCTTGACGACATTCGCCAGGAAGAAACCCATGTCGATGGTGCCGAACAGCAGCGCCAATGCCAGGGCGAGCCCAAGCTGCCATTTCCACAAATTGCGCATGACAACGAACAGCAGAATGGTTGTCATCAGCATCTCGCCGGTCACCGAAATTCCGTAAGCGGAAGCCAGCGAACTCGAGCTGCCGAAGCCGACAACCAGCAGCATCACTCCCATGGTGATGAGCAGGTTGACGCGCGGCATATAAATCTGGCCGCTCTGCATTTCGGACGTGTGCTGCACCTCGATGCGGGGCAGCAGGTTGAGTTGCACTGCCTGACGTGCCAGCGAAAAAGCACCCGAGATCACCGCCTGACTGGCGATCACGGTGGCGGCCGTTGCCAAGCCGACCATTGGCATCAGCGCCCAATCCGGCAACATCTCGAAGAATGGATTGGTCGGCCTGCCGCCATTCGCCAATACAAAGGCGCCCTGGCCGAAGTAGTTGAGCAGCAGGCAAGGAAACACCACGGAAAACCACGCGAGCACGATCGGCTTGCGCCCGAAATGTCCAAGGTCGACATAAAGCGCCTCGGCCCCCGTTACCGCCAGGAACACTGCACCAACGGTCACGAAAGCGGCGGTCGGCGTGCCGGCTAAGTAGGCGATCGCATAATACGGGTTGATCGCCAACAGCACCGAAGGATCATCCATCAGGTGGTAGAGCCCGGAAACGCCGATGGCCAGGAACCATAGCGCCGTCACCGGCCCGAATACTGCCGCCACCTTCCCCGTGCCGAAGCGCTGCACGGAGAACAGAAATGCCAGGATGACCAAGGTGATCGGAACGACATAGGCCTCCAGCGTCGGTGTCACCACTTCCAGGCCCTCAACTGCCGACAGCACGGAAATGGCCGGAGTTATGATAGCGTCTCCGAAAAAAAGCGACGCCCCGCAAAGTCCGATGCCGAGGATAAGCTTGGCGCCTTTTGGATAGGCGCTGCGCGCCAGCGCCATCAGGGACAGCGTGCCGCCCTCGCCCTTGTTGTCGGCGCGAAGCACGAAAGCGACGTATTTTATGGTGACGATAATCGTCAGCGCCCAGACGATCAGCGACAGCACGCCAAGGACATCTATACGCGTGTCGGTACCAGGCGAAGCGTGAAGCGCCTCGCGGAAGGCATAGATCGGGCTGGTGCCGATATCGCCATAGACGACGCCAAGCGCGCCCAGCATCAGAACTTTGGTGCTGTGCTGTTCAGTGTGGGAGTGGTTCGGTTGTTCGACGGGTTCAGCCTCGCTACCGATGCTGGAAAGAGCCATCGACTACTCCCCGATCATCGTGCGGTGCGCCTTGCTTGCTGTCATGCGATATCACCTTCGACACGAGCCTTCCACCGCTACCAACCGCAAGCCTTCAGAAACCGCCCCACCGTGCCGGCCATGCCATACTCCAACGCATCGGCTGTCAACCCGTGTCCGATAGACACTTCGGCCAATGCCGGAATGCGCTTTGCCAATGCCGGAAGGTTGTTCACCACCAGATCGTGCCCGGCATTGACCTGGAGCCCGGCGGCGAGTGCGGCATCCGCGGTTTTTCCCAATCTTTCCAGCTCCTTCCGCGCCTTGGCGGAATCGGAATGGTAGCTGCCGTAGGGCCCGGTATAGAGCTCGATGCGGTCGGCGCCGGTGTCGCGCGCGGCATTGACGCCGGTGGGATCCGGATCGGAAAACAGCGACACGCGGAAGCCCCCTTTTTTCAGATGCTTGACGATCGGGTTAAGGAACGCCGCCTCGGCGGCAAAGTTCCAGCCATGGTCCGATGTCGCCTGCGCCGGATCGTCGGGCACCAGCGTCACCTGCTCCGGCTGGTGCCTTTCCACAAGCGCCAGAAAATCCTCGGTCGGGTAGCCCTCGATGTTGAATTCCGCCTTGGGAAACTCGTCGTCGATCAGCGCCCGGATCTCCGGCAGGTCGGAATGCCTGGTGTGGCGCTCGTCGGGCCGCGGATGAACCGTCAGCCCGTGCGCGCCGGCCGCCAGCGCCAGGCGGCCGAGCCCGGTGACGCTCGGCCACGGCAGGTCGCGGCGGTTGCGCAGCATGGCGATGGCGTTGAGATTGACCGAGAGTTTCGCGGGCATGGCGTGAGGTCCGGCTGTTTGTGCAGCGCATCTATACTGCCTTTGATGGGAACAGACAGGGGCTTTCGGGTGTTCCAGTGATGACATCTGCTCGCAAGGGGGAACCCAGCCAATGAATTTTCTCCAGTCCGTGCCCGCGATCCGCCGCCTCGAAACCGACCGTGAGGACCTTTTCGCCATCGACGTCGTCGGCCATGTCTCTGCCGCCGACGGCGAAAATCTGTTTGGATTGCTGGAAGCTGCCTACGCGCTGCACCCGAGGATCGATGTCTTGGTGCGGCTGGTCGACCATGAGGGCGTCGACTGGATCGATATGGACGACGAGACGCTGAAACAAGGTACGGTTCATGCGCTAGAGCATATCGCCCGGTGCGCGACGATCGGTGAGCCCGACTGGATAGCGGATGCGCGGAACTTCCTTCCGGCTTCGCCACCCATCGAGTTCAGGCACTTCGCGGCCGAGGATGAAGCGGATGCCTGGCAATGGCTGGGTGCGACGCCACTCAGCCCTGCTGCGCCGGCTGCTACCTGACGCCGGCTATCTAACGCCAGCTATCCAACGCCAGTTATCTAACAATTGTCAGCCGCTCTGCCGCCCGCGTGATGGCGGTATAAAGCCAGCGCTGGCGGGTTTCCTTGAACGCCCAGCTCTCGTCGAACAGCACGACATCGTTCCACTGCGAACCCTGCGCCTTGTGCACGGTCAGCGCGTAGCCATAGTCGAAATCGTCAAAGCGCTTCTTCTGCTGCCAGGGGATATCGGCGTCCGGATCCTCGAAAGCCGACTTGAGCAGCTTGATCTTGGCGACGCCGCGGTCGGGATCGTCCTCCTCGGGCGAGACCAGAAGGTTGATGCCCGGCTTCACCGTTTCGCGCGACGAGGTCATTACCTTCCACAGCGAACCGTTGAGCAGGCCCTTGGCGGGGTCGTTGCGCAGGCAGACCAGCTTGTCTCCGGCCTGCGGATAACCGGCATTGAAACCCTTCAGCTCGCGCAGGCGCTGATTGTAGCGGCGGCGTGTGCGGTTGGTGCCGACCAACACCTGGTCCGCCTTCAGCACCAGCTCCTGGGTGACGTCCCCCTTGCCGATGACCTGCGCGCTGCCGTAGTCGCCGCGCATGAACTCGCGGCCCTCGCGCACGTCGAGCGCCAGCTGGATGATCGGATTGTCGCGCGCCTGGCGGTGGATTTCGGTCAAGAGCACATCCGGCTCATGCTCGGTGAAAAAGCCGCCGCCCGAGATCGGCGGCAGCTGCGCCGGATCGCCAAGCACCAGGATCGGCGTGCCAAAACTCAGAAGGTCGCGGCCAAGCTGCTCGTCGACCATCGAGCATTCGTCGATGACCACCAGCTTCGCCCGTGAAATAGGGCTTTGGCGATTGAGCGAGAAGGTCGGCGACATCGAGGTCTTGCCGGTCACCTCGTCCGACACCGATTCCTCGCCCTTCGGCCGGTAGATCAACGAATGGATGGTGCGGGCATTGACCGCGCCCTTGGAACGCAGCACCTGCGCCGCCTTGCCGGTGAAGGCGGCGAACTGCACCTGCCCGTCGACATGCTCGGCAAAATAGCGCGCCAGCGTGGTCTTGCCGGTGCCGGCATAGCCGAACAGCCGGAAGACCTGCGGCCGGCCCTCTTTCAGCCAGCGCGCCACCGCTTTCAGAGCCTCGTCCTGTTGGGGGGAGAATTCCATCGGTTCGACAGACCGGATTCGCGAGAGAAAGACAAGCTTGGTGCCAACCACCGCTTAAAACGATGGGATTGCCTCACCTTCAACGGGACAAACTAGCAGGCGCAAATGCGAACGTAAAGTGAACATGCAAGCGGATAACGAACGATTTGAATTCAGGCATTTGAACCTAGATCGGGCAATGCCACTATCACGGACATGATCGAGATGCAGATCGGCGCAGACACCTATAAGCGAGGATATTGATGAGGTCGTTCGCAGACAGGCTGATCGGAAAGTCGATAAAGAAGATCGAAATCGGCGAACCTGGTTATGGCATCGTTGTCTCCTTGTCGGATGACGCAGGGTTCGCGATATATACCGAGGTCACGGCCTGTCTGAGCGACGAAAATGCCAGAACCATAGAACGTGTTACCATCAGCGACGAGCAAGTGATCCTCCACTTGGGTGACAACGACTTCGTCGCCATTTCCAAAAACCGTGGCCGCTTCGCCGTCGTTGAGGCGTTTGTCTATGGGGACGACGAAGGCATGGTCGTCGAAAATTAGTTGTATCGGCCGCCAGATTTCAAACACCAACCACAGGCGGACTATATGTTCGCGCCGCCGCCGCTACCTCTGGTCGGCCCGGGATCGTTCTCCAACAAAATCGGCTTGCCGTGCGGAGTTGCATGCGCGGCGCGTTCCCAGGCGGCGGCGAGCGTGTCGACATCGTTTTTGCCGGCGACGCCCTTGGCCGCCAGCAGCGTTTCCAGCGCCGCCAGCCAATGCTCGTAATAATCGTGGCCATCGCTTGCGGCGCCCGGCTTCTTCACTTGCGCCGACAGCGCATCGGCCCATTCGCTCCACGAAAACAGGCCCTTGTCATGCAGCGCCACCGTCATGGCGAAGGCTTCGGCCTGCCAGGGTTCGGCGAATACCGGTTCGTCCAGACCCGCCGGCAGTGCACCTTCAGGCCGGCTCAAGATAGCTCTCCCAGGCGTCGATGGAGACGGTCAGCGTCGGGTCGGCGCCCTCGCCCCAGATTTCCGAGCCATCGAAGACCACGGTATAGACCCATTGCGGATTTTCACCGTTGCCATGCGCGTTGCTGTCGGGGAACACAAAACCGTCACGCACGGCCTCGATAACTCCGTGCTTGCCGCGCGCATAACGCGGCAGCCTCGTGTGGGCGGTGGGATTGAAATTCCTTGTCTGCACCGGGTCGCCGGCCTTGAAGCGCGGCGCCGTCTCGACCGGCCGGTCGCAGGGACTGCCCTTGGCCAGCACCGCCGGAACGTTTTCGGCCTTCAACACCCTTTTGGGCGTCGCCGCCGGATCGACCGCCCGACCTTCCGTCAGATCGCGCTCGCTGACGAAGCCATGGCGCTTCAGCAGCACCTCGAGCGCTTTGATCCATATCTGGTAGTAGCTTGAGGAATAATAGACGGCCGGATGCAGCGATTCCCTGGCGTGCCGGCTCTCGTCGATGTTCCACGCGCCCATGGCGCCGGCAGTCAGCGTGACGCCGAGCGCCCGCCTTTCCCAATCCGCATGAAAATACGGTTCGTCCTTTTCGGGCGCGACCGGCCCGAAACCCATCTGCCCACCGAGATCCTGCGGCCCGTTCATGCCGGTACCTTCTTTGTCCCGGGTTCTTTGGCCACCGCCGTGCCGATCATGGCATCGCGGCTGACCAGTTCGGCGAGTTGGTCCTCGCTCCAGCCTTCGGTACCGTCAGGCCGCATCGGCACCACGAGATAGCGCAGTTCGGCGGTGGAATCCCAGACGCGGATCTTTTTCTCCGCCGGCAAGGTCAGCCCGAACTCCTCCAGCACGCCGCGCGGATCGATAACCGCCCGCGAGCGATAGGGCGGCGCCTTGTACCAGACCGGCGGCAGCCCGAGCACCGACCACGGATAGCAGGAGCACAGCGTGCAGACGACGAGGTTGTGCGTCTCGTCGCTGTTGAACACCGCCTGCATGTGCTCGCCCTGGCGGCCGCTATAGCTCAGCGAAGCGATCGCTCCCGTCGCATCGCGCTTCAGCCACTCGGCATAGGCCGGATCGCTCCAGGCTTTCGCCACCACCCTGGCGCCGTTGCGCGGCCCGATCTTGGTCTCGTAGGTGTCGACGATGACGTCGATCGCCGCCGGATCGATCAGGCCTTTTTCGGTGAGGATGGTCTCCAGCGCGCGCACGCGCGCCGCAAACGGGTCGAGCTCATTGTCGTGGTCATGATCATGGGACATGACCCTCAGATTAGGATCGGCGGCACGCGGCCGCAAGCATGACAGCTTGGGCCACGGGCTATCGCCTATTCGGCGGCGGCCCTTTGCGGCTCGAGCCGATCCTCGGGAGCGAACAGCGAGGCCTGCTCGCCGCTCTCGACCGCATGCAGCTCCGGCCTGTTCTTTTTCCAAGAGAAGAAGCTCACCAGCCAGCCGGAGAAATTCTCGAAATAGACATAGATGACAGGGGTGACGAACAGCGTCAGCGCCTGCGACGCCAGGAGACCGCCAACCACCGCGACACCGAGCGGCTGGCGCAGCTCAGCACTGGCGCCGGTGCCGAGCGCGATCGGGAACGTGCCCATCAGCGCCGCCAACGTCGTCATCATGATCGGCCTGAAACGCATCAGGCACGCCTTGTGTATGGATTCCTTGGCCGACATGCCTTCTCGTCGCAGCTCCAGCGCGACGTCGACCATCATGATGCCGTTCTTCTTGACGATGCCGATCAGCATCAGGATGCCGATCACCGCGATCACCGACAGGTCCATGCCGGCAAAGCGCAGCGCGACCACCGCGCCCAGCACCGCCGAAGGCAGGCCGGTCAGAATGGTCAGCGGATGGATAAAGCTCTCATAGAGGATGCCGAGTACGATATAGATGGTCAGAACGGCGCCGCCGATCAGCAGGCCCTGATTGGCCAGCGAATCCTGGAAGGTCTTGGCGGTGCCGGCAAAGCTGGTCGAAATCGCCGGCGGCATGCCGATCTGCTCCTTCAGCGCGGCGATGCGGGCCGTGCTGTCGCCCAGCGCCACGCCTTGCGGCAGGTTGTAGGAGATGGTCACCGCCGGCAGCTGGCCGAGCTGGTTGACCGTCAGCGCGCCGGCGGTGCGGTCGACGCGGGCAAAGGCGCCGAGCGGCACCAGGCTGCCGCTTGCCGTCCTGACCTGGATGGCCAGCATGCGCTCGGGCGACCATTCGATGTTGGGATCGAGCTCCATGATGACTTCGTAGCTGTCGGCCGAGCCGAAGATCGTCGAGACCTGCTCCGTGCCGAAGCCGCCATAGAGACTGGAGCGCAGCGTGTCGGTGTCGATGCCGAGCGACGCCGCCTTGTCGCGATCGACCACCAGCGTCGCCTGCAATGAATTGTTCTGCAGATCGCTGGTGACGTCGGTGAAATTCGCATGATCGGCCGCCATCGCATCGTTGAGCTTTTGCGCCCATGTGTCGGTCAGGCCGGTATCGAGGCCCTGAACGACGAGCTGGTAGGCGCTGGCGGAAGAACGCGCGCCAAGTCGCAGGTTCTGCACCGGCTGCATATAGGCATCGATCCCCGGCACGACGGCCAGCTGCCGCCGCAGATCCGACAGCACCTTATCGATGTCGGGGCGCTGGCTCTTGTCCTTCAGCTGCACATAGAGCTGGCCCTGGTTCAGCGCATTGTTGCCGCCGCCGGCTGACCAGGCCACATGCGAGACATAGGGCGAACGCGAGAAGACACTTGCCGCCTGGTTCTGCAGCTTGACCATGGCGTCGTAGGAGATGTCCTGCCTGGCGATCGTCGTCACCGAGATCTGGCCGATATCCTCTTGCGGGAAAAAGCCTTTCGGCGAGACTTCGATCAGCCACACCGACCCTGCCGCCGTGCCGACAAAAACGAGGAACACCAGGAAAGTGTGGCGCAGGCAGAATGTCAGAAGCCGATCATAGCCGCGGGTGACGAAGTCCTGCTTGTGGCCGGGGGCGTGCTTGTCGCGATCGGCCTTGGTCACCGACAGCAGCCTTGAGCACAGCATCGGCGTCAGCGTCAGCGAGACGAACATCGAGGCAAGGATCGCGACCGTCACCACGACGGCGAATTCGTTGAAGATGCGGCCGATGACGCCGCCCATTAGAAGCACGGGGATGAACACCGCCACCAGCGAGATCGAGATCGAGATGATGGTGAAGCCGATTTCGCGCGCGCCCTTCAGCGAGGCATCGAAGGCCGAGAGACCGTCCTCCTCCATGTGGCGAAAGATGTTTTCCAGCATGACGATGGCGTCGTCGACGACGAGGCCGACTGCGAGCGTCAGTCCCATCAGCGAGATGTTGTCGATGGAAAAGCCGAACAGGAACATGGCGCCGAGCGTCGCGATCAGCGAGATCGGCACCGCCACGGCCGGAATGATGGTTGCGGTCACCCGGCGCAGGAAGACGAAGATCACCGTCACCACCAAAGCGATCGTCAGAAGCAGCGTGAACTGGACGTCGTCGACGGCCTGGCGGATCGAGGTCGAACGGTCGTTGAGCAGCTTGATGTCGGCGGCGGCCGGCATTTGGTCCTTGAACGACGGCAGCATCGCCTTGACCTTGTCGACGACGTCGACGGTGTTGGCGTCGGGCTGGCGCTGCACCGCCAGGATGATGGCGCGCGTGCCGTCATACCAGCTTGCAGTCGTCGTGGTCTCGACCGAGTCGATGACGCGGGTCACCTCGCCCAGCCGCACCGGATGGCCGTTCTTGGTGGCGATGATGAGGTTGGAGAACCCGGCGGCATCGGTGAGCTGCGTATTGGCCGTGATGGTCAGCTGCTGCTTGTCGTTCTGCAACACGCCAAGCGGCGTGTTTGAGTTGGCCGAGGCGATCGCCGTCTGCAGCTGATCGATCGAAATGCCGCGCGCGGCAAGTGCGGTCGGATCGATCTGCACGCGCACCGCATATTTCTGCTGGCCGAAGATCGACACCTGCGCCACGCCGTCGATGGTCGACAGCGAGGGCGAGATGACGTTTTCGGCGAAGGCGTCGAGGTCGGTGAGCGGAACCGTGTCGCTGACCAGCGACATCAAAAGGATCGGCGCGTCGGCCGGATTGACCTTGCGATAGCTCGGCGGCGCCGTCATCTCGGGCGGCAGCTGGCGCTGCGTGCGCGCGATCGCTGCCTGCACATCGGCGGCGGCAGCGTCGATATCCCTGTTGAGCACGAACTGGATGGCGATCGAGGTGCGTCCCAGCGAATTGCTGGTCGAGATCGAATCGATGCCGGCAATGGTGGCGAACTGCTTGATCAGCGGCGTCGCCACCGAAGTGGCCATGGTTTCGGGCGAAGCGCCGGCCAGGGTGGCCGAGACGTTGACGACCGGGAATTCGGCGCTCGGCAGCGCCGCCACCGGCAGGAACTTGTAGGCGAACAGCCCGCCCAGCACGAGGGCGAACGACATCAGCAGCGTGGCGACAGGCCTGCGTATGCAGAATTCGGAAATCATTGGGCAGCCGCCTTGCCGGCCTCGGCGACCTTGGGAGCAGCTTGATCACCGCCGGCCGCCTTGCCTTCGTGAATGGCGGCGCCGTCCTTCAGCCTGGTCTGGCCCTCGACCACCACCTTCTCGCCTGATTTGACGCCCTCGCTGATGGCGCTGTTTTCGCCTTCGGTCAGCGCCACCTGCACCGGTCGCATCTCGACCGTGTTGTCGGGCTTGACGACATAGACGAACGGTCCCTTTTGGCTGGGCTGCACGGCAACGGTCGGGATGGATGTCATCTGCGGCATGATGCCAGCGTCGAGCACGACATTCACATATTGGCCGGGCCACAGTGAAAGATCGGCGTTGGGAATGCTCGCCCGTGTCGCGATGGTGCCGGACGCGGTGTCGACGCTGGAATCGACGAAGTCGAGCGTGCCGTTGCCGATCGGCGTCGGATCGCCATCCTTGGTCAGCGTCACCGCGCCTTGCTGCGGGTTGGCCAGCGCCTTGTGCAGCAGCGCCAGGTTGCTCTCCGGCAGGTTGAAGTTGACTTGCAGCGGATCCATCTCGGTGATCGTCACCAGCGGCGTGGCCGTGCTCGAGTTGCCGTTGCTCAAGGTGACGAGGTCACCGACCGAAACGTTGACCGCGCCCAGCCGGCCGGCAATCGGCGCCTTGATGCTGGCAAAGCCGAGCTGGACATTGTCGGCGTCGATCGTCGCCTTGTCGGCATCGACCGTCGCCGCGGCAGCCTTTTGCGCCGCCACCGCCTGATCGTAAGTCTGCTGCGTGCCGGCCTGCTTGGCGACGAGATCCTTGGCGCGCTGAAGGTCGGAGCCCGAACTGGTTAGCAGCGCCTGGTCCTTGGCGAGCGTCGCCTGATCCTTGGCAAGCTGCGCCTTGAGCGCCCTGTCGTCGAGCGAGAACAGCAGGTCGCCGGCCTTCACCATCTGGCCGTCCTTGACGTCGATCGATACGATCTGGCTGGACACGCGGGCGTTGATGTTGACCACGGCCGGCGACGACACGAAGCCGATGGCGTAACGGCGGATCGGAAAATCGGCCGTTGTCGCGGTGGCCGAGACGATCGAGGCCGAACGGGCGGCATTGCCGCCGGCGCCGGATTTGCCCCCTGCCTTGTCGGCCGAAGCCTTGTCCGATCCAGCCGGCTTGTCCGCCGCTGCCGTCTGCCTGGCGCCCGGCAGCATCTGCTGCAGACTGCTCATCGCCGCCGGCGAAAAATAGACCCATGCCGCGGCGACACAGGCCGCTGCCACCACCACCGCCAGAACGACTTTACCGCGCATCGACTAAAAGCCCTATGATCCGACACGCCGAACCCGGTGGTCTCATTCTACGCAATCACGGCGCCTTGCCGCGATCTCGCCGAAGTAGATAGGACGCACATTTGTCGGAAAAGGGCCAAAACACGGCATTACGAAGATTTAATGTGCACTGCACAATGACTATGCAGCCGGCTCAGCAGTCGGAAAACCAGCCAGGATGCGGTTGAGATCTCAGGCGGGATGCGTCTATTTCAGCATCGGCCAGAGCGTCGCCGCCAAGAGCACGCCCATGGCGATGTTGAACCATTTCAGCCGCACCGGATCCGACAGGAACCCGCGCAGCGCTGTGCCGAAACCGGCCCACATCGAGACGCTCGGCAGGTTGACGACGGTGAAGGCGATCGCGATCAGCGCCACCGACAGGAACGGGTGGTCCGGATTGGAGTAGACGGCCATGGCGGTGATCGCCATCACCCAGGCTTTCGCATTGACCCACTGGAATGCGGCTGCCTCGATGAACCGCATCGGCCGTGCCTCCGTCTCACCCTTGCTGGACAGCGAGCGCGACATGGCGATCTTCCAGGCGAGATAGAGCAGATAGGCAGCGCCGGCGATCTTCAATCCGGTGTGCAAGGCCGGAAACGCCGTAAGCACCGCGCCCAGGCCAAAGCCGACAGCAAGCAACAGCACCAGGAAACCCATGCTGATGCCCAGCATATGCGGGATGGTTCTGACCAGGCCGAAATTCACGCCCGACGCCAAGAGCATGAGGTTGTTCGGCCCCGGCGTGATCGAGGTCACGAAGGCGTAGACCAAAAGGGCAAGGAAAGCGTCGAGGGTCATGACGGCTCACAAAGGTCAGCAATGCTGACTTAAATCGACAGAGCGCTGGACGCAACCTCATTCCATTGGTCCAAAGCGCTCCGCCGTGATCCGCCTATCCCGAGCCAGCCAGGCCGGCACAGTCTACCTGCCGTGGGCCCGCGCCGACAACAGGCTGGGAGCGGCGGCGGCCTCCTGACGGCCAGCCACACGCCGCAGGCCTTTGCGCCTCGGCGTGTTCCCGGGAAGCTTCACGCCATGCGCGAGGCCGAGGGCAGCCAGGATGCGGATGAAGAGCCAGCCGAGATCGATCTGCCCGCGTTCCAGGCCGAGCTTTGCGGATTCGGGAAACGCATGGTGATTGCCGTGGAAACTCTCGCCAAAGGTCACCAGGCCGAAACGCGGCAGGTTGTAGCCCTGCACGGCAACGCCATCGACGCGCCAGCCCTGCTGCCCGCTGCGATGTGCGAAATGCCCGACCAGCCAATGCCCGGTCAGCGACACCGAGATCCGCACCGCAATGCCCCAGACCACCCAGCTCCACCCGCCGAGCAGAAAGAAAAGGATCGTCCACGGCAGTTGCTGCAGCATCCAGGTCCGCTCGACAAATCTGTAGAAGCGGTCGTTGCGGATCGACGGCTCGATGACGAAGTCAGGCGGATTGCGCAACGCCACGGCGCAATGCATTTTCCAGAAAGCGTCGGTGAAGAAAGGCCGGCGGTGGGCGTGCAGCTCGTGGCAGGCCGTCTGGCGCTGCGCCCAGTCTCGTATGTCATGCGCATAGATCATGCCGAACGGACCGGCCATGCCGACGAGCGTGCCGAGATAGACCAGCGCGTGTTCGAGCCAGATGTGAACCTTGAACGAGCGATGGATGAGCAGGCGATGCATGCCGACCGAGTGTCCGGCGCAGATCGTCACCGCCGTCGTCGCTACGAACAGGGCGAAAGCGCTCCAGCTGAAGGTCAGCGGCCCGAACACCAACGCAATCAGCGTCATCGCACCGACCCAGATCGACTTGGCCGGCATCCAGACGACCTCGCCATCTTCGGCATCGCTCAGGGCTGCGAGATCATTCTGCCTGTGGATATGGTCTTCATCGGTACCCCTCCTCTGCAGGAAACATTTCCGTACCAAAGAGCCTTGCCTTCCGGCGCGCCGGCGCTTATTTAGGCAATAAGCTAACTATCTACTATTCCGATTTAGGTATTTAGGCAATAGACTAAATACCGGAAGCGAAACGACAGAGGCAGGCGGTGATCGAAGACAATGCAGCGGATGGCGACACGGCTATCGGGGCAAGCAGCGCCATACAGCGCGTGTTCGAGGCGCTGTCATCGCAGCCGAGGCGCAAGATCCTCGCCTATCTCGCCCACTCCTCGCTGACCGCGGGCGAGATCGCGGCGCGCTTCGACATGTCGAAGCCGTCGATCTCGCAGCATCTGAGCATCCTGGAGACGGCCGGCCTCATCGCCAGGGAGCGGCAGGGACAATTCATCCGCTACTCGCTGGTCCAGAACAATCTGGTTAACACGCTGAACGGCTTCGTCCAGGACGTCTGTCCGGTATCACGCCCGATCAAAAGGGAGAGTAAGAATCTGGCGAGCGGCAAGGTCGATCCCAAGCCGGTAAAATAGTTGGACTGAGACTACATCCCCTGCGGGCCCCGGTTCATCGCCGCCACGCCGGTGCGGCAGATCTCGACCAGGCCGAGCGGCTTCATGATGGCGATGAACTGGTCGAGCTTCGAACCCTTGCCGGTAATCTCGAAGATGAAGTGCTCGGTGTTGGCGTCGATGACCGACGCGCGAAAAGCATCCGCCAGACGCAGCGCCTCGACGCGGGCTTCGCCAGTGCCGGCGACCTTGACCAGCGCCAGCTCGCGTTCCAGCGGCCGCTCCTGGCCGAACTCGTGCGAGCGCACGGTGAGATCGACGACGCGGTGCACCGGCACGATGCGCTCGAGCTGATGCTTGATCTGCTCCAGCACATGCGGCGTGCCGCGCGTCACGATGGTGATGCGTGACAGGTGCTTCTCGTGTTCGGTCTCGGAGACGGTGAGGCTCTCGATGTTATAACCGCGGCCGGAAAACAGGCCGATGACCCGGGCAAGCACGCCGGGCTCATTGTCGACCAGAACGGAGAGCGTGTGGTTCTCCGGCTTTTCCGTTTCCTTGGCGATGAAATAGGCGGAGCCGGTCGGTTGAAGCTGTGCGTTCATGACATGAATCTCGATTTCAGACTTTGAGCTAATTCTCTGTTTGCGCACGGCTTCTCGCGACAGCCCTGCCCCGGCTTGGACCTAGACCAGTTCCCTGCCCTTGGCGTCGATGGCGTTGGCCACGGCTTCGTCGGTCGCCTCGTCGGGCAGGAGCATTTCATTATGCGCCTTGCCCGACGGGATCATCGGGAAGCAGTTGGCGAGCGTCGCCACCCGGCAATCGAACAGCACCGGCTTCTTCACCGCGATCATCTCCTTGATCGCATCGTCCAACTCGTCCGGCTTCTCGCAACGAATGCCGTGGCCGCCATAGGCGTCAGCCAGCTTGACGAAGTCGGGCATCGCTTCGGTATAGGAATGCGACAGGCGGTTGCCGTGCAGCAGCTGCTGCCACTGACGCACCATGCCCATATACTGGTTGTTGAGGATGAAGATCTTGATCGGCGCATTGTGCTGCACCGCCGCGCTCATCTCCTGCATGGTCATCTGCACCGAGGCGTCGCCTGCGATGTCGATGACCAGCGCGTCCGGGTGCGCGATCTGCACGCCGAGCGCAGCCGGCAGACCGTAGCCCATCGTGCCCAACCCGCCCGACGTCATCCAGCGGTTCGGCTTCTCGAAATGATAGTGCTGCGCCGCCCACATCTGGTGCTGGCCGACCTCGGTGGTGATGTAGGTGTCCATGTCCTTAGTCAGTTCGTAGAGCCGCTGGATGGCATATTGCGGCATGATCACATCGTGGTTCATCTTGAACGCGAGCGAGTCACGCGCGCGCCATTTGGCGATCTGCTCCCACCAGGGATGGAGCGCCTTCTTGTCGGCCTTGGCGCTCGCCCGCCACAGCCGCACCATGTCCTCCAGCACCCGGCCGACATCGCCGATGATGGGCACTTCCGTGTGCACGTTCTTGTTGATCGACGATGGATCGATGTCGATGTGGATCTTCTTCGAGTTGGGCGAGAAGGCGGTCAGCCGTCCGGTGATGCGGTCGTCGAAGCGCGCGCCGATGCAGATCATCACGTCGCAATCATGCATCGCCATATTGGCTTCATAAGTGCCGTGCATGCCCAGCATGCCCATCCAGTTCTTGCCCGATGCCGGGTAGGCCCCGAGGCCCATCAGCGTCGAGGTGATCGGGAAGCCGGTGAGATCGACCAGTTCGCGCAGCAAATGGCTGGCCTCCGGACCGGAGTTGATGACGCCGCCGCCGGAATAAATGATCGGCTTCTTGGCGCTGGCCATCAGTTCGACGGCGGCCTTGATCTTTTCCAGGTCGCCCTGGACCTTCGGCTGGTAGCTGGTGCGCGGCGCCGCCTGCGGCGGCACATAGATGCCTTTGGCGAACTGCACATCCTTCGGAATGTCGACCACCACCGGGCCGGGGCGGCCGGTCGTCGCGACATGGAAGGCCTCATGGATGGTGGCGGCCAATTCGTTGACGTCCTTCACCAGCCAGTTGTGCTTGGTGCAGGGGCGCGTGATGCCGACCGTGTCGCACTCCTGGAACGCGTCGGAGCCGATCAGCGAAGTCGGCACCTGCCCGGTCAGGCAGACCAGCGGGATCGAATCCATCAGCGCATCCTGCAGCGGCGTCACCGCATTGGTGGCGCCCGGGCCGGAGGTCACCAGCATGACGCCGGCCTTGCCGGTCGAGCGGGCATAGCCTTCGGCCGCATGCCCTGCGCCTTGCTCGTGGCGGACGAGGATATGCTCGACCTCGTCCTGCTGGAAGATTTCGTCATAGATCGGAAGCACCGCGCCGCCGGGATAACCGAAGACATGCTTGACGCCATTGTCCTTCAGCGCCTGCACCACCATTTCGGCGCCAGTCATTTCCCTGTTTGGCATTTCGCGCCGTTCGTTCTGTCCGTTGCTCATCGGTCTGGTCCCGTACTTCTAGCCATGAGGCGATTGCTGGTCGTTTAGTCGTGTTTCGGGCAATAAAAAAGGCCCCCGATGGGAGCCTGTGTGTTGCGCATGGGAGGTTTTCGCCCGGCGGTTACACCGCCTTGCCCACGCGCTTTCCTACGAGAATGAGTGCCTTTTTCATCGTGGCGGACAGTACGAGGGTGAAAGGCAAGGTGTCAACGGGAAAAACGCGCGATGCGAAAGACAAAGCAAGTGGCCCGCCGCCTCTGGTCGGCGGGCCACCGCGGCGCATACGATACCCCTCAATCGCACCGCGCCGGGAACAAGAGCCACTGCCGTGTCACGTCAGGATCAGCACGATCTTGTACGTATCCGGGTCGACGATGACGATGCGCCCGTCGGCCAGCACGAAGTACTCATAGGATTCGTAGGCCGGGACGATCTTGACAATGCGCGCCGGCAGACGGTGCAGGCGCACTTTGTGCCGCGGCACCTCGATGCCGACCGAAATGTCGAAGTCGACGTTCTTCACCGGCTCAACCCTGGTCTCGTGGATGATCTGCGTGACCTGCGTCTTCTGCTCGACGGTCACGTTGTTGATCGAGGCCGTATTGCCCTGGTCGGTCTGGACGTTTGTGTTGCCCTGAGCGTTCTGCTCGGTGGTGGTCCCGGCCTTGCCCTGGGCCTGCTGGTCCGTGCTGGTGCCGGTCTGGCCCTGAGCGTTCTGCTCGGTGCTGGTCCCGGCTTTGCCCTGAGCCTGCTTCTCGGTGCTGGTGCTGGTCTGGCCCTGAGCGTTCTGCTCGGTGCTGGTCCCGGCCTTGCCTTGGGCCTGTTCATCGGTCTTGAGCTTGGCCTTGCCCTGGGCCTGCTTCTCGGTGCTGGTGCCGGTCTGGCCCTGAGCATTCTGCTCGGTGCTGGTCCCAGCCTTGCCCTGGGCCTGTTCATCGGTCTTGAGCTTGGCCTTGCCCTGAGCCTGCTGATCGGTCGTGGCGCCGGCCTGACCCTGAGCATTCTGCTCGGTACTGGTCCCGGCCTTGCCCTGTGCCTGTTCATCCGTCTTGAGCTTGGCTTTGCCCTGAGCCTGCTGATCGGTCGTGGCGCCAGCCTGGCCCTGTGCATTCTGATCGGTCTGTGACTTCATCTTGCCTTGCGCCTGTTCTCCGGCCTTGCCGCCCTTCTGGCAATCGGCCGCGCCGGCGGCGCAGTTGTCGCCACCGCTCGGCTGCACGGCCTGGGTCTGGGCGATCGCGGCGCCGCACCCGACGCCAAGCGCAATCATGCTTGTGATCAACACATGTTTCATCTGCTTTCTCCTTAAAGAGTCGGTCCCTCAGCCTAGCCAACTCTGCCAAAAATACTTTGTTCCACATTTTGTTAATAAAATCGGGCTTCTAAGAAGACCAATAAATGTAGGCAGTAGTTTTGCCAACAATCAGCTACAAATTGCATCAAAAAATTAATGCAACGCAAGATTTTTGCTTTTTTCTGAGCTTGTGATCCCATAGCGATGACACCAGCCTCACAAGCTTAGAAATACTCCCGTCGTCATGACCAGGATGGCTACCCCGAAAACAGGCAAGAGCAACCATCGTGCCTGATGGACGCTGTTGTCCATTAACGCCTCCCACAAGTGCTGATCTCAACGATGCCGAGAACCCTGTGTTCCGCCCTGAGGAGGCTCTAGGACCTCTACAGCCTGGCACCAGACTTTGGTCCCTCTCTTTATAGTCCATTGGCCCGATGACGCCCGGACCGAAGCCCCACGCGGGAACGCAGCCGCGAAAAGCCCGTTCGGCTTGCGGTGTGCATCAACCTCACCAACAACCACCGTATCGGAATCGAGCTCGCGCAAGAAGCATGAGCGTTGCTCGCATGAAGGAGAGAATCATGACGACCATGTACCAGTCGACCGCAATTGCCGGATTCTTGCTGCTCGCGAGCGCGGGCGTAGTTGCTGCTCAAGACGTCATCATCGCGCCGGAGCAGGAAACGGTTGTGCGCGAATACGTGAAAAAGCAGCCCCTTGCGTCGGTGAAGATTCCAGGTGTCGAATTGAACGTGGGGACCGCCATTCCCGACACGGTGGAACTGCATGAAGTGCCGAGCGTCAAGTATCGCTACGTTGTGGTCGACGGGCGAACCGTGCTGGTCGACCCCGGCACGCGGAAGATCGTCAAGATCATACAGTAACGCTGATCCCACCGCCGTTCCCCGCGGGTGGCGGTGGGATCATGCCCTGAAATTGCGGTTTCCCCGGCAATTCAACCTAGCGCTTGCTCGCACCATCGACCGTTCTAGTTGTAGGATGGCTTAGGATTTTGGCACGGCCAAAGCTCGCGGGGTCGGTTGAGACGTGCGCTACATTGATAGTCTCTATCAAAACTGGAACAGGCTATCGTTGGCTTGGCAGTTCATCATAGTCGGAAGCATTGGGCTGCTGTCGCTGATGCTGGTCGTCGGCCTATGGGTCACCTCGCAAATACGAGATGGAGTGATCCGCAACTCTGCAAGCACGACCGCGCTTTACGTCGACAGTGTCATCGCGCCAATCCTGCCGGACATGCGCAAAAGCCAGCAGCTCAGCGACACCGTTAAACGGGCACTCGATGAAACCCTGGACCAGGGTGCTCTCGGAAAAAAACTGGCGTCCTTCGTGCTTTGGCGGCGTGATGGCAAGGTGCTGTACGCCAAAGACGCGGCTCTTATCGGCCAGACCTTCGAGCCAAATGCGAACTTGCTGCATGCGTTCGGTGGAAACGTGGTGGCGCAATTCAATGATCTGGACGAAAATGAAAGGAAGGAACGCAAGAGCCCCACCGCCTCGCTGCTCGAGATCTACAATCCGGTTCGAGAGCCGTGGTCGGGCGATGTTGTGGCCGTTTCCGAGTTCTACGAGATAGCCGACGATCTTCAGGGCACTTTAAACTCGGCACTATGGTCGAGCTGGCTGCTCGTGGCTGGCGCGACCGCGGTCGCCTTGGCGATGCTCTCGGGAATCGTGCTTCGCGGCAGCAGCACTATCGAAACGCAGCGTTCAGCGCTTGAGACACAAGTGGCCGAACTTCAGTTGCTTTTGGAGCAGAATTCCGCTTTGCGGGAGCGCGTCCAGCAGGCGTCGCGCCGCGCAACGGCAATCAACGAGCGTTACTTGCGCCGCATTGGGTCTGATTTGCATGACGGTCCAGCTCAGCTCGTCGCACTGGCTGCGCTGCGCATGGACAGCCCTCTGCTGCTCGATCCCGCCGCATCCCCAAGCCACCGCAAGACCGAGATCGCCGATATCCATCATACGTTGGACGAGGCGATGCGGGAGATCCGCGCCATCTGCACCGGCCTCGTACTGCCACAGATCGAAGCTTCGACAGTCGCGGAGATATTGCGGCTTGCGGTTGCCGAACATGAACGCCGGACGGCCTCTTCCGTATCGCTTTCACTGCCATCTCGCCTGCCCGACCTGGGGACGTCCGAGAAAATAAGCATCTTTCGCTTCGCGCAGGAGGGGCTGAACAATGCCTGGCGACACGGTCTGGGCAAGGGGCAGGCTGTCAAGGCGCGAGTGACGCAGGGCAAGCTCCTCATTCAAGTGCTTGATCGCGGCCCTGGATTCCAGTCGGGATCGTGTGAAGGACTTGGACTCGCCGGTATGAGGGAACGTATCGAGAGTATCGGAGGTCACTTCGAGACCTTTTCGAGCCCCAGGGGGACCCGGCTGACGATAACGCTCAACATCGAGGACCAGAAATGACCGCTCCCATAAGGATTGCCATTGTTGATGATCATCCGCTGTTTCGCGAGGGTGTGGCTCGCAGCCTCGCCGAAATCGGCGGCTTCGAAGTCGTTGGTGCGGGCGAAACCGCGACGGATGCCGAACAGCTTGCGGCCTTGGCAAATCCCGACATATTGCTGCTCGACATCAGTTTGCCGGGAGGGGGTCTGGCGGCAGCGGAAAATATTCTTGCAACTCAGCCTGACTGCAAGATCGTCATGCTCACCGTCTCGGAGGCGAACGCCGATTTGGCAACGGCGCTCAGGCTGGGCGTACGCGGATATGTGCTGAAAGGGATTGGGGCGGCATCGCTGGCCGAGGTGCTGACTTATATAGCCGCAGGAAAAAAATATGTTTCGCCGACCCTGTCAGCGCAGCTTTTGAATGAACTGATCCGGCCGGAAAAGCGCACAACCGATCTCGTTGCCAATCTCTCGGGACGCGAGCTTGGGATAATCTCCTTGGTAGGCGAAGGACTGAGCAATAAAGAAGTCGCCAAACGTCTCAACCTGCAGGAGAAAACGGTAAAACACCACATGACTCGGATATTTCAAAAGCTAAAGGTGCGAAACCGCACCGAAGCAGCCATTCTTATGCACGCGCCCAAAACGGGTCTTGTATAGGGAGATCGGGGCTTGTCTGAAGGTCGGATGCTGGTTGGCGAACCAACAGTTACAGCCCTTTCAGACGAGCAATGTCGGAGGCCCTTACGGCGCGTTCGACAATTGTCCTTCCAAGCGGATCCTTCATAGTGAAGCGGCCGGCCTCGATGCTTTCGCTGAATCCATCGCGATGCACGACCTGGATTTTGGCGCCCTGTACCGTCACCGTGTCGCCAGCGGCATTGACTTGGCTACTGGGAGCTTGGCTACCGGCGGCGTTGTCGCCGGCACCATTTTTTCCCTTTCCGTTGGCGTTGCCATTCCCGGCGTTGCCGCCTGAGCCATTACCGTTACCACTACCGTTGCCACCACCGTTACCATTGCCATTGTTTCCGCTCTTGGCGCTGGCAGCGGCGAATTCGATCTTGTAACCGTCGACATGGCTCAACCGCAGACCAAGCACCGGCATCGTCACCGCAACCGCCGCGAATACGCGCAAGCTAAAGTACGCCCGGCGACGCACGGATGAAAACAGGGGCTGCCTTTCTCCATTCATGCCACCATCACATCATGATGTGTCACGGTATTCAAGAATGAACAGCCCAAAATTGCGGCTCACAAACGCTGAGGAAACTCTCCTTTCGTGCTTGCAGCTCGATTCTCAGACCTTCGTCTGAGTCAAATATACACCGAAGTCTGACCTACTGATCTTGGGCCGCGCCGACGGATGTCGCAATAAAATCCGCGGTGACAAGGCTCGTCACCGGTAGGGATCGGCAGCGAGGCGCGAGCGCCTGCGCACGCAGACGCTCGCGGCAAGTCTGCGGCGGCATACGGTTAGCGCATGTTTGCCGTCGAAACGGTGCATATGCCGTTCCTTCCCCGGATTGCGATCAGGCGCGATTGGCGAAGTCGCGGACAACCCGCTGCAGCAGCGGCATGTAGTCGCGAAATGCCCGGGTCTTCATGTTGGCGATCTTGCCGGCCTCGTCCCAGATGCGAACCCGCACCGCTTCCTCGTGGAACGGGTTCTTGCGGAACTCGGCCACCTCTTCGGCATTCATCGGCCCGCCTTGCAGCGACAGCGTGTGGACCGAGGCCTGCGACAGCCTGCCGAAATAGGTGGGGTCGGTAGCGCAGAGGTAGCGCTTGGCCGCGACATGCAGCCTGACGCATTCGACGATCACCGGTGGAAAGAACGGCGCCAGCACCTCGCCGCCGGCTTCGTCATGATGCTTGTCCTCGACATCGTCGGGCGAATAGGTGCCGAACTCGCTGGTGTAGTGGCCGATATCGTGCAGCAGTGCTGCCGCCACCAGCACATCGGGCGCGCCGTCCTTTTCGGCGAACCAGGCGCCCTGCAACATGTGCTCCGACATGGTGACGGGTTCGCCGAGATAGGATTCAGCCCCTCGGCGTTCGAAAATATCGGCGATGAATTCGACGATGTTGCTCGCGTTCAAATCCTGGCTGCTCATTCCGCTGCTTCCTTGAATTCGTGTTCGATCGCCGACAGCGTCGACAAAAGGCCATCCTTGTCGGCGTAGCAGCCCTGCAGCCAGCGCTTGCCGGCGCCGGAGAACTGCTTGCGGGCATGCATGACGCGGGTGTTGTCGACGATGAAGGCCTGGCCCGCCTCGAGCTTGAAGGTCACTTCGAAGGACGGATCCTCGATCAGTTCGGCAAACCGGCGATAGGCGGCGTAGTAGGCCTCCATCTCCGCGAACGGCACATCGACGGTCGGCGCCAGCGAGCGGTTGTTGAAGCGGATGGCGATGAGTTCGCCATCCGGCCCGAGCTCGATCATCGGCCGCTTGGCCTGCAATCGCACGCCCGACGAGCCGGCATATTCGAAGCGCGCCGGGTATGAACTCAACAGCCGGAAGCCTTCGGGGTTTTCGGCCTGCAGCGCGGCCGCCACGGCAAAACCATCGACGACGCTGGATTCGCCGCCCTCGACCGTGTTTTCGATACACGACAGGATCTGCAAGGTCGGCACCGGATCACGATAGGGGTTGTCGGTATGCGCCTGCAGGCCAAGATTGGTGTAGGCCAGATTGGTTGGATTGACCTCGGCGCGCACCTCGAACCAGCGGCCGTAATTGGTCTCCCTGATATAGCCGAACAGATCGGACACTTTGCACAGCGCCCCGGATTCGGCCGGCAGATCGTCCATCACCGCGAAGCCGTAGGTCTTCACCGCCGACAGCCATTGCCGCAAGACGGCGCGGTCGCGGCTGGCCGCGACATAGCCGGCGCGCGGCACCGAATTCTGCATAGAGGCCCTGGTCCATCGCACGGTGCCCTCGCCTGTCCAGCCGGGCTGTCGGGCGGCATCGCGGTCATAGGCATTGGCGCTCAGCCATGCCGCAGGAAAGCGCACCGTCTTTCCCTCCGGTTCGAAACTGACTTCAAGCGCATCGCCCTTGATCGCGGCTGCGCCGATCCGCGTTTGCGCCGGAATGTCGAGAATGGTGATCAGCCGCTGGCCGTTGCCGGCGCTGCGCGTCTTGTCGTCGAGCGCATTGTCGCGCAACCACATGGCGTGAAAGCGAGTGCGCGCGCCGTCCTTCCAACCGAGGTCGATCGTTCTTCCTTCGTCGCCGATCAGCGCCTGGGTAAGCATGGAGATCCGTTCCTGTCCGCTGCGCCCCGCAGCCAACTCCGCAGGGTTTCCGGTTGCATCGTGATGATGTCGAAGGCATAACTCAAATTATCATTTTGCGGCCAAAGGCCATAAACGGTTTATGCCTCAAACAACCCTGCCCTTGCCGCCGCTCGACTGGCTGCGGAGTTTCGAGGCCGCCGCGCGGCTGTCGAATTTCACCGCCGCCGCGGCCGAGCTTGGCCTGACCCAGGCTGCGGTCAGCCAGCACATCCGTTCTCTCGAAGAGCGGTTGAAGCAGCCGCTGTTCATCCGCCTGGCGCGCGGCGTCGAATTGACGCCGGAGGGTGCCGCCTACCTGCCGCATCTGCAATCGGCCTTTGCCGTGATCGCCAACAGCACGCGCGAGTTGTTCGAACCCAAGACCGTCCAGAGCGTGACGATACGCTCGCCGATCTCGTTTGCCGTGCTGATGATCGCGCCGAAGCTGCCGCAAATGGCCAAGGACCTGCCCTTCGTCCAGCTGCAGATCGAGACCATCCACACACCGGCCGATTACGGCGAGCGCTTTGTGGGTCTCGACATCCGATTCGGCATTGGCTCCGGCTCCTTTGCCGGACGGCAGGCCGACCGCCTCACCCGCGAAACCTTAACGCCGATGGCGTCGCCAAATGTCGCCAAGGCCAAGGATTGGACAGGATTGCCGAGACTTACAGTGGTCGGCGCGCGGGAAATGTGGGGCGAGTGGTTCGCCGTCGCCCGGATGAAGCCGGCGCTCGGGCCCACGCACAAATTCGACAGTTTCGTTACCGCGTTGGAGGCGGCGAAGCACGGCGCCGGCATGGTGCTGGGATCGCGACCGTTGGCCGACGCGGCACTGCGCGAAGGATCTCTCGTTACCCTGTCCGGCTTTACGCTGTCGAGCGGTGCCGGCCACTATCTGACCGCACCTTCGGGCGCGCATCTGAGCCCGGCCGAAGAAGCGGTCCGCCGCTGGTTCGCAACGGTCTTCGGCGTCCCGATTTCCCGATAAGCCCCTGAATACGCGGCAAACTATTGGACGACGTGACGCGGCGCATAATTTGTCGCGATACTGCGCCAGGCCGGACGTCAAGCTTCGGCAGGGTTCCGCTCGCTACAGGCGGCCAAGAAAAATCGCGGAGGAAATTCAATGCTCGACAAGGCCCCCAACAAGAAGCTTTCCGACCTGCTCGATCGCTTCGGCGCGGCACTCGCCGCCGGTGACATCGACAAGGCGGTCGCCTGCTTTCAGGAGGATTGTTTTTGGCGCGATCTCGTCAGCTTCACCTGGAACATCAAGACCATGGAAGGCCGTGACCAGGTGCGCGACATGCTGGTGAGCCAGCTGGCCAAAACCAACCCATCGAACTGGGCGATCGCCAGGGGCGAGGACGCCACGGAAAACGATGGCCTGCTCGACGGCTGGATCAGTTTCGAAACGTCTGTGGCGCGCGGCTTCGGCCACATCCGGCTGAAGGACGGCAAGATCTGGACGTTGCTCACCACCATGGTCGAGCTGAAGGGCCATGAGGAGCCGGCCGGTTTCGACCGCCCGCTCGGCGCCAAGCACGGCCATGGCAAGAACCGCCCGACCTGGAAGGAGGAGCGCGAGAAGGAGGCCGCCGAGCTCGGCTTCAAGACGCAGCCCTATACGCTCATCATTGGCGGCGGCCAGGGCGGCATCGCGCTCGGCGCGCGGCTGCGGCAGCTCGGCGTGCCGACCATCATCGTCGAGAAGAACGAACGGGCCGGCGACAGCTGGCGCAAGCGCTACAAATCGCTCTGCCTGCACGATCCGGTCTGGTACGACCATCTGCCCTATATCGACTTTCCCAGGAACTGGCCGGTCTTCGCGCCCAAGGACAAGATCGGCGACTGGCTGGAAATGTACGCCAAGGTAATGGAGCTGAACTACTGGTCGTCGACCGAGGCCATGAGCGCTGTCTATGACGACAGCAAGAAGGAATGGACGGTGGTGGTGCGCCGCGACGGCAAGGACATCACGCTGAAGCCGAAACAATTGGTGCTGGCCACGGGGCAATCCGGCAAGGCCAACATGCCGAACTTCAAGGGCATGGACACATTCAAGGGCGACCAGCATCACTCCTCGAAGCATCCGGGACCCGATGCCTATGTCGGCAGACAAGCTGTCGTCATCGGCTCGAACAACTCCGCCCACGACATTGCAGCAGCCCTTTGGGAGGCCGGCGCCGACGTCACCATGGTGCAGCGCTCGACCACGCACATCGTCAAGTCGGACACGCTGATGGAGATCGGCCTGGGCTCGCTCTATTCGGAAAAGGCGGTTGCGAGCGGCATGACCACAGCCAAGGCCGACCTCGTCTTCGCCTCCCTGCCCTACAAGATCCTGCACGAATTCCAGATTCCGGCCTATGCCGAGATGAAGAAGCGCGACGCCAACTTCTACAAAGGCCTGGAGAAGGCCGGCTTCATGCTCGACTGGGGCGACGACGGCTCCGGCCTGTTCATGAAATATCTGCGACGCGGCTCGGGCTATTACATCGATGTCGGCGCCTCCGACCTGATCATCGACGGGTCGATCAAGCTGAAAAGCGGTGTCGACGTGAAGGAGATCAAGGAGCATTCGGTCCTGCTCAGCGATGGATCGGAACTGCCGGCCGATCTCATCGTCTACGCCACCGGCTACGGTTCGATGAATGGCTGGGCGGCCGATTTGATCTCACGGGAGGTCGCAGACAAGGTCGGCAAATGCTGGGGCCTCGGCTCCAACACCACGAAGGACCCAGGCCCCTGGGAAGGCGAGCTGCGCAACATGTGGAAGCCGACGCAGCAGGAGGCGCTGTGGTTCCATGGCGGCAATTTGCACCAGTCGCGCCATTACTCCCAGTTCCTGGCGCTGCAGCTGAAGGCGCGCATGGAAGGCATCGCGACGCCGGTCTACGCGCTGCAAGAGGTTCACCACAAGGCTTAGGCAGCGCCGCCGATGCGCTTCCAGTAGATGAGCGTGCCGGTCAGCCCGCCATGCGGTTTCAGGGCAAAGTCCGGTATTTCGCCAGTGAGCGTGAAGCCGAGTTTTTCGTAAAGGCCGGAAGCGCCCTCCTCGGTTGCGGTGTCCAGCACCAGAAGCGTGCGGCCTTTCTCGACGGCGAGCGTTTCGGCCGCCCGCATCAGCCGGCTCGCTATGCCCTTGCCGCGGTGTTCGACGCGGGTCATGAGCTTGGCGATCTCGGCCCGGTGCGGCTGATTGACCGGAAAGTCGAGCAGCAAGGTGACGGTGCCGACCAACGCGTCGCCATACCAAGCGCCCAGCACCGCTCTTTCGCCTCTCTCTGCTGCCATCAACGAGTTGCTCCAGAAAGTTTCCGCCGCTTGCCTGGATAAGGGATGCATGAAGCTGACGGAGCCGCCGGCCGCGACCGTCTCGATCAGGAGGTCGGCCAGCATGTCGCGTGTTCCCGCAGTCAGCGACCTGATTTCGATGGGACTCACCTGCACTTTCCCTTGCTAATCCAGACGCGCGACGCGGCGCCGCTTTCGTCTCGCCTTGATCGCGGCGATGCGATCGGTGTCTTTCGGCTGCAGATGCAGCCCGCGTTCGAGGATTTCGAGCGTGTATTCCTCATAGGTCAGGCCAAGCCGCTCGGCCTTTTCCATGCGCATCAGCATCACGTCACGGCTTGGCGCCTTCCACGCCTTGGCATGCGCTGCCTGCCAGGCCAGGAAGATGTAGGGATCGCCCTTGCCCCATGGCGGGCCCTTGTAATCATCGAGCGGCGGTCCGCCATTGTCGGAGCGCTTGGGACGTCTTGCCACGATTTCAGCCCCTGACCAGCGCGACCAGATAGTCGGCGGGCAGCTGCCCGACGGCATGGAACGTGCAGTCCGACGGCGCGCCGAGCGCCAGGCAGTCGCCGGGCTCGAGCCTGTGCACGACATCGCCCTCGGTGAACTCAAGTCGCCCGGAGATCAGCCACATCTGCTGCTTGATGAAGGCATAGGACGCCGCCGGGAAACTCACACTGGCGCCCGCCGGCAACTGCACCCGGATCAATTCGAGCGGCATGTCGGAGACCGGCGACAGATGCCGCCGGACATAGCCCGTACCGGGGTCGCTCCAGACCGGTTGCTCACTCTCGCGCAGCAGGCCGCCACCTTGCTGCTCGGCGCGTGCAATCAGCGTCGACAGCGTCATGCCGAAAGCAGCGGCGATGCGCACCAGCAGCGCGGCCGTCGGGCTGGTCATGCCGCGCTCGATGGTGCTGAGCATGGCTTTGGAGACGCCGGAGCGGTTCGCCAGGTCGGCCAACGACCAGTCCCGCAAGGCTCTTTCGGCGTGGATTCGTCTGCCTATCGTGGCCGACATGTCATTCGCTATATCAGTCATTCGTCCAATATATCGAATCTTCGGATTGGGGGAAGAGGACGGCCGGTTGAATTTTCGCTGACGGGTTAACCCCTGCTACACCATCCCGCATCACGCCACCTTAACCCCGTCTGTGTAGGATCGAGGCTCCACGGGAATGGGATCGGATCGTATGTTTGTCGAGCGCGAAGCCTCCGTCGGCGAACCGACCTCGCAGGAGCGCCGCCGCGCAGAGCAGAGCGACAAGCGCATTCTCGGCAACGTCGTGCAGTGCGACGGTGCGCGCGCCACCATCAGCGCCTATGCCGACGACATCGAAGGCGCGGTCACCGGCCTGTGGACCGTCGGCAAGATGATCTCCATCAATCTCGGGACATCGCGCACCGTTGGTCTGGTCTACGAAATCGGCAAGTCGGATCGCGCCTGGAGCAATGAGGGACAAAATCCCATCGAGGTCAGCGTCGAGCTGATCGGCGAAGTGCGCGACGGCGCCGAACCGGGGGCCAAACCGGTGTTCGACCGCGGCATCACCACCTATCCTCATATCGGCGCCATAGCGCACCGCATCCGTACCCGTGATCTGCAGGCGGTCTACGATCTCGCCGGGCGTCATTCGATCACCATCGGTACGCTGTCGCAGGATGAGTCGATCGACGCCAACATCGCCATCGACGACACGCTGGCGCGCCATTTTGCGGTTGTCGGCACAACCGGCGTCGGCAAATCCACCGCCATCTCGCTGCTGCTGCGCAAATCGATCGCCGCCCGGCCCGATCTGCGAATCCTCATTCTCGATCCGCACAATGAATTCGCGGCATCCCTGCCTGAGTTCTGCGTCCGGGTCGATTCCAAGACGCTTGATCTGCCGTTCTGGATGTTCAGGCTCGAAGAATTCGCCGAAGTGCTGTTTCGCGGCCGAGAGATCGTGCCGGAAGAAGTCGATGTCCTGCGCGACCTGATCCCCGCCGCCAAGAACCTCTATCGCAATCCCAATTCAGGCTCTTACGTGCGCCGCGGCAGCGATGCGCTGACCGCCGACACGCCGGTGCCCTACCGCATGGTCGATCTCATCAAGCAGATCGACGAGCGCATGGGCCTCTTGGAAAGCAAGAACGACCGCCCGACGCTGAAATCGCTGAAGACGCGCATCGAGTCCGCCGCGTCCGACCCGCGCTATCGCTTCATGTTCAATTCGCGGCTGATCGAGGACACGATCCACGAGACGATCGGCAATATTTTCCGTGTGCCGCATCATGGCCGCCCGGTGACCTGCTTCGAGATGGCCGGCATGCCGTCCGAAGTGGTCAACTCCGTCTGTTCGGTGCTGGCTCGGCTCGCCTTCGACCTTGCGCTGTGGAGCGAGGGCCGGCTGAAGCTGTTGCTGCTGTGCGAGGAAGCACACCGCTATATGCCGGCCGATCCGCGCCTAGGCTTCGCCCCGACAAGGCATGCACTGTCGCGCATCGCCAAGGAAGGCCGCAAATATGGCTGCTATCTCGGCGTCGTCACCCAGCGCCCGGGTGAACTCGATCCGACCATCCTGTCGCAATGCTCGACCTTTTTCGCCATGCGGCTGGCCAACGAGCAGGACCAGGCAATCATCCGCTCGGCGATCGCCGATTCCTCCGCCTCGACGCTGGCCTTCCTGTCCTCCATGGGCCAGCGCGAAGCCATCGCCTTCGGTGAAGGCGTGGCGACGACCATGCGGCTGAAGTTCGAAAAACTGGCGGAGAACCTGATCCCCGGCACCGCCAAGCGAGAGCAGGACGAGTTCTCGCAGGACGGCAACGACGTCGATCTCGCCGCCATCGTCGAGCGGCTGCGCAACGTCCCGAAACCGCAGCAGCAGATGGCCTTCGCCGAAGCAGTGGATTCCGGCCGCCAGGCCGGCGATCCCGATTACCGCAAGCCGGCGACCGCCCAGCGCGTCCAGCCGGACGACGATTTCGACCTGCGCTACGGCCTCAAGCCCACAACCTTCGGCATGCGCCCGCAGAACGATTAGCCTGCACACCCTTCTGGCCACCGGCAAGCCGCGTCAACTTCCGAGATCAGCTTCGTCAGCCAGCTTGGGTAAATCACGCCAGAAATTCGTCAGGCTGAGTCGGTCGGTGTCGACTTCGAGAACCGGAGCGGAGCGGACATTGAGTCCGTGAGCCACCGGAAGCGCAGAAGACGGCATCAAACGGCCAGCCTCACGAATTTAAATGCCGGGATTTCAGGCGCAGACGCGGTTGCGGCCTTGCCTCTTCGCCTCGTAGAGCAGGCGGTCGGCGCGGCGGTAGAATTCCTCGGCGGTTTCCTTCCGATCCCAGACGGCTAGTCCGACGCTGGTGGTGATCTTGAGGCGGACATTGCCCGACAGCACCGACATGTTGGCAATCGCTTTGCGGATGCGTTCGGCGAACTTCCCCAACAACTCCGCATCCATGTTGGGCGTGACGACGGCGAACTCCTCGCCCCCAAGCCGCGCCACCACATCGTGGTAGCGCGTCATGCCTTTGAGGCAATTGGCGACTGCCCTAAGCACCTCGTCGCCGACATCGTGGCCATGCGTGTCGTTGACCTGCTTGAAATGATCGAGGTCGAGGATCATCAGCCCGACGGGCTTTTCGATGCGGCGGAATTCCTCGAGATATTCCTTCAGCGCATCATCGAAGTAGCGCCGGTTCTGCATGCCGGTAAGGCCGTCGGTCAATGCCGCATGCTGCAGCGTTTCCGAGCGGGCGCTGAGCGAAACCGTCATGGCACGCAGCTTGCCCTCTTCCGTGGCCTGCCTACGGATCAGCGGGTAGATGAAGAACACGCCGAAGAACAGCGCTGTCGCCAGCAGCACCCCGGTGACAAACAGCAGCGTGTTGAGATAGGCGATCCTCTCGACCCGGGAAGTCGTATCGTGACCGACCGCGATGAACTGCAATTGACCATAGGCATAAAGCGTCACCAGGCCTGCGGCCAGGATCACGAAAATAAAGACGAAAAATGCGGATTCCGCCTTGTGGAAACGCATCTGCTTCCCGTTGCAAAGTACCCGCCGGATCTATGGCATGCCGGCGCCTTACGGACGGTTAATCCAGACAACCGGAGCGGGAATGTTCATTCCTACTTCTGTTTCTTTAATTGTATTGGCAGCACGAAAATCAAATCGCGGTTTGCAAGCGGCCGCCGGGCTGCAATCTCAGCCATTCCGGCCCCAGCTGATGGCGAAACCACGTCGTTTGCCGTTTGGCATATTGCCGCGTCGCTGCCTTGCAGCGCTCGATGGCCTGAGGAAAGCTGATGTCACCCGCCATGGCAGCCGAAAGTTCGCGAACGCCGATCGCCTTCATCGCCGGCAGGCCGGGATCGAGGCCAAGCGCCGCAAGCCGTTTGACCTCATCGAGCGCGCCGAGATCGAGCATGCGGTCGAACCTTGTTTCGATCCGCTCGACAAGGGGGGCGCGGTCCGGCTCGATAACGAAGAACCGAGCGCTGTCGCGGTCGATCAGCGGCCGGCCGCGCGCTGCCTGCCATTCTAGGATGGAGCGGCCGGATGCGTCGAGCACCTCCAGCGCCCGCACGATGCGCTGGCCGTCGGTCGGCTTCAGCTGCATGGCGACCGCCGAATCCTCATGCATCAGGATGCGGTGCAGCTTGGCTGCGCCTTGCTCCTTTAACTCGTAGCGCCAGCGGTCGCGTACCTGCTGCGGAATGTCGGGCATTTCCGAAATGCCCTCGGCAAGTGCGCGAAAATAGAGCCCGGTGCCGCCGACGAAAATCACCGGACGTTCAAAGGCGGCGTCGTCGGGCTGTCGGGCGAGCGTGCCGTCATCGATCAGCTTCATCACGTCGCGCAGCCAGGCGCCGGTGGAATAGGCGGTGGAGGGATGCACATGGCCATAGAGAAAGTGCGGCGCGCGGCCGAGTTCGGCGGCGCTCGGCCGCGCCGTCAGCACATCGAGCACCGAATAGCCCTGCATGGAATCGGTGTTGACGATGACGCCGCCCTTGCGCTCGGCGAGATCGAGCGCCAGCGCCGACTTGCCGCTGGCTGTCGGCCCGGCTATCAGGATCGCGTTCTTCACGCGGCCCTCGCCCGCCTGCCCGCCCTCGCCTAGCTGCTTGGAAGTCTCGATGCCGCTCATTGCCACGCTTGTGTCCCACCCCCTCCGCCGCGCGATGTCGGCCTCGCTTGCGAATATCGCCTCACGGTCGGTCGGTGCAAGCGCTGTTCGCTGGCTGGGCGATGGCGTCGCCTGCGATCTGGTGTTGCCCGAGGGGGCAGAAGCCGCTGAGGCAAGTGCGGCCTTGCGCACAGCACTTGGTTCAGAGCCGGTCGACGTGATCGTTCAGCAGGCCGAAAGCCGCCGCAAGACAATCCTGCTTGCCGATATGGATTCAACCATGATCGACCAGGAATGCATCGACGAACTCGCCGACGAGATCGGCGTCAAGGACCGCGTCGCCGCCATCACCGCACGCTCGATGAACGGCGAGATCGCCTTCGAGCCCGCCTTACGGGAACGCGTAGCGTTGCTGAAAGGCCTCGATACGGCCGTCGTCGGCCGCATCATCGCGAACCGCCTGACGCTGGCGTCGGGCGGCCGCGCCCTGGTGCGGACGATGCGCGCCAATGGCGCCTGGACGGCGCTTGTCTCCGGCGGCTTCGACGTCTTCACCAGCCGTGTCGCCGCCATGCTCGGCTTCCAGGAAAACCGTGCCAACCGCCTGATCGAGGAGAACGGGCGCTTTGCCGGCCTCGTCGCCGAGCCGATCCTCGGCCGCGCCGCCAAGGCCGATGCGCTGAGCGAGATCTCGGCCCGCCTCGGCCTGACGCCATTTGATGCGATTGCGGTCGGCGACGGCGCCAACGACCTCGACATGATCCGTCTGGCCGGCACCGGTGTCGCGCTCCACGCCAAGCCGGCCGTTGCTGCCGAAGCCAAGGTCCGCATCGACCATGGCGATCTCACCGCGCTGCTTTATCTCCAGGGCTACCGCCAGGAAGAGTTCGCCCAATGAAACCGATGCGCACCGAGCGCCTCATCCTGCGCAACTGGGAAGACCGCGATCGCGAACTCTTCCACCGCATCAATTCGGACGAGCGGGTGATGGAATTCTTTCCGTTCCGCCGCGACCGCGCCGAGACGGATGCCAAGATGGACGAGTTTCGGGGCTGGATCGCCGAGGACGGCTTTGGTTTTGCCGCCGCCGAGATCGCCGCGACTGGGGAATGCATCGGCTTCGTCGGTCTCTTAAAGACCGATCACGTGCCGTCCCTGCCTTCCGATACGATCGAGATCGGCTGGCGGTTGGCGCCGGAATTCTGGCGCAAGGGCTATGTCACGGAGGCCTCCGAAGCCTGGCTCGCCTTTGGCTTCGAAACGCTTGACCGGGACGAGATCGTCTCCTTCGCCGTCGCGGCCAACCGCCGCTCGACGGCCGTCATGGAGCGTCTTGGCATGAGCCCTGACCCGGCTCGCGATTTCGACCACCCATCCATCCCTGACAGCCACCCGCACCTCAAGCGGCATGTCCTCTACAAACTGTCGCGGACGGACTGGCAGGCACGAAAAAGGGCGGCTCGCTAGCCGCCCTTTCCCTGAAAACAACCGGTTATGGGGCTTTCCGGACTCAATCCATCCGGATCGTCACGAAGCGCAACTCGCCGGTCTTCGAGGCCAGCATCAAGAGCGCGTTCTTGCGGCCCTGCTCCTTCAGCGCGCCGATCCGGTCCATCACGTCCTTCGGGGTCGCGACCGATTCCTGGGCGATTTCGGTGATCACCTCGCCGGCCTGGATGCCGCGCTCGGCGGCGGCCGAATCCTTGGTGACGTCGGTGATGACGACGCCGGAGACGTCGGCCGCGATGCCGAATTTTTTCCGTGTGTCGTCATTGAGCTCGCCGACGGTCATGCCGAGCACCGAGGCCGTGGAGACCGCGGGCGCCTTGTCGCCGCCCTTGTCCTCATCGGTAGTGCCGTCCTCACCGGCAGCGACCTTCTCGCCGTCCTCAAGCCGGCCGAGCGTCACCTTCACCGTCTGCTCGACGCCCTTGCGCACGATGATCACGTCGACCGCCTTGCCGACCGGGCTTTCCGCCACGACGCGCGGCAGGTCGCGCATTTCATGGATGTCCTTGCCATCGAACTTGATGATGACGTCGCCGGCGAGAATTGTGCCGTTGTCGACCGGTCCGCCCTTGATGACGCCGGCCACCAGCGCGCCCTTGGCGGTCGCCATGCCGAGGCTCTCGGCGATGTCGTCGGTCACCGGCTGGATGCGCACGCCGAGCCAGCCGCGACGGGTCTCGCCGAACTGGCGCAGCTGGTCGACGACGCCCGAGGCAAGCTGCGAGGGGATGGAGAAGCCGATGCCGATCGAGCCGCCCGACGGCGAGATGATCGCCGTGTTGATGCCGATGACCTCGCCCAGGCTGTTGAACAGCGGCCCGCCGGAATTGCCGCGGTTGATGGCGGCGTCGGTTTGGATGAAGTCGTCATAGGGGCCGGAATTGATGTCGCGGTTGCGGGCCGAGACGATGCCGACCGTCACCGTGCCGCCAAGGCCGAACGGATTGCCGATCGCCATCACCCAGTCGCCGACGCGCATCTTGTTGGAATCGCCGAATTTCACCGCCGTCAGCTTGTGGCCCTTCGGGTCGACCTTGAGCACCGCGACGTCGGTCTTGGTGTCGGTGCCGACCAGCGTCGCCTTGAGCGTCACGCCGTCGGAGAAATTCACCTCGATGTCGTCTGCATCGGCGATGACGTGGTTGTTGGTGACGACAATGCCTTGCTCGGCGTCGACCACGAAGCCGGAGCCCAGCGACTGTACCTTTTGCGCGCCGCCATCCTTGTCGCCGCCACGGTTCTTGAAGAAGTCGTCGAAGAAATCCTGGAACGGCGAACCCTCGGGCAGCTGCGGCATCGGCACCGCGCCCGGACCTTCCGTGCCCTTCACGGTCTGCGAGGTCGAGATGTTGACCACCGCACCGAGCAGGCCTTCGGCGAGGTCGGCAACCGAAGCCGGTCCGTCCGCGGCCATCGTCGGCGTCACGAAAGCTGGAACGGCAAGCGCGCCGACCAGAAGTGCCGCAGCACCTGCGATGAACGTCCGCCGCGCCGCGCGCAGAAGGGTGTTGGATGTCATCGAAAGCCTCCCGGATTGCTGAAAAGAAAAGCGCTTCGGCAAAACGCCGCGTCGCGTCATGTTGGCAAGAAATACGGCACGTTTGCGGCTATGGCCACATCAGGAGGATAAATCCTCCGTTACACCTTAGAACGGTTCGCCGTTTCGCGGAAACGGCGAACCGTTCGATCCCTTTGCTTTTACGCAATTCCGGACGGAAAACCGCTCACACTTTCCTGGAATTGCAGATCAGCGGTCCTCAGCCACGCACCAACCAGACGATGCCGACGCCGATGGCGATCGCCACCAGCCCGACGATGCGCAGCGCAATTTCCGGCGTCGACAGCACTTCGCCGGCAAGACGTTTGGCAAGGCCGGGAAAGCCGCCATAGACCAGACCCTCTACGACGAGGACCAGGCCTATGGCCGCAAGGAAATCCTGCACCGCCCTACTGGGCGGGTGCAGGTTGTGCAGCCGGCGCGGCAGGTGCCGTCGCCGGCGCGGCAGGTGCCGTCGCCGGAGCCGCAGGTGTCGCCGGCTTCGCGTCCGTACCGTCCGGATTGCGGAAGAAGCGGAAGAACTCCGAGTTCGGCGACAGCACCATCGTCGTCCCGGAGTTGTCCAGCGCCGTGCCATAGGCATTCATCGACCGGTAGAAGTCGAAGAACGCCGGATCGCGTTTGTAGGCGTCGGCAAAGGTCGCGCTGCGCTGGGCTTCACCTTCACCACGCAGGATTTCCGATTCCTTGCGCGCTTCGGCGACGATTTCCACCACTTCGCGGTCGGCGCGGGCGGTGATGCGCTGCGCGGCCTCTTTGCCGCGTGCCCTCAGCCGTTCGGCCTCGGCCAAACGTTCGGCCTTCATGCGGTCGAAGGTCTGCTGCGAAACCTCGGCCGTCAGATCGGTTCGGCGGATGCGCACATCCTCGATCTGCAGGCCGAGCGAGGTGGCGTCGGGCCGAAGCTGATCGCGCACTTCGCGCATCATCACGGCCCGCTCTTCCGAAAGCGCCGCCTCGAAGTCGCGCAGACCGTAGACACGGCGCAGCGCCGCATCGAGACGCGTCCTCAGTCGTGCTTCGGCCAGTGTGATCTGGCCGGACACGGCTGAGCGGAACACGCGCGGATCCGAGATGCGGTACGCGATGAAAGCGTCGACCTCGTAGAACTTGCCGCCCGAAACCTGGACGCGGATGTTGTCGAGATCGAAGCGCAGCACCCTGTTTTCGATCAATTGCACGCTGTCGGCGTCGAAGAAGGCGAAAGGCGCCTTGAAATAGATGCCGGGTTCATTCTTCACGTCGACGATCTCGCCGAACCGCAGCACGAGCGCCTGCTGGCGCGCGTTGACCACGAAGACCGAGGAGTAGAGCAGGAACAGAAGCACGGCCGCGATGACCGCGATAATGGGAAGACGATTGGCCATCACTGGGCTCCTCCCGTGGTCGCAGGCGGCGGCGCCTTCGGCTGCAGTGCCGGCAGCGGCAGATAGGGAACGACCCCTTGCCCATTGCCCTGTTCGACGATGACCTTGTTGGAATCCTTCAGCACCTTCTCCATCGTTTCCAGATAAAGCCGCCGGCGCGTCACGTCGGGCGCCTTGGCGTATTCGTCATAGACCGAGATGAAGCGCTGCGCCTCACCTTCGGCTTCCTGGACGACACGGTTCTTGTAGGCTGCCGCGTCCTCGCGGATCTGCGCCGCGGCGCCACGCGCCTGGCCGAGCTTCTGGTTGGAATACTGGTTGGCCTGCTCGACGAACTTGTCTTCGTCCTGCTCGGCGCGCTGCACTTCGTCGAAGGCATCGGCAACTTCACGCGGCGGGGCCGCGTCCTCGATCGAAACCGCGTTGACGTTCAGGCCGGCCTTGTAGCCGTCCAGCGTCGTCTGAATGATTTCACGCACCGAGGCGGCGATGCCCTGGCGATCGTCCCGGAAGATGTCCTGGGCCGGTCGCCGGCCGACCGCTTCGCGCATGGCGCTCTCTGCGACCTGCTGCAGCATGCCTTCTGGGTCGGAGACGTCGAACAGATAGGCCCGGGGATCGGAGACCTGGTAGGCCACCGAAAACTGGACGTTGACGATGTTCTGGTCGCCGGTAAGCATCAGCCCCGACGAGTTGCCGCTCGTCGCGCCGCCACCACCGATATCGACGAGTTGTTCGGCGATGTTGGCCGTCTCGACGGTTTCGACGGGCCACCAATGGAAATGCAGACCTGGCTGCGACAGCTCCGCCTTCGGCTTGCCGAAGCGCAGCTCGACCGCAACCTCGTCCGGCTGCACGGTGTAGACCGCCTTGAACGCCCACAGCACGATCAGAGCCGCTGCGATCAGCGCAAACACGGCCGGGCTGGCGCCGCCGCCACCGGGCAGCGCGCGCCGCAGCCGGTCCTGGCCGCGGCGGATGATGTCTTCGAGATCGGGAGGTGACCCCGGCGGGCCGCTGGGCCCCTTCGGTCCCTGCCCCCAGGGTCCCTGATTGTTGCCGCCGCCGCCCCATGGGCCGCCGCCGCCGCTCTTGTCGTTCCAGGGCATGAATGTCCTTTCGCTTGGGATTCCCTCAGCGCCGACGTTGCGGCGCAAAATCCAGTTGTTCTTCTATAGGGACGCAGCGATGCGCTTTCAACGCGATCCGCTGCCGAGCATGTCCGTTTTGGACGTTCGCGACCCTTTTATCGTCTCAATGCACGCCGCGGCGTCGCTCGTAAACCGAATAGCGCGTCGCATGGCTGTCCTTTTCACCGGCCGGAACGTCCTGAGCGCTGACAAGGCGCCACAAATCCGGATCGATATCGGGAAAATGCGCGTCGCCATCGACCGCCGCCAGCACATGGGTGACGTGCAGCCGGTCTGCCAGCGGCAGCGCCTGCGCATAGATCTCGCCGCCGCCGATGATGCAGATTTCGTCGACGCCGGCCATGCAACGCCCGTGCACCGTGGCCAGCTGGATCGCTGCCTCCAGCGAGTGCGCCACCTCTATGCCCTCGGCGCGCCAGGCCTTGTCGCGGGTCACCACGATGTTCAATCGGCCCGGCAGCGGCCGGCCGATGCCTTCATAAGTCTTGCGGCCCATGATGACGGGCTTGCCCATCGTATCGGCCTTGAAGCGCTTGAGATCGGTGGACAGCCGCCACGGTAAGCCGCCGTCGCGCCCGATGACGCCGTTCTGCGCAATGGCGACATAGATCGCGACGTCCATCAGTTGGCTCCCCGGGCGCCGTCATCCGACGGCTCCAAAAGCAATATGTCGATGTTGTGCTCGGGATAGAGATCCTGCGCCGCCGTCTCGAAGGTCGTCGGCCCGACCTTCTTGACATTGTCGCCGCAAAACGAGATCAGCGCTTTCGGATTGCCCTTGTCGACGGTTAGCTTGAACTTGCCGATGCTGCCATTGGCCCAGTTGCCGCCGGTGGTCAGGATATAGGCTATGCGGTTCTCGTAAAAATGCGGATAACCGTCGGCCTTGGCGGCCTGCCGCACCGCATTCTCGAAGCTGTCGTCCATGCAGTAGCGGGTCTTGTAGGTCGTATACTGGCTGCCCTCGGAGAACTTGCCGTCATAGAAGAAACTCACCGATGACGTGCCGCCGACGCTCGGTTTGTAGCGGTGCGAGACGTGGACATCCTTGTTGGCCGGAAAGGTCGCGCGCCACCAATAGGTCGAGCGCAACTGCCACCACGGCGTATAGACCTTTTTCGCCTCGGTACCGTCGCTGCCCGTATCCTCGATGATGATGCCGCGGTTTTCCCAATCCTCGGCGACCGTTTTCGGCAGATTCGCCAGGGCCGCCTTGGCCGCATCGCCGAACGGATTGAACGGCACGTTCTGCGCCTTCAGATCGGCGCCGATATCGATGCCGACAGCGAACACTTTCTGCTCGAGCTGCGGCTTTGCCGGCGCTCCGTCGATCGTCACCTCGAAGCCAAGGAAATTGTCGCTCTGGTTTTCCGGGATGGCCGGCATTTCCTCCGGATTGCCTTCGATGTCCGGCAGCGGAAAAGCGACGATGGCATTTACATCCTTGTCCGTGTTGTTGTGGAAGACGTAGTCGACCGTGACCTTTTCCGGCGAGATATAGAGGTCCTCGCTTTGCATCGACACCGCGTCGCTACGCGACAGGATCAGGCCACCTGTGCCGAGTTCGGCGGTCGTATCATTGGCCAGCGCGGGCGCTGCTGAAAGCGCCAGCGCTACGGTCAGAACATATTGCAACATCGAAGCCCCTCGCCAAGAATGCCGCGACCCTAGCCGTTTCAGTGTGGCGTTTCAAAGCCTTCCGTCTCCCAACAGGACGCCACAGTGTCTGGACACGCCAATCGGCGGTCTGGACTAACAGGTTTCGATCGGGCAGGAGTTCGCGTCATGCGCAAGCTTCTCGTCATCGGCATCGGCGCCGGCAATCCCGATCATATGACCGTGCAGGCGATTGATGGCCTGAACCGGGCGGACGTCCTGTTTGTTCCCGACAAAGGGGCGAAGAAGAACGACCTTGCCGAATTGCGCCGCCAGATCTGCGACCGTTTCGTCAGCAATCCGAAATCGCGCCGCGTCGAGTTCGACGTGCCGGTGCGCGCCGAGCCGGCGCCTTCCTATCGCTCGACCGTCGATGACTGGCACGAGGCCATCGCCCAGATCTATGAGAGCCTGGTCCGCGACGAACTTGCCGAGGACGGCTGCGGCGCCTTCCTGATCTGGGGCGACCCCTCGCTCTATGACAGCGCGCTGCGCATCCTCGCGCGCGTAAGACTGAGGGGCAATGTCGCATTCGAATTGGAAGTCATCCCCGGCATCACCGCCGTCCAGGCGCTCGCCGCCAGCCACAAAATGGCGCTGAACCGCATCGGCGACCCCGTGCTGATCACCACCGGCCGCCGCCTCGCCGAACAAGGCATGCCGCACAATGCCGGCAGCGCCGTGGTCATGCTCGACGGCAAATGCGCCTTCAACACGCTGGCAGACAAGGATCTGATCATCCATTGGGGCGCCTATCTCGGCACACCGGACGAGATCATCGTTTCCGGTCGCCTGGGTGATGTCGGCGAGGAGATTGAGAGGACGAGAGAAGAAGCCCGGAAAAGAAAGGGCTGGATCATGGACACCTATCTGCTGCGTAAAGCAGGAGAGCCCGAGGAATAGCGCGCTCAAAGGTCGAGTTCCTTCGCGCCCCCCTCTGTCCTGCCGGACATCTCCCCCTCTAGTGGGGAGATTGGCCGTCACGGAGGATTTCGCCAATCGCCTAACAGATTAGCGCCCGTCTACGGGCTAGCTGATCTCCCCCCTTGCGGGGGAGATGTCCGGCAGGACAGAGGGGGGTGTGACGGATCGCAAGCTTCAACCCTCACCCAGCATCAATCTCCGCCTGCAAGGCGTCCATATGCGTGGCCGCCGCTGCCGCCGCAGCGCGCTCGATAGCGCGAAAACGGCTGACAACTGCAAGGCCAACTGAGGTCAGCTGTGCGCCGCCGCCCTTTTTGCCGCCGGTCTGCGCCGCGACCAGCGGCTTGCCGAACACACGGTTCATATCTTCCACCAGATCCCAGGCGTGCTTGTAGGACATCTCCATGCCGCGTGCTGCAGCCGAGATCGAGCCGAAAGTGGCGATCTGCTCCAGCAATTCGATCTTGCCCGGACCTATGCGCCCGTCCGGATCGAGATTTATCCGCAGGCTCAGCGACGGCATCTCTTGTCCTCCACAGTCACACTAGCCCCTCTCGACCCATAGCGCTATTCCAAAACGATATAGCGGCTATCAGCCATCCGCTTCGGCCGGCAGCCCGGCGCCGGTGTTGGCACGGTCGAAACTGACCGTCTTGATCACCGCGAACACCTTGCCGCCGAGTTGAAGGTTCAGTACCTGCCTGGATTGTTCGGTAATGCGCGCAAGCACGGTTGCGCCATTGCAGTCGATGCCGATTTCGACCGTCGGCCCCTCGCCCGAGCCGATTGCGACGATGGCGCCCGGCAGGATGTTGAGCGCACTGAGACCTTTCGGCTGTTCGGTGGCGATCATCACGTCGCGGGCGCGGATTCGGATGCGCACAGGCGCGCCGACCGAGACCGCCAGAAGCGGCACCCGGATTTCGCCCGCCGCCGAGCCGAGCACGGTCATCCCGAAGATCTCATCATGGCGCAGCACCTTGGTGTCGAGAACCGCGCCGCCCTCGCCGCGTTCCTCCGCCGGCAGCAATTCGAGCCGTTGCATGATCGCGCCGGTCGGGCCTGAGGCAGCGACCTTGCCTTGCGCCATCACCACCACGTCGCTGGCCAGCCGCGCCACCTCGGCGACGGAGTGGCTGACATATACGATGGGCAGCTTGGTCTCGTCGCGCAGCCGCTCGATATAGGGCAGGATCTCGGCTTTGCGCGCATCGTCGAGCGAGGCCAGCGGCTCGTCCATCAACAGCAGTTTCGGGCTGGCAAGCAGCGCCCGGCCGATCGCCACGCGCTGCTTCTCGCCGCCCGAGAGCTTTGCCGGTCGCCGGTCGAGCAGAGGACCGATGCCGAGCAGTTCGACGACCGCGTCGATATCCGCATAGCGCTCCGCCGGTGGCGTGAACCAGCGGCCATAGCGCAGATTGCCGGCCACGCTCATATGCGGAAACAGCCGCGCGTCCTGGAACACCATGCCGATCCGGCGCTTGTGCTTCGGCACGAAAATGCCGGCATCGGTGTCGACCAGCACACAGCCGTCGACCGCGATACGGCCCTTGGTCGGCCGGATCAGGCCGGCGATCACGTTGATCAGCGTCGTCTTGCCGGAGCCCGATGGCCCGAACAGCGCCGTCAGCCGCCCGGCGCTTTCGAAACGCGCGTCGACGGCGAAACCGCCGAGCCGATGGCTGATGTCCACCAGCACGCTCATTCGATGTCCATCCGCCGGCCGACGCGCCGCGCCAGCACTTCCGAGGCGACCAATGCGGCCATCGAGATGACGATGGAGATTAGCGTCAGCCTGAGCGCCCCGTCATCGCCGCCAGGCACCTGCGTGAAGGTGTAGATCGCCGAAGGCAGCGTCTGCGTCTCGTTGGGAATGTTGGAGACGAAGGTGATGGTGGCGCCGAACTCGCCCATCGCCTTGGCGAAGGACAGGATCGAGCCGGCGATCAGCCCGGGCAGGATCAGCGGCAGCGTGATGGTGGCGAAGACCCAAATCGGGTTGGCGCCGAGCGTTCCCGCCGCTGCCTCCATTTTGCGGTCGACCGCCTCGATCGACAGCCGGATCGCCCGCACCATCAGGGGAAAGCCCATGATACCGCAGGCCAGTGCGGCGCCGGTCCAGCGAAACGAGAAGACGATGCCGAAATGCTCGGCCAGGAACGCTCCCGCCGGCCCGCGCCGGCCGAAGGTAAGCAGCAAGAGATAACCTGTCACCACCGGCGGCAGGATCAACGGCAGGTGAACCACGCCGTTGAGCAGCGTCTTGCCCCAGAATTTTCCGCGGGCCAGCAAAAGCGCCATCAAGATGCCCGGCGGCAGGCTGAACAGCATCGCCACCGTCGCCACCTTGATCGACAGCCGGACCGCATTCCATTCGTCGGGAGTGAGGTCCAGCAGCCAGTTCATGCGTCAGCCGCTACCTTAATTGCTCGGCGTGAGCACGGTGAAACCCTGATCCCTAAACAGCTCCACCGCCTTGGCGGACTGCAGGCACTTCAGGAAAGCCGGGGTATCCTTGTCCTTCGAATCGGTGGTCTGGGCAACCGGATAGATGATCGGCGGGTGCGAATCCTCCGGGAAGGTGCCGACCACCTTGACTCCCATGTCGGCATGCGCGTCGGTGGCATAGACGATGCCGAGCGCGGCCTCGCCCGTTGAAACCAGCTTCAGCGCGGCGCGCACATTCTCGGCCTGCGCCACCTTGCCTTCGACCGACGACCAGACGCCGAGCGATTCAAGTGCCGCCTTGCCGTATTTGCCGGCCGGCACCGCCTTGAAATCGCCCATGGCGAGCTTGCCGTCGCCGATCAGCTTGGCGAGATCGAAGCCTTTCTCGATCCTGGTTTCGACAGTCGAATCCTTCGGCGCCACCAGCACGATCTGGTTGCCGAGCAATTTCACCTCGGTGTCCGGCTTGGTCAATTTCTTGTCGGAGAGATATTTCATCCAGTCAAGATCAGCCGAGATGAACACATCGGCGGGCGCCCCGAGTTCGATCTGCTTGGCCAGCGCCGAGCTCGCGGCGTAGGAGACGGTCGCCAATTCACCGACATCGGCTTCGCAGGCCTTGGTGACGGCGTCGAGCCCGTCCTTGAGGCTGGCTGCCGCGAACACGATCACCTTGTCTTCTGCATGCGCGGCCGGCATCGCGGCCATCACCGCTGCGGCAAAGCCGCCAATCGCGATCGCCCTCAATCCAAAACCTTTGTGCCCCAACATGAAAACTCTCCCTGGGCTTGAAATCTGCTGGCTCGACTCCTGCCGACCGATATATCTGGATGAATATAACAAGGGAAGGCCGCCTCCTGCGAAAGCGTATGTTCGGCATCGATTGTTCTGGTTTGGACGTGCACCGAAACCCGGAAAGGAACTTCGATGAAGATCAGCGCCCGCAACATCCTCAAGGGAACGATCGTCGAGATCGTCAAAGCACCTCGCCTGTCCGCGGTGATGTCGCCGGCTCCGTCGTCACGCTTCGATCACCAACGAGGCCGTTGCCGATCTCAAGCTCGAAAAAGGCAAGCAGCCTATGCCATGATCAAGGCAACCGACGTCATGGTCGACATCGATTGAGGGTCGGAATTGATTGACGGTGGACGGATCAGACCGCGATCGGCGCCTTGATCGACGCGTCGGCAAAATAGTTTTCCAGCCGGAAATCCTCGAAGCGGAAGGCGAACAGGTCCTTCACCTCCGGATTGATCCACAGCGTCGGCAGCGCCTTGGGTGTGCGCCGCAATTGCTCGCGCGCCTGCTCGAAATGGTTGGAATAGAGATGCGCATCGCCCAGCGTATGGACGAACTCGCCGGGCTTCAGCCCGGTCACCTGCGCCACCATCAGGGTCAGCAGCGCGTAGGAAGCGATGTTGAAGGGTACGCCGAGAAAAATGTCGGCCGAGCGCTGGTAGAGCTGGCAGGACAGCTTGCCGTCCGAGACGTAGAACTGGAACAGGCAGTGGCAGGGCGGCAGCGCCATCGCCTCCACTTCGGCCGGGTTCCACGCCGAAACGATCAGCCGGCGTGAATTCGGATTCCTGCGTATCTCCTTCAGAACATTGGCAATCTGGTCGATCGACCCGCCACGGCCATCCGGCCAAGAGCGCCACTGCTTGCCATAGACCGGGCCGAGATCGCCATTCTCGTCGGCCCATTCGTCCCAGATCGAAACGCCATGATCTCTAAGGTATTTGATGTTGGTGTCGCCGGCCAGGAACCACAGGAGTTCATGGATGATCGACTTCAGATGCAGCTTCTTGGTGGTGGTGACGGGAAAGCCGCGCGACAGGTCGAAGCGCATCTGGTACCCGAACACCCCACGCGTGCCGGTGCCCGTGCGGTCGCCACGATCGGCGCCATTGTCCAGCACATGCTGCAAAAGGTCGAGATACTGGCGCATCGGCTTCGCCTCGATTCGGGGTTACCGCCATCATAACCGACTGGCCGCCGGCCGAACACAGCAAAAGGGACCAGAACGCGGCTTGCCCCATCTCTCAAGAGGTGGCGCTGCCCCTCACCTGCCTGCCGGCATCCTCTCCTCGTATAGGGACGGGGAGAGGGGCGCTGTCATCAGCGGTTTCGCCAATCACAAGCTTGTTCGAGAGAGAGAGCCAAGGCTGCGGTCAGCCATTTCTCCCCGTCACTATACGGGGAGAAATGCCCGGCAGGGCAATGAGGGGCGGTGCTGACCTCCGGTGAGGAGCAAAATCAAACGCGCGCTCTGCCTATCGGCAATAATCTCTACAAAGAGCCGAGCTTGCCCAGATCCTTGGCGACCAGATAGTAGAAAGTCACGCGGCTCTTGGAGCTGTCGGCGGCCAACGCCTTGCAGGTCTTCTCGATCGCTGAGTCGGCTTTCGCCCCGTCGGTCACGCCGAGTTTCTTGGCAACCCAGTTGGTCTTGACGCGCTCCAATTCCTTGGGGTCGGTGCAGGATACCAGCGAGGAATCGCGGTTGCGCAGCGCGATGCCCAGATGTTTCACAATCTTGGCAACCACATCGGCATTTGCGGCGGCGTCGTATTTCTTCACGTCTGCGAGATAATCGGCCATCAAATTTCCCCATGTCGGCGCCACGGGATCCGATCGATGAGGGCTGTGGCGCGCTGCCGCAACTTGTGCGCTCGGTCGATACTCCTCACCATCGCAAAGCTTCGGTTGAGACCGCGCGCGAGTCAACCCTCGGCGCCGCAGTTTGGTGCGGCCAAGAAGTGTCATTGCGGCCTTTCATTTTGTGCGCCCGCCCCCTATATTCGTTTTGTCGGCTTGACCGACTATGGCGATAAATGGGCGATGTAATAAGCCGTTCGGACCCGGGGGCGGTACCCGGCGCCTCCACCAAGAACCGCTCTGTGACCAGAGCGGCTGTTGCTGGGGGCGAAATAGGATCGACGAAGGTGTAAAGATCGTACTTTTGCCCGGCATGGTACCACCGTCATCGGGCTAAACCTGTAGTTGCAAATGACAACTATGCGGAAGCACGTCTCGCCGCGTAAGCGGTGCGATAGCTTCAAATCAAGTCCTAGAGGTTCGCACTTCTAGGCGGGGTTCGGAGGTACCTGGCAACAGAAACCTCCACTTCTCCCCTCCTCGATATCGTACGCTCAATGCCGGCTGCCGCTGGCCGGATTTCGCATGACGATGGGCCGCGAAGCCTACACCAAATTGAGCCATGAGCTGGTGCAATTTGCCGCCGGCGTCGGTCGAAGGCCGTGGTTCTGGCCGGGGCCGGATTACCCCAGACGTGAAAAAGGCCGGGATGACCCGGCCTTTCCGGTCGATTGCGGTCAGCTTACTCGGCCGGCGCTTCAACGGCTTCGCGCGAGCGGCCAAGCGTCAGTTTGGCCAGCGTGAACGAGATCACCGCGCAGAGCGTGATGCCGGCCACCATGGGCAGCGGGGTGCCGTCGAAGAAGATGCCGGCGACGCCCATCGCCAGCGCACCGATGGCGAAGTGCAGCGTGCCCATCAGCGCCGAGGCCGTGCCCGCGATCTCGCCATGCTCTTCCATGGCCAGCACCGACGTCGTCGGGATGACCAGGCCAAGGAAGCCGTAGCCGACGAACAGCAGTGCCGCCATAACATCGAGCCGGTCGACGCCGGTCGCCATGACTGCGAACAGCACAACCATCGTCGTGGCATAGCCGGTTACCGCCACCCAGACGACGCGCTTCAGCCCGAAGCGCTCCGACAGCATCCCCGTCAGTTGCGACATGCCGATGAAGGCCACCGCATTGATCGAGAAGAACACGCTGTAGACGGAAGGCGACAGCCCGTAATGGTCGATCAGGATGAAGGACGAACTCGAGAGGTAGACGAAGAAGCTGGCGATGCCGAAGCCGGCGATCGCCACCAGGCCGAGGAAATTGCGGTCACCCATGAGGAAGCGATAGCCGGCGAGTGCGGTTCCGAAGGAGGAACCGACGCGTTCTTCCGCCGGCCGCGTCTCCTTCAGCGAGGTCGCCAGCAGAATGGTGGCCAGCAGGGCCGCGCCCGTCACCGTCCAGAACACGGCGCGCCAGCCGAGATTCTCGATGATCTGGCTGCCGGTCAGCGGCGCCAGGATCGGCGACACCGAAAACACCAGCATCAGCAGCGACATCAGCTTGGCGGCCTCGGTGCCGGTGTGCAGGTCGCGCACGATGGCGCGCGGCACCGCCATGCCGGCGCTGGCGCCCAGTCCCTGCAGGAAGCGGAAGGCGATCAGCCATTCGATGGTCGGGCTCATGGCCGAACCGATACCGCCGACCATGAACAGCGCAAGGCCGCCGTAAAGCGGCAGCTTGCGGCCGACCATGTCGGAGATCGGTCCGACGACGATCTGGCCGAAGCCCATCGACAGGAAGAAGATCAAAAGGCTCATCTGAACGGCGGCGGTGCCGGCATGCAGATCCTCGCCGATCGAAGGCAACGCCGGCAGATACATGTCGATAGCGAAGGGGCCGATAGCGGACAACAGGCCGAGCACGACCGCGATGCGGAGGAATTTGGGACTCATGATAAAGGCTTCTTTCAAGTCTGGTTGGCGCCGCCAACGCGACGACTAACCCTAGGACGTTCCATCCCGTTGAAATCCGACGGCTCAGAGCGAGATTATTCGTCTCTACGGAGCGAATTCCCATTTATTGTGTCCACAAATTTAGACAGCCTTGTCTAATTCGTCAATCACCTCTATATAGATTTCTATGAAGCTTGCCGTTTCTCCTGACATTTTCCCGCCACGCGGCCACGAGGCCAAGCGTATGTCGATTATCGATGCGGCGGCTTCGGTCTTCTGCCGGGAAGGCTTTGCCGGCGCCAATATCGACCTGATCGCGGTGGAGGCGGGCGTGTCGCGCCAGACCATCTACAATCACCACCGCGACAAGGAAAGGCTCTTCATGGCTGTGGTGCGGGATCTGACGGAGCGCTGCAATGCCGGCATCTTCGCCACCTTCGCCTCTTTCCCAGACCAGCCGAAGGATCTGGAAGCCGACCTGATCGGCTTTGCCGTGCGCCTGAATCAGAACTGCATCTGCAACCGCGACGGACGCTTCCTGCGCAAGCTGATCCAGACCGAGGGCGAGCGCTATCCCGAGCTCTTCGCAGAATGGCGCGACCAGGGGCCGGGCCGGACCTGGCCCGCACTTGCCGCCCGTTTTGCCCGCCTCGCCCATGCCGGCCATCTCGCGGTCGACGATCCCGATGTCGCCGCGCGCCAGTTCCTGGCCTTGGCAAATGCCGAACTGCAGACCACCTTCATGCTCGGCGGCATGCCGTCGGAAGATGAAGTGCTGCAATCCGCGACCCACGGCGTGCGCACATTCCTGCGCGCCTTCGGCAAGCGCAGATCAGCGGCAGCGGTGGAAAAACAGCTGGCCAGCGCCTGAACGCCAAAGCAGGCGATCAAATCGTCCGTTACGGGCTTCGCTTCGGCGCATCAGCGATCTATATCCGGTTTACGCCGCGCTCAAGCTTGATTACAGCTATGCGGACGATTCAACGGAACCCGACCAGCACATGGCCGACGACCACATCCGCTACGACATTCTGGCCCAGGAGGCATTGCGCGGCGTCATGCGCAAGGTCCTGGCCGAAGTCGCGCGCACCGGCCTTCCCGGCAATCATCATTTCTTCATCACATTCCTGACCGGCGCGCCGGGCGTGCGGGTGTCCTCCAGGCTGCGCGAGCGCTATCCCGAACAGATGACCATCGTCATCCAGTTCCAGTATTGGGACCTCAAGGTGACCGATACCGGCTTCGAGGTCGGGCTGTCCTTCTCCGACGTGCCGGAGAAGCTGGAAATTCCGTTCTCGGCCGTACGCGGCTTCTACGACCCATCGGTCAATTTCGAACTCGAATTCGACGTCAAGACCGACGTCCCGGCGGAAGCCGATGCAGCCGCCCAGCCGGCTGCCGAGCCTTTGACTATCGTCTCCGAGAAAAAGCCGAAGGCCGAGAAGAAGGCAGCTGCCACTGAGGCGGAGAAAAAGCCCGCCGTGGCCGATGCCGCCGCCGGCAAGGGCGCCGACGTCGTGTCGCTCGACGCCTTCCGCAAGAAGTAGCGGGACGGTCGGCGCGACATGGGCGAAATCGTCAACCTTCGCCAGGTCCGCAAGCAGAAGGCGCGCACCGAAAAGGAAAAGCTCGCCGGCGAGAACCGCGCTCTGCACGGCCGTTCCAAAGCCGAAAGAACTCGTGACCGTCTGACATCGGACAAGGCCGAAAAATTCGTCGCCGGCCACCGCCGCGAACGCCCGGAAGACCAGGGCGATTGATGGACCGCCTGCGGTGAGCCCGGTCGAAAAACGCTCCGTGACCATCCGCGGCCATCGCACCAGCTATTCCCTCGAAAAACCCTTTTATGACGATCTCGTCGCCATCGCCGCCGCGCGCAAGCTGACGCTTGCTGCCCTAGTCGCGGAGATCGACGAGACAAGACCGCGCGATGCGAACCTGTCCTCGGCGCTCAGGCTGCATGTGCTGGACTGGGCCAAGCGCGGCGCTGTCTGAATGGTTTTTAATTGCCCAGCGACTTCAGCAAATTGTCGACCGAGAACGGATTTGTCCTGGGCTTCGGCGGCGCCGGGGCCGAACCGTCATTGACGCCGGGAAGTGAGCGGTCGACCTTCGGCGCCTGCTCCTGAGCCTTGCGCTCGGCCTCCAGCCTGGCTTTTTCCTGCGAAGCGATCCGAGCCTGTTCGGCCTTCTTCCGTTCGTCCTCGGCCTTGGCGGCGTCTTCGGCAGCCTGCTCTTCCGCCTGGGCTTTCGCGTCCGCATCTGCCTTGGCCTTTGCGTCAGCCTCTGCCTGCGCTTTCGCATCGGCATCGGCCTTTGCTTCGGCATCCGCCTTGGCCTTGGCATCCGCTTCGGCCTGTGCCTTTGCGTCGGCCTGTGCCTTCGCCTTGGCGTCGGCCTCAGCTTTGAGCCATGCCGCTTCCTCCTGCTTGCGCAATTCCTCGGCGGCGTTGTCGCGCTCGGTCTGCAGGGCGGAGTAGTAGCGCACCTCGCGCCGCAGCCGCTGCTTCTCGAGCAGTGCTGCCTGCATCGCCTCGACCCGCTGCTGCTCCTTTTCCAGGGCACGCTGGGTCAAAAATTGCGCCAGCGGCTCGCTGTCGAACTGCTTCTTCAGCGCCCCGAACGGCCCATCGACGCTGAAATTGACCGTCGGATCTGAGCCGACCAGCGCCTCGTCGCCAGGCTTGTAGGTGACCGCGCCCTTGGTGGCGACGGTGCCGGTGTTGAGGTCGGCCGTGATGTCGGCAGACAGCGTCGCCGCCTGGTTTTCGAATTTGATCGGTGGTGCCCGCAACGTGCCGCCGGCGACCGTGAAGGCGATGTCGGCATCGCCGGCAGCAAAGCTGCCGTCGCCAGCGATCTCAGGTGCAAAGCCCGCAGTCTTGGCCACGTCGATGTCGCGCCCGATCGCATCGGCCTTGGCAATCAACGCGCCGAAGGCATCGGCATTGACGCCGGCAATGGTGAGGCCTTTCAGCGCCGCCGTGCCCGAGCCGGAGAGTGCGGCAATCATCGCGTCGACCGATTTGCCGCTGGTCGACAGCCCTGTCGAGAAATCGCCGTTGCCACTCAATCCGGCAGCCGGCAGCACAGTCGCCAGGTCAGCGCCGGCAAGCCTCATCTGGCCGGAGAACAGGCCCGTGCCGTCTGTGTTCTTCAACTCGAACAATCCGGTGAGCGCGCCGCCGAGCAGTTTTGCCTTCAGGTCCGAAACGCGGATGCCTTCCTGGTCCAGTTTCAACGACAGCGACGCGTCATAGGCTGTCGCCAGCGGTCCGGCGGCAAGCGTCGCCGTCGTCAGATCGAGATCGGCGCTGAACGGCAGGCTGGATTTCTGGCTGAATGGCGCCGTCGGCCAGTTCGCGTTGCTGCTGAGGAACGACTGGTCACCGAACAGCGCAACCGCAATCGGGTCGAGGTCCAGTTCGTCGAGCGCCAGCGCACCGGCAAAATGCGGCAGCCCCTGCTTCGCATCGATGTTGACGTCGCCCGAAATCTCCGACTCGTTGATGGATCCGCTGAGACCGCTCAACACCAGCAGGCCATTGCCGAAATCGGCATCCGCGCTGAGCGAGGTCGAGGTGCCCGTTCCCATGCCCGGCAGGCCGGCGCCGGTCGTCATCAGCCAGGGCTCGATGTCGGAGGCGTCGACGCCGATCTTGCCCTTGGCGGTGGCGCCTTGCGGTGTCTGAGCAACGGTGCCGTCGAACGTCGCCCTGAAGTCGTCGGCGGCGAAATTGAAGCTCGTCGCCAGGCCGCCGCCAAACGTGCCTTTGGCCGAAATATCGGTGCTTGCCTGGCCGAGCATGCCGAGCGGCAGCGCCGGCAGGCCGTAGAGCGCCAGCAGCACGGTGGCGTCGGGATTTTTGGCGTTGAAGGTCAGCGTCACCGGCGCGTCGAGCAACTGGCCGACGGCACCCTTGCCCGACAGCGACGCCGAAAAGGCCGAACCGCCGGCCTTGCCTTGTCCGCTCACCGCCAGCCCGGTCGTGCCGTCGCCATTGTCGGCGGCGCTCGCCACCAGATCGACGCGCGCGTCCTGGAACAGTTCAGGATAGGCGGCCGTGCGGCCAGCCAGCCCCTTCAGCACCTGATTGTCGGGATAATGTTGCGCGGCAATGTCGATCAGCGGCTTCAGATCGACGGCGACCACCGAGGCATCGAGCTTGCCGGTCGGGCTTGCCGGAAAATCCTTGATCCGGCCGGTGGCGCTGATCGAGGCGCCGGCAAGGCCGCCAATCGACAGCCGGTCGATTTCGAGCAGCCCGTCGCGGAGCCGGAGCGCTGTGTCGACCGTGTCGGCGGTGAGCCCGCCGGCATTGACCGGCCCTGCCTTGATCTGAAAATCGAGGTCACGGTCGGAAAAGCGGTTGGCGCCCTTGTCGCTGACGAAGATCGAGGCGAAGGCCGTCAGCCCGTCGACATCGAGTTCGCCGCCCGCGAGCCGCATCAGCACCGAGGACTTGGCGTCGTCGGGCTGGCTGGAATCGATGCGGCCGGTGAACTTCGACTTGCCGAGGATCAGTTCGAGATCGCTGAACGCCTGGCGCTTCTCCGACAGGTCCACCTTGGCCTTGAAGCCGGCGGCCGGCAGCCGGCGGATCGCCTCGTCGACATCTTTGGACAACCAGGCAGCAAAGCCGGAAGGCTGCGCCACCGCCAGCAGCATGGAGCCGCTGAAACCGAAATGATCTTCGACGCTGAGCATGCCGCTGGCTTCCAGCGTCGTGCGCCCGGGCAAGGTCGCGGCCAGCGATTTCACCGACCAGCCGCCCTCGACCGGCTCGGCCGAGAGATGCACGTCGCGCACCGTGGTGTCGCCAGCCACCACCGCCGGCAGCTTGACCTCGACAGTGCCGGCGATGCTCGGCTTCGGCAGTTCGAGCAGCGCCTGCTCGATCCCGGCAATGCGCTGGTCCAGCGTCAGGCCGGCGCCCTTCTCAGCGCCCACCGCCTCGTCCAGTTGCACCTGCGCGCCATTGGCCTCGATGGCGAAGTTCGGCCTAAGGCCGAGATCGACCGAAGCCTTGCCGTCGGCTGTGTAGGGATTGTCGAGCGGCCCGGTCTCGAAGCGGAATTCGTCGACGCCAAGCTTCTGGTGGTCGAGCGAGAACTTGCCGTTCAGCCTGAACCCCGGATCGGGTTTGCCGGCGCTGATTTTGACGCTCTCGCCATCGCCGCCGCGCAGTTCGGCGCTGTTTTTGTCGTTGCCGGAAATCTTGAACTGGCCGGAATAGACGGCAGCCCCATTGACGATGCCGGCATTGCCGTCGGTTTCGATGACCAGTGGATAGGCATCGGGATCGACCTTGAGCCTCAGCCGCATCTGGCCGCTGCCTTCGGCCTTGCCGGTCGAAGCCGCAACCGTCGAACGCAGTCCGTCGAGCAGCAACGTTCCGTCCATGCGCCACGGCCCGGCCAGCGACTTGGCAGAGATGGTCGAATTGATCTCGGAAATCAGATGGCTGCGCCCGCCTGCGGCATGGCGGAGCGCAATTTCTCCCTCCGTCACCGTGAGCTTCTCGATCGAGATCTGGTTGAGATCGAAGGGCGAGGACGGCCGTATCGCCCAGTCGACCGTGCCGTTATCGGCGATGTCGATCGTCGCCTTCGGATGCACCAGCCGCATGTCGAAAATCAGCACTTCGCCACGCAGGAACGGCGCCAGTTCCGCGTCCATCGAAAAGGTCTCGACGGTCATTGCCGGCTGGCCGCCGGGGCCGCCGGCGACCGTGACGTTTGAGAAGGTCACCGAGGGGAACGGCAACAGCCGCGCCGTGGCGTCGCCTTGCACCGTCACCTTGCGGCCGAGAATGGCGCTCGCCTCGCGCTCGAATTGGGCGCGGTACCCGGTCCAGTCGACAAAATACGGCACCACCAGCGCCGCTACCAGCACCAGCACAAACAAGCCACCGAAGATCACGAACAGGCGTGCGAGCATCAGCTCCGAACGGGTTGATTGAAAGTCAGCCGCACTCTACCCGCATCAGCGTGTCGATAAAGAGGCAATTCATCCAGAGTTGCTTGATCTCTGATGTATCTGGAAGAGCAGAGATTTTTGGACGCCTTTGACCGCGGTCCGGCCTGTGCGTAAGAGACTATCCTGCCATGGCCCGTCGGTGATATTCGTTCAGCAGCACCACCATCTCCTCGGGGGACAATGTCCAGCCCTGGGGTAATGCGGCTTCGGCGCCCAGGCTTTTGGTCACGCTGCCCATGACGGAGCTTTTCTTGACCCCCGGTGCGAAATTGTACCCGATCATATCGCCTATCCTGCGCCGGCGATGGACGACGAAGAAGCTTTCGATATCCTTCCAGGGGACCAGCTTGGGCGATCGAACAAGGCCTCCGCCGAGACTGAAACCTTGTCCGTTCAGCACCAGAATCTGCGGCCGCACAAGCTGCCAGGCAAACACCAACGCGACCAGCCCGAAAAAGGCCACGCACCACCAAAGGCCGGCGGTGTCGCCGTCCTCGGAGACATAAATCAGGAAAGCGCAGGCCAGGACAAAGAAGAGGCTGGCCGACAGCAGTAACAGTGTCTTGCCAAGCGATGCCCTTATAATCAGAGTATCCATTGCCGCTCCTCACATTTCGGCTATGCAGGTAATATCTTGCCTGGGTTCATGATGTCTTGCGGGTCGAGCGCTTTTTTTATGGAGCGCATGATGTCGACAGCATGGCCGAGCTCATGGCGCAGGAAGCCGATCTTGCCCTGGCCGATGCCGTGTTCGCCGGTGCAGGTGCCGTCCATGGCGATCGCCCGCATGTTCAGCCGCGAGACGAATTTCTCCGCCAGCGCGATCTCTTTGGGGTCGTTGACATCCATCAGCACCAGCACATGGAAATTGCCGTCGCCGGCATGGCCGACGATCGGCGCAACCAGGCCCATCTCGGCAATGTCGGCCTCGGTTTCGGCAACGCATTCGGCCAGCCGCGAGATCGGCACGCAGACATCGGTCGACAGGCCCTTGGTGCCCGGCCGCAGCGTCAGCGACGCCCAATAAGCATCGTGCCTGGCCTTCCAGAGTTTCGTGCGCTCCTCGGCGACGCTCGTCCACAGGAATGGCCCGCCGCCATTGTCTTCAGCAATGGCACCGAAGGTTTCGGCCTGTTCGGCGACACCGGCATCGCTGCCGTGGAACTCGACGAACAGGCACGGGCTCTCGGGGTAATCGAGCTTCGAGTAATTCTTCATCGCCCGCATCTGCAGTCCATTCACCAGTTCGATGCGCGCCACCGGAATGCCCATCTGGATGGTCGCGATGACCGCGTTGCAGGCCGCCTCGAGGTTTGGAAACGGGCAGACGCCGCCGGAGATCGCCTGCGGAATGCCTTGCAGCTTCAAGGTCAGCGAGGTGATGATGCCGAGCGTGCCTTCCGAGCCGACCAGAAGCCGCGTCAGATCGTAGCCGGCCGAACTCTTTTTCGCCCGCTTGCCGGTCGTCACCGTCTCGCCATCGGCCATGACGGCCGTCAGCGACAGCACGTTTTCACGCATCGTGCCGTAGCGCACCGCATTGGTGCCGGAGGCCCGCGTTGCCGCCATGCCGCCGAGCGAAGCATTGGCGCCGGGATCGATGGGGAAGAACAGGCCGGTATCGCGCAGGTGCCGATTCAAATCCTCGCGCGTTACGCCAGGCTCGACCGTGCAGTCGAGATCCTCGGGGTTGACCGACAGGATGCGGTTCATGCGCGAGGTGTCGACCGAGATGCCGCCACCCGGCGCGTTGGTGTGGCCCTCCAGCGAGGAACCGACGCCGAAGGCGATGACCGGCACGCGGTGCGCGGCGCAGGCACGTACGATCTCTTGCACCTCTTCTGTCGTCTCCGGGAGCGCGACACCGTCAGGCGCCTGCGTCGGAATATAGGTGGTGGTGTGCGCATGCTGCGAGCGGATCGCCGCGCCGGTCTGGAAGCGTTCGCCGAACTGCTGCTTGAGGATGCCGAGCACGGCGGCGATGCCTTCCTCGTTGCGTTCGACCGGATTGAGGTCGCTCAGAGCCATGAATTCCTCCGCGAATGGACCAGCGTCCACGCTTGTTATGCGATTATGGATGCGTAGTCTCGACTGCCGCGCTCTGTCCAGCACCAGAACAAGGAACTTTCCATGCCTGTTCCCGCCCCCTTAGTTTCCAAACCGATGGACATCGAGAAGGACTGGATCGACTACAACGGCCATCTCAACATGGCCTATTACAACGTGTTGTTCGACCGCTGCTCGGATGAGGCGTTCGAGGCGATGGGCATGGGGCTGGACTATGTCGAAGAGCGGCGCCTGACCATCTACACGGCCGAAGTCCATGTTTGCTATGTCCAGGAACTGCACCTCGAACACAAGGTCGTCGTATCCTTCCAGCTGATCGATCACGACGACAAGCGGCTGAGGGCCTACCAGGAAATCCGCCATGTCGATGGCTGGCTTGCCGCCACCTCCGAAACCCTGTCGCTGCATGTCGACATGTCCGGGCCGAAAGTCGCGCCCTTCCCCGCCGATGTGCAGGCCAAGGTGGAAGCCATGCGCGCCGCCCATTCTGCACTGCCGATGCCCGAGCGCGCCGGCCGTTCGATCGGTATTCGCCGCAGGACCGCTTGAAGCGCTGCCGCGCCCGCGTTAACCTTACCAAGGTTTTAACGTGAACAAGCCATTTGGGCCATTGAACGACTCAGCTGACCGTTTGAGAACGGTGCCATGCGAGTTGTGACGCGGGCGGCGGGCAACAGGCGGTTCGAGGAACGTGCATGAAAACCGACATCAAGGTCGAGGTGGACAGGCTGGCTGCCGATCCGCGCATCACCGACTATGATTTCTGGCGCTCGTTGAAGAACGTCAACAACGAGATCTTCCACATCGCCAACAACAACGAGCCTATCCCCTTCGACATGATCCGCTGGCGCGCCATCCTGAAGCAGGCGCGCATGAAGCGTGGCCACGCCTGATGTTTCCGCTGTTCTGAGAAAGCCGCCACCGGCGAGCGCCGCCACGGACCATTGCGACCTGATCATTTCCAAAGGTCTGCGCCAGCCCCGCTTTCAGCGAATCGGCTGCATCCGACAACCTTCAAAAACCGTTCATTTCGACAGTTTGCGCAACCGGCGATTCGGTTTCGCAAACGGCTGCCTGCGACAAGAAGATCAAGATTGAACCAATTCCACGTCTAAGCCGTTGTGACCCCTGAAAAACGGCTTGGAGTGAAAGCATGGACTGGAAAAGGACCAGGGAACCGGCCGACGCATGGCACATGACGGACAATCTGCATGCCGAGCACGGCAAGGGCGATCCGTTCGCGGCCGCCATCCGCGCCACCCGCATGTCGATGGTCATCACCGATCCCCGTCAGGCGGACAATCCGATCGTCTTTGCCAATGACGCGTTCCTGCGCCTGACCGGCTACGAGCGCGACGAGGTCATGGGCAAGAACTGCCGCTTCCTGCAGGGGCCAGAGACAGACAAGGCAGCTGTGGCTAGCGTGCGCGACGCGATAGCAGCGGGAACCGATATCGCCATCGATCTGTTGAACTACCGCAAGGACGGCTCGACATTCTGGAATGCGCTCTACATCAGCCCGGTTTCCAACGACAAAGGCGAACTCCTGTTCTTCTTTGCCTCACAGCTCGATGTCTCCGATCGCAAGCGCTCGGAGGATCGCATCACCGCCGACAAGAACCGCTTTGAAAAGGCTGTCAAGGAACGCACGCGCGAGCTTGAGGCCGCCCTTGAGGCGCAGACCACGCTGCTGCACGAGGTCGACCATCGGGTGAAAAACAACCTGCAGATGATCTCCTCGCTGATCATCATGCAAAGCCGGGCAATCAAGGATGAAGCGACAAAGCGATCGCTGGCCACCATGCTGGAGCGCATCGAGGCGCTGAGCACGGTGCATCGCCGTCTCTACCAGTCAAAGGATGTCAGCCGCTTCGATGTCTCGGATTTCGCCAGGGATCTGGTCACCGACCTGCTGACCGCATCCGGACGCGCCGAGATCAAGCCGACGCTGGACCTCGAACCCATCGTCATTCCGGCCGAAAAAGCCACGCCTGTTGCCTTGATGGTCAATGAGCTTGTCACCAACGCGCTGAAGCACGCCTTCAAGGCAAAGCCGGACGGCACCACCGCGGGGCGCATCGGCATCAAGATGAGCCAGCCCGACGGCCACTTCAACATCGAGGTTTCCGATGACGGCGTCGGCATGGCCGAGGCCAGTGGCGATGCTTCCTTCGGCATGCGGCTGATCAAGTCGCTTGCCCGGCAGTTGCATGCCGACATCGAATGGCGCGACGCCGGCCCGGGCACAAAGGTCGTCATCTCGATGCCGAACGAACCGCAGCAGAAAGGGAAGCTGTCATGAACGAACCGCTCAAGGTCCTGATCGTCGAGGACGAGGCGTTGCTGGCGATGGAACTGGAAAGCCTCGTCGAGGAAGCCGGCCACAGCGTTGTGGGTTGGGCGACATCCTTGGCCGAAGCAAGAGGTATGATTGATACCGCCGATGCCGATATTGCCTTTGTCGATATCCACCTCGCCGACGGACCAACCGGGGTCGAGGTTGCCGAGCATATCCGCGAGGGTAACCGTTCCATGGTGGTGTTCATGACCGCCAATCCAAAACGCATCCCCGACCATTTCGCCGGCGCGATCGGCGTCATCGCCAAGCCCTACACGATGAACGGACTGGTGTCGGCGTTGCGCTATCTGCAGGAGGGCGTGCGGCGCCCGCCCCCGGTCTCGGTGCTGCCGGCCGGTTTTACGCTGTCGCCGGCCTATGAAAGCGTATGGGCGTCGTCGGCGGCCTGAAGCCTACGCCAGCTTCTCCTTGAGGAAAGCGATCGTCCGTCCCCAGGCGAGATCGGCTGCCTTCTTGTCGTAGCGCGCGGCCGAGGTGTCGTTGTTGAAGGCATGGTTGACGCCGTCATAGACATAGAGCGTGTATTCGACATGGGCGGCGTCGAGCGCTTTCTTGTAGGCATCGATGCCGGCGTCGATGCGCTCGTCGAGCCCGGCATAGTGCAGCAACAGCGCCGCCTTGATCTTCGCCACATCCTCGGCCTTCGGCTGCATGCCGTAATAGGCGACGCCGACGGCGAGATCGGGCGCGTTGACCGCCAGATTGTTGACCGTGCCGCCGCCCCAGCAGAAGCCGACAGCACCGACCTTGCCGTTGCCGTCCTTCTCGCCCTTGAGATAGGCGATGGTCGCCAGGCCATCGGCGGTGACCTGGCTGGCGTCGAGCTTGGTGAACATGTCGCGCGCCTTGTCTTCGTCAGCGGGCGTGCCGCCGAGCGGCGACAGGAAATCCGGCGCCAGCGCCACGAACCCTTCCAGCGCAACGCGCCGCGCAACATCCTTGATATGCGGGTTGAGCCCCCTGTTCTCATGCACCACGATGACGGTGCCGAGCTTGCCGGACTGGTCCGCCGGCCTGACCAGATAGCCCTTCATCTCACCGCTGCTGCCGGAATAGGTGATATCTTCAGCCTTCACGCGCGGATCGTTGTCGGCGACGATTGCCGCCTGCGCCGAATTCGCCGCAAGCAGCGGCGCGATCGCGGCCGCCGCCGCGCCCGATCCGGCAAGCCTGGTCAGCTGTTCCATGAAGCGGCGGCGGTCGAGCGTCAGATGCGTGTATTCGTCATAGGCATCGATCATCGCCTGGGTGATGGCAGGTTTGGCAGGTTTGACGGCTTCGGCGGTGGGTTTCGTCATGGCGTGCTCCTCGTTAGGAGATGATCTCACGGTCACTCCGGGATGACCTCATGGTCACTCCGGGATGACCTCGCGGTCACTCCGGGATGACCTCGCGGTCACTCCGGGATGACTCGCGGATCAAGATAGGGTGCAAGCTCGCACGGTCCAGTCTCGGATGGGTGACGCTTGCGCCATCGAACGATGCGGCCGCCCCGCCGAACGCGCCCATCACATTTTGGTCATTTCAGAGAATGTCGATGGTGCCGCCACAATATGGAAGGAAGCTGATGATGGTCTCGCTCGTAGCGGCGAGCCCGACGAGAAGGAACAACGCCATGACCTTGTCTACTCCGATCCTTGCAAGCGCGCCCGTGCTTGCTGTTGCTGCCTTGCTGGCAATGCGCTCCGCTGCTGCCGCAGCCGCCGCTCGGATGGTGAAGGTCCGCGTCGACCGGCACCACGCTGATCCAGCAGGCCGAAACAGGGCCGCAGCTAACCAATGAAGTACTGGGCTCCGTGCCCAGCCTCAAAGGCCATCTCTTACGCAAGCTGACCAAGGCTGCTGCTGCCCTCATCGCCCTGCCGGGCACTTCTCCCCGTATAGATGCCGGCAGGCAGATGAGGGGCGGCGCGACAGAATATCTGCCGGGCCGATCACTTACCTAAGTCACATCGCTGCTACTTCGGCAGCGTATAGGCCATCACATAGTCGCCGGGCTTGGTGCCGACCGAGCCATGGCCGCCGGCGACGATGACCACGAACTGGCGGCCGTCGGCGACGGTGTAGGTCATCGGCGTCGACTGCCCACCGGCCGGCAGCCTGGCCTGCCAAAGCTGCTTGCCCGATGTCAGGTCATAGGCGCGGAGATAGTCGTCGACCGCCGCGCCCAGGAAGACGACGCCGCCGGCGGTGATCATCGGCCCGCCAATGCCGGGAACACCGACCTTCAGCGGCAAGGGCAACGGCGTCATGTCGTAGACGGTGCCGTTGCGGTGCTTGTAGGCGATCTTGCCGGTTCTGAGGTCCGCTCCCGCCACATAGCCCCATGGCGGCGCCTGGCAGGGCACGCCGAGCGGCGACAGGAACGGCCCCATCACCACCGCATAGGGTGCGCCCTCATTGCGGTTCAGCCCCTGCTCGCTGCCGCGCCCCTCATCCGGCGGCGGCACCTGGTCGCGCGGAATGAGCTGCGATTTGAACGCCAGATAGGTCGGCATGCCGAACATCACCTGCCGCACCGGATCGACGGCGACGCCGCCCCAGTTGAATGTGCCGAAATTACCGGGATAGACCAGCGACCCCTGCACCGATGGCGGGGTGTAGCGGCCCTCGTAGCGCAGGCCCTGGAATTCGATCCGGCAGGCCAGCTGGTCGAACATGGTGATGCCCCACATGTCGGCGCCGGTCAGCGGCCTCGGATTGAAGGAGAGATCCGAGACCGGCTGCGTCGGCGACGTGTGATCGCCCTCGACAGCGCCGCCCGGCGCCGGCACTTCCTTGATCGGGATGATCGGCTCGCCGCTGCGCCGGTCGAGCACGTAGAGGTCGCCCTGCTTGGTCGGTCCAACCAGGCCCGGAACGACGCCGGCAGCGGTGGTGATGTCGACCAGGGTCGGCTGTGCCGGCACATCCATGTCCCAGAGGTCGTGATGCACGGTCTGCCGCACCCAGCGCACTTGTCCGGTGGCCAGATCGAGCGCGGTGATCGAGGAGGAAAACTTCTCGACATTGGCGCTGCGGCCCATCCCGAGCTGGTCCGGCGTCTGGTTGCCGAGCGGCACATAGAGCAGGCCGAGCTTCTCGTCGGCGCTTGCCGTCGACCACATGTTGGGCGAGTTGTGGGTGTAGGTCTGGCCTGCCGCCAGCGGCGTTGTCTGGTCCGGATTGCCGGAATCCCAGTTCCACACCAGGGCGCCGGTGTCGACGTCGAAGGCCCGGATGACGCCGGACGGCTCTTGCGTCGAATAATTGTCGTTGACCGCGCCGCCGATGATGATCTTGCCGCCCGCAATCAGCGGCGCCGAGGTCGAGTAATAATAGCCCGACTTCGGATACGGCATGTTGGTCAACAAATTGAGCGTGCCGGCTTCGGCGAAGGACGGGCAGACCTGGCCGTTGGCGGCGTCGAGCGCGATCAGCCGCGCATCCGAGGTCGGCAGATAGACGCGCGTCGCGCAAGGCTGGCCGGCGGCGATCTTGGCATCGGCATAATAGGACACGCCGCGGCAGGTCTGGTGCTGGCGGTCCTTGTCGAGCTTGATCTTGGGATCGAAACGCCATTTCTCCTTGCCGGTGGCGGCATCGATGGCGATGGCGAAATTGTGCGGCGTGCAGATATAGAGCGCGTCGCCCACCTTCAGCGGCGTCACCTGATAGGTGGTTTCGCCGACATCGTCCGGCCCTTTCACGTCGCCGGTCTGGTATGTCCAGGCCGGCTGCAATTTGGCGACATTTTCGGGCGTGATCTGGTCGAGCGGCGAATAGCGCTGGCCAAATTGCGTGCGGCCGTAGAAGTGCCATTCACCCGGAGGCACGTTGCCGCCGAGATCGGCAGTCGGCGTCACCTTGTCGGCGCTGAGGTCGCCGGCGATGTCCTTGGGATCGGCCGTCATCGAATAACCGGCGACGGCGAGCGAAGCGAGCACGGCCAGAATGAGCGGCGCTCGCGCGTCGGGGCCGGTCAGGCCCCGCCTTGCCCAAGGCGTCAGCAGCCACAGCGCCAGAAGCACGATGATGCCGCCGCGCGGTCCGAGTTCCCACCAGTCGAAGCCGATTTCCCACACCGCCCAGGCCAGCGTGCCGAGCACGATCGCCGCGTAGAGCCAGAGCGCCGTCGATTTGCGCCGGAAGAGCAGCCATGCGGCGATGAGGAAGGCGAGACCGGTGACGACATAGTACCAGCTGCCGCCCAGCATCGCGAGCCAGACGCCGCCGCCGCCAAGTGCGAGGCCGATGAGGAACAGGATGAGGGAGGTGATGACGACAGCCAAGACGATACTCCTTCGACTGATGCGCATTCCGCGACGCGGCCATGGGCAAAGGTATGCCAATCCTGCCCCCCGCGGTACAACCTTCTCCCGGCCGCCGTGCCTGTCAAGCCGCCGGGGAGCGATCCATGGCGAAACCAAAAGGCCATGCCGCAGGCTCTCTTGCGTAACAGGGCGTTTTTCGAGGCCACACGCCAAGGTGGCAATCCCGCCTTGCCGGCATCCGGGTTTTCCAGCAGTCTGCTTTGGACCAACCATCAGGAGCAACCAGAGTGACGTTATTCGCCTCGCCTCTGACGCGCGTAGTCCTTGTCCTCTGTAGCTTCGTCGCGCTCACGGCCGGCACAGTGGCCGCGCCGGCACAGACGCTTAGCGAGATCAACAAGGCAAACGGCTTTCACGAGATGCTGATGGGCATCGGTCCCGGCATCGCCGCAGCCACGAAATCCATACCCGAACCGTTACCGGCAAATTTCCAGGACGCCTTGTCGGTCGCGCTGGAAGGCGCCTTCGACGCAGTCAAAATGGAGACTGCCATCGAATCGCGGATGGCGGACAGGCTGTCGGCCACCGATCTGTCCGACCTCGCAGCGTTTTACGCTTCCCCGTTGGGCAAGCACGTCACCGCTTTGGAAATTCAGTCGTCTGGCCCGGAAGGCAGGCAAAGCAAGAAGACAGAGGGCAAGCAAATCCTCGCCGAGCTTCCGACCAAGGATCCAGCCCGGCTCGAATTGTACCGCAAGATCATCGACGATATCAGCGCTGTCGACACCGGCGAGGCGATAGCGCTGAACATGAGCTACGCGATGGTTACGGGGATGCTGGGCGCAGCCGGAAAGCCTCTGTCGGACGAACAGATCATGGCGCTGGTGCGTCAGCAATCCGTGAAAATTCGCCAGAACAGCGAACAGAATGCCATCCAGGGTAGCGCTTATACGTACCGGGATCTCTCGCTCGGCGATCTCAGACTGTACTCGACATTCCTGGCGTCACCCGCGGGCAGCCGCTATTACGACCAGATGCTGACGGCCTTTGGCATGGTGATGACAGAGGAAGCGCGCTCGTTCGGACATCGATTGTTCGTCGCGCTCGGTTACCGAAAGGCCTGAGCCGCAGTATCGGGCACTTTAGCAGAACAAAACGTAGACACTTCTGGTCTTTCGCTCCCGAATCACTACATTCGGGGGAGATGTCCGGCTTTGCGGAAGACATGCCCTTTTTCGACGAACCCAATGCGCGGCCTGCGGCCCCGTCGGGCATAGCCGCGCGCGCCATGGCGGCCCGCAGCGGCCCCAACAGCGCGCCCGATTATCTCAACGGCCTCAACCCCGAGCAGCGGCTGGCGGTGGAAACCACCGAAGGCCCGGTCCTGGTGCTGGCCGGCGCCGGCACCGGCAAGACCCGCGTGCTGACCACCCGCATCGCCCATATCCTGGCCACCGGCAGGGCTTTCCCCTCGCAGATCCTGGCGGTGACCTTCACCAACAAGGCCGCGCGCGAGATGAAGCAGCGCATCGGCCATCTCGTCGGCGAAGCCGTCGAGGGCATGCCGTGGCTCGGCACCTTCCACTCCATCGGCGTCAAGCTCTTGCGCCGCCACGCTGAGCTGGCCGGGCTCAAATCCGATTTCACCATCCTCGACACCGACGATGTCGTACGGCTGATCAAGCAGCTGATCCAGGCCGAAGGCCTCGACGACAAGCGCTGGCCGGCCAAGCAGTTCGCGCAGATGATCGACGGCTGGAAGAACAAGGGCCAAGGCCCCGCCGACATTGCCGAGGGCGACGCGCGCAGCTTCGCCAACGGCAAGGGCCGGGAACTCTACAAGGCCTATCAGGAGCGGCTGAAGACGCTGAACGCCTGCGACTTCGGCGATCTGCTCTGCCACCCGATCCGCATCTTCCGCGCCAATCCGGACGTGCTGAAGGACTACCACAAGCGCTTCAAATACATCCTCGTCGACGAGTACCAGGACACCAACACCGCGCAATACATGTGGCTGCGGCTGCTGGCGCAAAGACCTACCTCCCCCTCGATGGGGGAGGTCGGGCGCCGGCAGCGGGCCGCGGGGGGGGGGGCGCGCCCCCCGCCGGGCCGGGCCGGCGCCCCCGCGCCCGGCGCCGGCGCCCCCCCCCCCCGGGG